>QKEV01000013.1 GCA_003252295.1 bacterium
AACCGGCATCTTTACCGGTATTGCGTTTTCACCGAGCTACTCCCCGAGACAGCTGCCCAGTCGTTACACCATTCGTGCGCGTCGGAACTTACCCGACAAGGAATTTCGCTCTGCGTTTCCTTACGACGTTGGACTATATCTTCATCCGCTCGAAGCGGAGCATGGCGTATAGTCTCTGAGGTGCCATACGGGTCTCGAACCGTATGGTTACCTGCTGATTGCCAAACAGTACTGTTTGGTTTCCAGCATATGGCCATGTTTTTGGAGTTTCCTCCGAACCAACTACGTATTGCTACATAGCGAGGCAGCTACTGTGTATCTATTACCAACTTCTCCACCATAATCGTTCCAGTCCTTCGCCACACATCAAAATGATATGTAGCAAACCTTAGAACGATTATAGTTATCGCTGACATTGACCAGGGCTTATATCAACCAGCAAAATTCAAAAGAAAATCACCATCAATATTTAACCTTCTGGCATTGGTCAGGCGTCACCCTCTATACATCCACTTACGTGTTCGCAGAGAGCTGTGTTTTTGGTAAACAGTCGCCAGGCAAACTTTCGCTGCGGCCTCTGAGTTGCCCCAGAGGCAGGCCTTATCCCTAAGTTACGGCCGCTTTTTTGCCGAGTTCCTTGGGGAGAAATCACTCGTTCGTCTTGGTCTACTCGACCTTCCCACCTGTGTCGGTTTACGGTACGGACTCAACATACCTAGAGCTTAGAGGCTTTTCTTGGAAGCGTGCTCCCTTAAGTTGCCGTTGGCCGAAGCCGCCAGCTTCCCGCTCCGCTTGGATTCATGATTAAACAAAGGTATCCGGATTTTCCTAAATACCATCCTCACGGCACGGACGACAAGTCGATAAGTCGCTTAAGGTACAACACTCCGTCCCCCCTTCGCAGTATGCTGAGGTGATGGAATATTAACCATCTGTCCATCGGATCCCCCTTTCGGGATCTCCTTAGGCCCGACTAACCCTTGGCTGATCACCATAGCCAAGGAAACCTCGGGATTTCGACGTGCAGGGATCTCACCTGCATTGCGGTTACTCGCGCCGGCATTCTCACTTCCATACGCTCCACCATGGGTTACCCCTTTGGCTTCATCGCAGAATGGAACGCTCTCCTACCACGTCATACAAAAGTATGACATCCGCAGTTTCGGTACCATGCTTAAGCCCCGATCATCTTCGGCGCAAAATCTCTGGATCAGTGAGCTGTTACGCTATCTTTAAAGGATGGCTGCTTCTAAGCCAACCTCCTGATTGTTGCAGAAATTTCACCTCCTTAAGATGCACTGAGCATGGATTTAGGGACCTTAACTGGCGGTCTGGGCTGTTTCCCTTTTGAACAGTGGAGCTTAGCCCCCACGTTCTAACTGCTATGTTTTAACTACTGGTATTCGGAGTTTGATAGGTCTGACGAAGTTTCCCCCTATTCAGACCTTCCAGTGCTCTACCCCCAGCAGGAACACATAACGCTAGTCCTAAAACTATTTCGGAGAGAACCAGCTATTGCTAGGTTCGATTAGCTTTTCACTCCCTACCACAGGTCATCCGATGGCGTTGTACAACCAACCGGTGCGGGCCTCCACGGCATGTTACTGCCGCTTCACCCTGCCCATGGCAAGCTCACCTAGCTTCGGGTCTTGCGCGTACGACCTAAAGGTCGCGCTATTCACACTCGCTTTCGCTGTGGCTCCGGGGGTCTCCCCTTAGCCAAGCCGCATGCGCAAACTCGCCGGCTCATTCTTCAATAGGCACGCCGTCACGGATCAAAGTCCGCTCCGACTCCTTGTAAGCATATGGTTTCAGATCTATTTCACTCCCCTCCCGGGGTTCTTTTCACCTTTCCCTCACGGTACTAGTTCACTATCGGTCTTGAAGAGTATTTAGCCTTGGGTGTTAGTCCACCCAGATTCACGCAGGCTATTCATGTCCCACGCTACTCAGGAATAATGACAAGAGAGATGTATTTGTTTTCATGTACGGGGCTATTACCCTCTGGGGCCGTACTTTCCAGCACGTTCCACTAACAAATACTTTTTTTGACTCTCCTCGTTAAGAAGTCACTACCCTACAACCCCAAACCCCGAAGGGTCTGGTTTGGGCTCCTTCCGTTTCGCTCGCCGCTACTAAGGAAATGCCAAGATTTTTTACCGTACTGACAAGCATATCAGCACAGTAAAAAATCTATATATTGGTCTCTTTTCCTCCAGGTACTAAGATGTTTCAATTCCCTGGGTTCGCCTCCTAACACAAAGTTAGGATAACTGAAGTTTATTCAGCTGGGTCTCCCCATTCAGAAATCTCCGGATCAAAGGTTGTTAGACACCTCCCCGAAGCTTTTCGCAGTCGTACCACGTCTTTCTTCGCCTCTTCAAGCCAAGGCATCCACCATATGCCCTTAGGTTTCCTGTTAAGAAACCTAACAACCGCATAACACACATCGTGATTAAAAATGTGTGCATGTTGTGTCTGGTGCGCTAAACGCTAACGCTATCCAGACGATGTATGCTTACTACTCTTAAAACAAAGTTTTAAGAGTAACTTGCTTGAACTTACAGTCACCACGACTGTAAGTTTCCCGCTTATTCTTTTGTCAAAGTACAAATCATCCTTCCGTAGCTCCCTCTTTGCTTCCCTGCTGTAGAGCTCATCTTGAGCACTATACTGAGAAACAAATCTTTGAAATAAAAAACCGCTTCTGGGCGGTGTGGAAGTGTGCGTAGTAAAACTACTTGACTATCCAGCCCGCCTACCTGTTACTCTTGTAAAAGATTCCATAAAGCAGTGAGAGCTAGTATATACGTCTTCTTTTGTTTGTCAAATACTTTTCTGTGTATACATCACCTTCAAACAAGTTTTCAACAGCATGGGCACAAAAACATTGCATTCAGTTACGTGTATGCTATAGTCCTGTCTGGAAATGCATTGAATTCTCCAAGTGCTCAATGCTCGGTTGTGAACATATTCCACTCATCCCCCTTTTTCTACAACCGTAGAAGCACCAGCTTGGTACCAAACAGTGTCGCTCACGCGACACTGTTTTTTTACTATATAGTTTTTCTACACAGCAGAAAGTTTATTGATTACTTCAACATGTTCAAAGTCCATTACATCACGGAGTAGCTTATCGCGAACCCTTCTCCTGTACAGATAGTCTTCTATTGTAAGCATCATGTAGTGTATCTCTTGACCGCATTCAGCTTCCAGTGACCGTATCGCATTCTCGATATGATGTTCTTTAAAGTTTTCACCAACAATGAGTATATCAAGCTCACCGTCTTGCTTCCCCACGAGGAAGCCAGAGAGTACTAAAAGTTTAATAGCACCAGCACCACGAAATCGTTTTGCTATTTCTTTACTTGATACAGCGAGCGTATTACGCATGAACACAGTTAGTGCCTCTAGATGTATAAACTTTTGGTTCAGTATCCAACCTATCGTTTTTCTCTTTTTAAGCGTTTTACTGCCAGGACGAACCACCTCTTTGTAAAAATTTTTTCGCACTACCACTCCTGATCGTGAAAGTGTTGCAAGTTCTTTTGATGCAGTTGCTGGAGTAATGCGTGCCATTTTTATTACCGCATCCCTATCGTACACTTCATCAGAATTAAACAAAAAAAGACGTAGTAGTTTTACTCGCGCTGGGGTACCAAATAGTTTACTCAAATGCTCCATTGTTGAGCCATTGTACATTTCTCACACATTATTGAACAGTTGACGAACGTACGTATTTAATCCTTACAAGAACAAAAAAGACGCATGAGGCGTCTTTTTTGTCTCAAAGAGTAAGAAATGTATTGCTTATTTAAGTTCAACTTTACCTCCAGCTTCCTCAACCTTTGCTTTGATCTCTTCTGCTTCTTCCTTAGGAACATTCTCCTTAAGTGGTGATGGTGCACCATCTACAAGCTCCTTAGCCTCTTTAAGACCAAGTCCGAGCACCTCCTTCACTACCTTGATAACAGCAATCTTCTGAGCACCTGCATCAGCAAGTTCAACAGTGAAAGCTGATTTCTCTTCCTCACCTCCTTCAGCACCCGCAGCGCCTGGAGCAGCAACTGCAACAGCTGCAGCTGATACACCAAACTTCTTCTCAAGTACCTTTACGAGCTCATGAAGCTCGAGAACACTCATGCTCTCAACCTCCTCAACAAGCTTCTTGAATTTCTCAGGAACTTCAACCTCTTCAGTGTCATTTCCTGTTGCAGCATCCGCTGCTGGAGCAGCAACCTCCTCTACTGGAGCTTCTGTAGTCTCTTCGACTTTCTTCTCTTCTGTATCTGACATGTTAAATACTATTTAATGTAAGTAATATAGTGCGACACTAAGCAGTCGCCTCCTTTTTCTCAGCAATCTGATGCAAAGCCATAACGAAACCTTGTATCGGTGAATTGATGATGTTTACGAACTGAGCATACAACGTGTGTTGTGATGGAATAGTTGCTATTTCGGTCATTTCACTTGCAGACATGTATCGTCCTTCGAAAATACCACCAACTATTTCTACCTTGTCTTTCGTGCTCTTCACAAACCCCTGCACTTCTCGTGCCGGAGCAACAAGGTCCTCACCCCATGCAATAGCAAGCTCCTTGCCAAAAACTGGCTGTTCACCTTCGTACTGCATTTCGTCGAGTGCACGACGTATGAGGGTTTTCTTTGCAACGTAGTATGATACTCCGTTGTCTCGAAATACCTTACGCATTCCTTGGGTCTCACCAACAGACATACCCTTTGCGTGCACAAACACGACGGATCCTGCCTCATCGAGTGCTCCCTTCACTTTTGCGTATACTTCTTTCTTTTTTTCCTTTGTAAGGGCCATAGAATATATGGTCTAAAGCCATATATGCTCCTCAGCTCGACAATACAAAATTATATTTTGTATTGCTCTCACCTTACGTCGCATATAAAAGGCCTAATACTAATGATTAGGCACCGAAGTCATCTCATATACGACCTTATTGAGATGTGTAGTTTGACCTGAGCTGGAGAAATATTATGGCTTGCGCCTCCAACCGTCTTCGGTGCTATGGAGTGCACTATATAGTAGAAGCAAGCGCCATGCAAGTATTACCTCCCTGCTGCCGTATTTGCAGGCATTTCGTCCCGAGTATCTATGTTCGTGACCACCGCAGCAAAAGCAAATGACAGGATCAGTATACCCACGAAACCGAGGGTGAAGCGAAAAAACGTTCTGTTGAAGAGGTTTTTCATTCTCTCATTATACCACGTACACAACACTGTTCTCCATACAGGTAGCACAACACAAAACCCCCACAGCAAGTGTGGGGGTTTGTGTCGTACGTAGTCCCTTTGAGCTAAGTACAATGCTTAGAACAAGGTCCTAGCTGTAAACCTCAACGTTATTACGCGTTGATGTAAACAGGGTCAGACTCAAAGTCCTCAGCAGGTGCACAAGTGTGTGCAGTCTGGTCGGTAGGTGTAGCTGCAGCTGATCCGTAGTCAACAGAGTTAAGAACAGCAGTGTAGTAATCACCAACACCAGGCTCAAGTGAGATCGTAAGGGTGAAGGTTTCAGTGTCACCATCATCGATACGATATGCACCACCTGTCTTTGTTGCAGTAGAAGAGACAACTGCTACTGGCGTACCAGAAGCTGCGTCACCATTACTGTCAAAGATGTCGTAGTCGAATACTGCTGAAGAGGTGCTTACGTAGTAATCCTCATCAAATGCAGTAATGTCAACCTTGAATTTGAACTCACCAATTGTGTCATCATCAGTACCATTTGACTTAGTGTCCGTATCAATAGATACGATCTCAGCAAAGATACCAGAAGTCATAAGTTGGTGGGTGTCGCTACTTGGAGTTCCACTGATGTCAATGTCACTCTCGTCGTTACCATGAGCGTCACGAGCATCGTCGATAGATACGAACTCTACAGCAACGGTCTCACCGTTGGTGTAACGTACACCATCGTTGGTGCCGTTGAAGGTAAGCTGTACCTCAAGCACAGCCTCATCATCAGCATCAATGTCGAGGTTCATGTTCTCAAACGTTGTGGTACCTGTTGAAGGTACGGTAGCAGTGTCAAGAACTTCACCGTCATACACGATAGATGCAGAAGATACAACAGCTGAAGTTGAAGCGTAGGTTCCTACTGTTATGTGAACAGTAAGGTCATCTACCTCTATGTCAACACCATTTCGCTCTTCGATAGCGAAGGCAAATACGGTTACATCCTCAGTCTTGTCATTTCCATCATCAACACGGATAACAGATGCGTCTGGGCTGCTTGAATCCTCAGTGATTCGAAGCTCAGCCATTTCCTCTGCACCGAAAGTAAAGCCTTCAGTAACATCGTTTAGAGGATTTGAAGTGTCAGTCCAGCTGTCAGTCCAACCTGAACCATCCTCGTAACGGATAGACTCAAGTGCAACGGTCCAACCAGAATCGATGTCAGCTGAGTCAAGACTACCAAGCATTTCAAAACCTACCTGGAACTCTGGCTCATCACCATCCTCAAACGCTAGGTCAAGACCAGTGAAGCGTAGACGGTAATCATCACCATCTGCACCTACATAATCGTAATCATCCTGTTTGAAGTCATCAACATCGATCTCTGCGATCTCCTCACCATCAAGCATAAGGAATGCTCGCGTGAAGTAATCATCAGCATCGTCTGAACCAGCACCACTAGTCATAGCGGTGTAAACATCCAATCGGTTGATCATAACATCACCCTCGATAGTTACATCGAAAGCAAGTACGCCACCCTCTTCTCCTTCATCAAGAGAAGACTCGTCAGCTGAAGACTGATCTACAGCGTCGATTGAACCCTCATCGTTTCCAAGTGAGGTTGAATCATCGTCATCATCATCGTCATCATCTGAAGGTACGCTTGGTACATCTGGTGTATCAGTCTCCTCAGTACAAAGGCTGTTAGCCATAGCACGAGTTGAAGCACCGAAGTAACCGGTTCCAGCAGTAAGACCTAGTGGGGTAAGGATGCTGCCAGCGTAAGCCTCCTGGAAGGCTGCAACTGCGCCAGAGGTAGCAGGACCGAAGTACTCAGTCTCGTTACCAGCTGATCCTGCGCCTGATACAGCTACTGTGTAGCCGTTAGCGTTAAGGAACTGTTGAAGTTCCATAACATCTGCACCAGTGTCACCTGTTGTAAGGTTTCGAGTAAAGTTACAGGTCATGGTTGAAGATGAATCTTCTTCCTGACCTCCAAGAACTGCGCGAGCTTCATCTGCTTTGTCTGAAGGGATAACCTCAAGAGCGATGAAAAGTTCAACGAGTTCTGAAAGTGAGATAGCGTGAGCTCGTGATGCTGTAAAAGCAAAACCAAGACCAGCTACCATTGCTAGACCGACAACGCCGGCAGCAACTTTATTGATCGTTAATTCCATATCTTAATTAATGTTTATCTCTCCTCCGGGAAAACTAGCTAATAAAGTTTGTAAGCCCTTTGGTAAAGATCATTCTCGCAGAAGACATTACTGGGTTCGACACCCTGCCTCCATAGAGAACATGTTAATAATCTGACCCCTCTGACCCGCCCACTCCATAATGAATGGCGGGCGAGCTTCGACACTTGTACAAGATGCCGAATGCGAAGGCCCTGACTATACCAACTTGTTAATTTTTCACTTCGGTTTTGTTCGACCTGCCGAAGAGAAAAAGTTGGCGGTAAGAATGTTGGTCTGATTTTCTGTGGGTTCGTGCAAACCATTGTTGCCCACCAAGAGTTACCTATTTAAGTACAAAGGTAATCCTCCTACGCTCCTTAATGGAGCTACGGCGGACAAGCAGAACAAAGGTCATTCAGTAAATTTGTTTTTATTTTCTCTATTCAATTGTCAAAGAACAGCCACCCCTCAGTCATTTTCAACATAGCAAACGGCACACAAGTTTGTCGCCGTTCGGGGTTACTACAATTATAGAGCGAATGTACTCAGGAAAGCAAAAGAAAATGTGGATAAATATGCACAAAATTGCTTTCGTCAAGAACACAACAACACTACAACGTAGTTCAGTACCATGCCCTTGCGTCACCGCATGCGGATACACAAAAACACGCTTTCCCTGCTGTTTGTACTGACGTACGCATACAGGTCAACTTACGACCGCTCAATAAAGAGCATCAAAACACAAAACTTGTCAACGAGTATGTGTTTTGGTGCAAAACATCGAACAAAGAACTCTACGCTAAGCTATACGTACTCCACCTTCTCTCGCCCTCTTTTTTAAGGACACCTTGTTTAACGAGTGCAAGCAATTCACGTTGAATTGTTTTATCACTACAGTCTTTGATAACATTTGTAACGTCTTTTACAGTAATTCTGTCTTTCTTTTGAACAATTCCAAGTATTGTTGCACGTCTGTCCTTTTGAACTTCTTGTACTCTCTCTTTATATTGAGGCAGCTGTTTTGGTTGTTGCACTACTGATGTCTCTGAACTGTATACGCCACCCCTCTGTGTTACAGGTGCAGATTGTCTCTGTACATTGTCTTTTACATGACTGTTATATGGCATTGACCCACTCACCATTGGTTCAGGTGCAAAAACATCTCTCGGTACATCGCCTCCAAAAAAACTACTGTCAGCAAACCTTCGTCCATTGTTCCAGTCAATTGCATGTATGAAGTCGATGAGTGAAGTTACCTCATTTGATAATGTGTCAGTGTTCATTTTAGATAAGTGACCACTCCGTTCAACTGTTCCCAAAAGTGTGAGGAGTGTGAGGAGATCACCAATCACTTGTTCACGTTTCTTCAAAGACTGGGCACTTAGTGCGGTGTCGTTCACAAGACTCATAGCTGTCCTTTGTAGCTCGTCTTTAAGAATAGTGCTGCCATCAAGTACATCGCTTAGGAGTAAAGACACACTGGCAATTTTTGATGTCTTTTCTATGATATAAGACATAGCTTTTATGTCTTTGTCTGATAGACCACGTATTGTTTTGCAGATATTTTGTATCCTTTCTGTGACCTTTATGTTTTCGTTATTGCTGACGTTACTGTCCATAAGTTTTGTGACGTATAGTCACGTATCTATGTCTATGACTTATACATGACTTTTTAGTATTTGTAAACCGAGTATAGCTTAACGACACATGTCTGCAAGTTGTTTTTTTAGAAAAAAATGTTTTCGCTATTGAGTACTTTTTTCGCTAATCTACAACCATTTTAGTAAAAAACTGGTTCCCTAATATGGTACAATTACCCACGATGGCAAAAGTGAAAAAGAGAGCAACAAAAAAGAAAAAGAAGGATGATGAACTGGATAGTACTGCAAAAACAGAAGACAGTTTTTTTGCTTCTATGAGTCCTGAGACCATTCGTGGCATCATCGGTGTAGTGCTTTTTGTTGTTGCGATTTTACTTTTACTTTCAGCCCTCGGTCTTGCTGGTATTGCTGGTGATAAAGTATATGCAGGCATCTATTATATTGTCGGTCTTGGCTACTGGCTCTTGCCTGTATTACTTGCTGGTGCTGCCTGGTCTTGCTTTACCAAAGGTGGGTATGAGCAAAACCGCCTACGGTCAATACGTAGCGCGGGAGCTGTCGGCTTTTTTCTTTCGGTGCTTGGTCTTATTAAGATCACTCTTTCTGATGAAGCTGCTGGTAAGCTTGGCACCCTACTTACCAACCCCCTCATACACTACCTCGACACCATTGCTACCATAGTAGTACTCGTTGGTATACTCATAGTATCGCTCCTACTTCTCTCTGACGCTGCACTCTGGATACTTATCGGTCAGAAAGTGTTCGGTCTATTCCAAAAAAGTGACTCCGAGGAAACTGACGATGCTGAGATAGCATACGCTGATGATGTACCAGAAAATGTAAACACGCTTGCTTCTGGCGAACCCACTCAAGAGAAACAACTCGACGATGAAGAAGAGGATTTTGATGATGAGGATCTCTTTGCTTTAAATGTACCCGAACAAGATTCATCTGATATAAAAGATAAAAAAGGAAAAAAAGAGAAAGGTTTTCAGTTACCAAGCAAGTACAACGCCCCTCCCCTCTCTCTTCTTGAAGGCGATCGTGGAAAGGTGAATACAGGCGGTGACACCAAGATACGAGCAAACGTTATCAAGAAAACGCTACAGCACTTTAAAATACCTGTTGAAATGGATGAGGTGGTAGTGGGTCCAACCGTCACTCGATACTCACTAAAACCTGCGGCAGGCATAAAGCTCAACAAAATAGTAGCACTTCAGTCAAACCTTGAACTTGCTCTCGCTGCTTCCCCTATCCGTATCGAAGCTCCAATCCCTGGAAAATCGCTCGTAGGAATAGAGGTGCCAAACACAGGAAAAGCAACAGTTGGTCTAAATAGCCTCCTTGAATCACCAGAATTCACTGAGGAAACACTTCCTCTCTTTATTGCACTTGGAAAGGATATTGCAGGCAACGCACACTACGGAAACATCAGTAAGATGCCTCACCTACTCGTAGCTGGTACCACTGGTTCAGGTAAGTCAGTTATGATCCATTCTATTGTGAACTCCCTCCTCTACCGCAACGGTCCGGAACGGTTGCGCTTTATCATGGTGGATCCAAAACGTGTTGAGCTCACCCTCTACAACAACATTCCGCACCTCCTCACACCGGTCATCACCGATGCAAAAAAGTGTATCCTTTCACTCAAATGGGCTGCAAAAGAAATGGATAGGCGCTATGACGTACTTGCTGAAAATAAGGTACAGGACATTGCTGGCTACCATAAGGATGTTGTTGCCCCAGCTCTCAAGATGTTTGAAAAGGCGAAAGAGAAAGGAAAGGATACCTCTGACATGGAGATGCCAGAACAAATGCCACATATCGTTGTTATTATTGATGAGCTCTCTGATATCATGACCAACTACCCTCGAGAGCTTGAGGCAGCCATTGTTCGTCTTGCCCAAATGAGTCGTGCGGTTGGCATACATCTCATACTATCCACCCAGCGACCTTCAGCACAGGTGATCACTGGTCTCATCAAGGCAAATATTCCAACCCGAATAGCACTCAAGGTAAATTCCCTCCTTGAATCACGTATTATCCTTGATCAATCAGGTGCTGAGAAGCTCCTCGGTGCTGGAGACATGCTTTACCTTGCTGCTGATATGGCAAAACCAAGACGTATTCAGTCACCATTCCTCACAACACCTGAGGTAAAGCATGTTGTTGAATACATCATTTCAAATAATGAACTTGAGCTTGATGCTGCTATCGACTTCTCCGATAATGATGGCAACGGAGAGAGTGGTGGTATTGCCTTCGACAAACTTGAGGAGGACGATGACCTAGATGACCTCTACGAGGAAGTACGTCAGTTTGTCATACAGGAAAAGAAAGCATCAACTTCCCTCATACAACGCCGTTTCAAGGTTGGCTACGGACGTGCAGCCCGCATTATGGACCAGCTCGAGCAGCGAGGTGTCATATCAGGATCAGATGGAAGCAATAAACCACGTACTGTTCTCGATGGAGGAGGCAGTATGGACACAGAACCGGAAGATTCTGATGATTACGACCAGTCTGAAGAAGAAGACGAATATGTCTAAAAGAAGTATCAACCTACTCGCACTCATACTCCTCTGCTGTACTGCAGGGTATGGATTCTTTCAGGCACGCACACTTATGCGAGGACCTGTTCTCACCGTTACCTCACCTACAAACGGTACTTATATTGATGATGATATCTTTGAAGTGAGCGGTACTACAGAAAACGTCACTCACGTCTACCTTAATGGAAAACCTGTACCACTTACCACCAAGGGAACCTTTACTGAAACACTCACAACACCTGAAGGATATGGCACACTCCTTGTTGAGGCAGAAAACCGTTTTGGACACCACAGAGAAGAGCGCATCGAATTTTTTGGCGCACCAGGTAATAACCAAGAAGCATTTACCAGTTAAAAGTTACGTATGGCTAAGAAAAAAAGTACAGCTACCGCCAAGGCGGGACAGGCAAAAGTAGAGAAAAAAAGTACTACCAAGACAGTGAAAGACTCCCCTGCACCAACACAGAACAGTAACCCAGAAGTAGATGAGGCGCTTCGCTCAATAAAGACGAAGTTTGGTGAAGAGGCTATTATGACACTTGGCTCAAAACCAAAAGTGAATGTTGATTCAATACCAGCAGGGTCGCTCGGTGTCGACTGGGCGCTCGGTATCGGCGGCTACCCTCGTGGAAGGATCATTGAAATATTTGGTCCTGAATCATCAGGAAAGACCACCCTCACCCTACATGCTGTTGCTGAAGCACAAAAAAAAGGTGGTATCTGTGCCTTTATAGACGCTGAACATGCTCTTGATCCTGAGTATGCTAAGAATATTGGTGTGAAGATCGATCAACTACTCGTTAGTCAACCAGACACAGGGGAGCAAGCGCTCGAAATAGTCGAATCACTCGTTCGTTCAGGTAAAATAGATGTTATTGTTATTGATTCTGTTGCAGCACTCACCCCAAAAGATGAGATTGAGGGTGAAATGGGACAAACACATGTCGGTAAGCAAGCACGACTTATGAGCCAGGCACTCAGAAAGCTCACCGCAATTGTGGCAAAGAGTAAAACGGTCGTGATATTCATCAACCAAATACGCATGCAGATCGGTGTCATGTTTGGTAATCCGGAAACTACACCAGGAGGAAAAGCACTCAAATTCTACACTTCCGTTCGGCTCGACATACGTCGTATAGCACAAATAAAGAAAGGTACCGATGTTGTCGGTGGACGACATCGCGTAAAGGTGGTCAAAAATAAGGTTGCCCCACCGTTTAGAGTTACTGAGTTTGACCTTCTCTACAATGAAGGCATCAGTCATGAAGGCGAGCTACTCGCGCTGGGTGAAAAGTATGGCTTAATTGCAAAGGCTGGTGCTTCATACTCATATGGTGAAGAAAAGCTCGGTCGTGGCTATGACGCTGCACGCAGCTACCTCAAAGAAAACAGGTCCGTAGCAAAAGCACTTTTCAAGGACATTCGTGAGGCATTGAAAACAGCGTAGCTTGGGTTCTGGGTTCTGGGTTCTGGGTTCTGGGTTCTGGGTTCTGGGTTCTGGGTTCTGGGTTCTGGGTTCTGAAAAATTGTAGTTACCTACCCCATACTTTGGTCAAGTAAACCTCTTTTAATTACTTTATAAAAGAAAATCTATTTATACCTGAGAAAAGAAGACTTTGTGGTGATCACGAAGATTCTTTCGTATGTCATAGAGTGCCAAAACACTCACCACAGCTATACCAATGAGCAGCGCCTGTACAAACACCTCAGTAGTTGTCATGGCGTTTACAACGTAACCAAAAGCATCAAAGATGCTAAGTGATGCCATATTTTGGAAGACATTCGTAACCGAAACAGTACTCACGAGGGCTACCGCCATTACGATAACACCGTACATTTTAAGCGTTGTCCTGTTTACGTATCTCCTCATAGCATGAATGCGATGCACCCTACCCATGACCACATGTTCTATAGTACTCATATAAATGGTGAATATTGTTCTGCTAACTCTCTAAAGTGTGCTTTTGCTCGGTGCACCCTCGTCTTGATCGCTCCTACACTTACCCCTTCTCTCTCTGCAATATCCTGCTGTGCAAGCTGTTTAATAAAATGTAACTCCAGAACTCGCGCTAAGTTTTCAGGCATTTTTGCGAAAATAGAGAACACCGCATCACGCATTTCCAGACCAAAACTCTCTTCATGAACCGTATCTGGTAGGCTCTCAAAATGCTCGGCAGTGAGCTCTGCGGTGCGCGAATTGTCGCGAACTACCTTTTTATACTTGGTACAGGCAGTGTTCATGACAATTGTGTACCCCCAACTTTTAAAACTCGCTCCTTCCACCTTTTTAAACCTGTGAGCATTGAGGTATATCTTGGTAAATGCCTCCTGTACCACCTCTTCGGCATCCTCCCTTGACCAGAGCACCTTGCGTACTTTTCGTAAAAACGCATCCTCGTATCGTCTTACAATATAAACAAAATAGTCAGGTTCATGCACAGAACGAGCGAGTAGCTCCTCGTCTGTTAGTTCACTTACTCCTGTGTCTATAAAACTCATATCTATAAGAACAATAGTACCTTTGGTTGTATCTATTGCAACTACTAAACGCCCTGAAAGGTTTCAGGGCGTTTACTGAGGATTGTATCAGCCTGCGACTTGCAGCTGAAAGCTGGGCATTTTGGGAATGGTATAGGGTTTCCCTCCTGCTTTCTTTAGGCCAAGTTTCCAAACACCACCTTCTCGAAGAAAGAGAAAATCTGCTGGTACTCCACCTATACGTCGTGCCTCGATCAGACTTTCTTGGTGGTTAACTACTACAACATGTTCTACCTCTTTTTCTCCATCGACAACCCGCAACTCCGTACCCTTCTTATAGATCATATATCCCCCTTCAAAGAATTATTGAACCTATAAAAATGGTACACCGCTTTCTATATCTATGCAACACCTTTATGGTTTGTAAAGTAATGGCTCTGTAGCACGTGCTTCTTGATTACCAACTAATATTTAGCTAGAATGCACACTACTACAATAACTGATAAGGAATCTTATGCTTCAATACAACGAAATTACTACCGGCAAGGTCATTGTGTTCAATGATGAACCATGCAAAGTCCTTTCACACAAAGTCTTTCGCATGCAACAGAGAAAGCCAGTAAACGCCACAAAACTTAAGGGTCTCAAGACAGGAAAAGCCATTGAATACTCTTTTCATCAGAATGACAAAGCTGATGAAGCAGATTTGGAAAAGAAAGGTGTTGTGTTCATCTACGAGAGTAAAGGTGAGTACATGTTCCATGAGGCAGGAAACCCAAGTAAACGATTCCCTCTCACTACTGACGTAATAGGTGACGCGGTAAAGTTTCTAAAACAACAGGAAGAGTACGAGGCACTTCTTTTCAATGATGAAATCATCAGTATCGTCATACCTATAAAAATGAACCTTAAAGTGACCGAAGCCGCACCAGCCGTAAAAGGCAACACTGCAACAGGTGCAACAAAAACAGTTGTTGTAGAAACTGGTGCAACGGTAACTTGCCCACTCTTTATAAACACAGGAGATGTAATAGAGGTGAATACAGAAACTGGAGCGTATGCCTCTAGAGTCGAAAAAGCATAGTAGTCCCTATACATTTAGCGAATTTCTTCGTTATCTGCAGGTTTTCAAATGTTCACCGTATATTTAATACGACTCACATTTTCAACCTTTGATGCCTCGAACTTCATCTAAATCCATAGGTCCTATAAAGTAACCGCTACAAAAAAACCGCTCATATGAGCGGTTTTTTTGTATGTAAGGACTCCCTTTTCACATAAGTGTTTACCGGACAACGTACGGGATAAGTCCCATGAAGCGAGCATTTTTCACTGCTCGCGCGAGATCTCGCTGCTGCTTTGCTCGTAAACCTGTATGCTTACGTCCAACGATACGTCCATGTGGATTAAGGAAACGCTTCAACGTCTCTATATCCTTATAGTCAAAGTATCGCACCTCAGGCAATGTAGTATCCTCTTTCTTTTTTTCAATCATGTTAGTTTTTGTTACCTACTCCTAGAATGGAATGTCATCTGGATTAATTTCCTCATCCGGGTAATCTATCGTATCTCCACCTGCTGGTGCCTCATTTTTTGATGCTTCAGCTACTGGTGCACTCTGTTGTGCGCCACCACCTTGCTTACTGTCACCAAACTGAAACTGATCAACTATGATCTCTGTTCGGTATCGTTTCTGTCCATCCTGATCCCAAGAACGTGTTTGAATACGTCCCTCAATAAACAGCTGTCGACCCTTTTGCATGTATTGTGCAATGAGTTCGCCTGAGCGACCAAAGGCAACAACATTATGGAATTCAACCTGCTCCTGCTTGTTTCCATCCCTGTCCTTGTACACACGGTTGGTTGCAAGACCAAAGCTACACACCTGCATACCTGAAGGTAATGACTTCAGCTCAGGGTCACGTGTTAGATTTCCAAGAACAAATACTTTATTTAGATACATCCCAGTTAGAAATTATACTTATAATAGGTTCAATTTGTTTACTGTAGTGTTATTTTCATTATACCCGTTTCTGTCCCTTTGTGAATTTTAGCACTACAGAAAACTGCCTACTCTACTGGATCAACTGCTCGATCTGCTTGTCGAGCTCCTCTTCTGAAACCTCTCCTCCCTCTTCTTCCTCTTGCTTTTTCTCGAGTTCCTTCGGCTCGGTTGCAACTTCTGTACTCTTGGTGCGTGGAGCACGTACTGGTTCTGGTGCGAGTGCAACAGCATCAAGTTTAATGAGGAGGTGTCGTATGAGGTACTCATCATGCTCAAGTGTCTCCTTGAGCTCAACTACAGCACTTGCTGGCGCTTCAAAGCGCACCCACCCAAAAAGGGCTGTGTCGTACTTATCCCAACGTCCATTACGCATCTTCCGCATCTGGTACGCGAGTGTAGTACTCTGTGGTTGTCCTTCCGATATTACAGAACCGCCGAGGGCAGTGATTGCCTTCTGTAGCTCTGTAACACGAAGCGCTAGATCATCCTCGCCTAGCGATGGCACAAGGTGGTATCCAAGTTCGTACACTGTGGATTCTCCTCCCTTGTCTTCATGTGTTTCTGTTTCTGACATGAAATTATGTTTTACAGTAATAATATAACCCTCCTTGAGGGCCTTGCGTACTGTACCATATTTTTTTTGTATTGGAAATAGTTTAAGACGTAATACCAAACAGATTTTTGGCATTCCTCAACAGCTGCTCTTTGAGTACATCCTCTGAAACACCCCTTATTTCAGCCATTTTTTTGACCACCTCACGAACGTAGAGCGGCTCATTGCGGGAACCTCGGTATGGCACCGGTGCCACGTACGGTGCATCAGTCTCGGCATGTATGAGGTCACCAGGGGTCTCACGAACCACCTCATGGTACATATCGGTAAAGGTAATGACGCCCGTAAATGACGTTGCATACCCAATCTCCCAAAACCGCTTTGCATCTTCCAAGCTTCCGGCAAAAAAATGTGCATCACCTCGTACTTTTGCAGTACTCTTCAGTATCTCATATGCCTCCTTGTACACATTTCCTTCTTTACCATTGCGAAGGTGCAGCATGAGCGGTTTCCCTACCTTGTTTGCGAAGGCAATCTGCGCTTCAAACGCTTCACGTTGTCGCTTTCGATCCTCTTCACTTGGATTCTGAAAGTAGTCGAGTCCACACTCACCAATAGCAACCACACGCTCATGACGTGCAAGCTCCTCGTACTGTGTCTCATCAAACTCCTCCCCTCCCTCCTTGTATTCACTTGCTTCAAGTTCATCCCGATCAAAGAAGCAGTTTGCAACATGGGTAGGATGAAGCCCAACCGTTGCATACACCTCGTGAGGATACATACTCAGTAGTTCAACTGCTCGTCGACTCGTATCAAGTTGCGTACCTATGTTTACCATACCAACTCCACCCTCAAGAGCACGAAGGGTCACTTCATCGTGGTCATCCTTAAAAGACACAATATTTACATGCGTATGTATATCTATATACTCCATTTCTGCTTCTTACTTTTTCCAGTCCTTTATGACAAGTTCTTTCCCCTTAAGGGTGATGTCTACCTTCTGCCCATCTTTCCAGTCGAGGTGTCGAATAAACTCTATCGGTAGCGTCACGTAGTAGCTCTTACCAGCTATCTTACCCAGCTTATGTGTTTTAGTAACACCAAGAGTCTTTTTTTCTATTCCCATAGTAGCTATATAATTTAGTATATAATTAGGTATATAATTTAGTATATACCTACTGCTCAATCCGCACAAAGAGGTTTTCCGGTTTCTTGTTCTCAAGCACTGCCTGCTTTATTGTATCACTCGTCTTTGGCATAACCGGCTGCAGCAACCTTCCTATATGGTAGAGCTCAAGCGCAAGCTCAGCTATGATCTTCTTTGCAGCCTCGGGATCAGTTTTCACAAGCTTGAACGGTTCCTCATTGGTCATACGTTGATCTGCTTCCCCTATCCTCTTCCATATATGATCGAGTGCCTGATTAAACTCATATGACTCAAGTGCTTTTATATACTCATCAGTGAAGGTGTTTGCTTCAGGTCGTGCAACAGGATTATCGAGGTGTGTCTCAGCAAGCTTCATCACTCGTGCAACAAGGTTACCCAAACCATTCACCAAGTTTGCTGTGTACGCTTCATGCAATAGTTCATAGGTAAGGTCAGTGTCCTCAAACGGATTAACGTGTCGCGCCAGAAAGTATCGCAGTGCATCAGTACCGTACTTCTCTGAAAGTTCAATAGGATCTATGACATTCCCTACTGACTTGCTCATCTTTTGTCCACCAGAGTTAATGAAACCATGTATGAGTATTTGCTTACTTGGCTCAATTCCTGCCGACATGAGCATTGCTTGCCACATTGCACTTTGCTGACGCAAATTATCCTTCCCCGCAAACTGTATGGATGGCCACCATACCTTATACTCTTCTTCTGGCCAGTTCAAAGTTGAAATGTAGTTCACAAGCGCATCAAACCACACGTACATGACATGATTATCATCACCCGGAACTGGTACACCCCACGGCATCTTTTTCTTGAGGCGTGAGATACTGAAGTCCTGCAATCCTCGTTCAACAAACGAACGTATCTCATTCAAACGATGTGCCGGTACAACAAAGTCTGGACGTTCCTTGTACAGCGCGAGAAGCTTGTCCGCATAGTTCGAAAAACGGAAAAAGTAGTTCTCTTCTTCTATGGTTTCAATAGGTGTTGTTGGATGCTCAGGACACTTCCCATCAACAAGCTCACTATCAGTCT
Source organism: bacterium (assembly GCA_003252295.1). Taxonomy (GTDB): domain Bacteria; phylum Patescibacteriota; class Minisyncoccia; order Phycocordibacterales; family UBA12088; genus UBA12088. Next base: position 18,772 of record QKEV01000013.1, read on the forward strand.
TCTCAAGTTCACACCCAACACAGTACTTCACCTTGTACTCTTTTTTATAGATATCACCGTTTGCCTCACATCGTCTCCAAAACTCCTGTGCTGCTCGCTTGTGCTTTGGGTCAGTAGTGCGAATGAAAGCATCGTATGAAAGGTTGAGGTGTTCAAGCAACTTCTTAAAACGTGCAGCATATTCATCTACATATTCCTGTGGCTCCTTACCCTCCTCGAGCGCCTTACGGTGTATCTTCATACCATGCTCGTCAGTTCCCGTATTAAAGAAAACCTCATTCCCCATGAGACGATTGTACCGAGCTACAATATCAGCCTGTACAAACTCAAGTGCATGCCCTACATGAGGGTTTGCGTTCACATACGGAAGCGTGGTGGTTAACGAAACTTTTTTTCCCATAGAATAAAATAAATAGTGTTACTGCTTATACGATTGTCCCATCCTCAGATGGATACGTGAGTCCCTGCTTGCCCTTCTGTATGTCAGCTATCCAAACCTGCACAGCAGCTGCAACTGGAACAGCAATGAGTATACCTAAGAATCCGGCGAGTTGTGAACCGGCAATGATGGCAAGAATAACCACAAGTGGTGGTACGCCGAGCACCTTCTGTACCACCATAGGGTAGATAATGTTCCCCTGCAACTGGTTTGCCACAACATAGAGCACAATAACAAAAATTGCTGATGTTGTTCCACCTGTTATGAATGCTATCGCCACAGCAGGAATGGCTGCGAGAATTGAACCGAATACTGGTATGAGTTCAAGCACTGCTGCTACAAGTCCAAGCAAGAGTGCGTACGGTACACCGAGCACTAAGAGTCCTATCCATACAATTACTCCAATAATGAGTGAGAGAAGGAGTTGTCCCTGCATCCAGCGCCCTATCACTGTTTGCGCTCGCTTCCAGAGATCAAGCATGTACTCTTGATGCTGTGGTGGTGTAATGAGGCGAAGGAAGCTATGGAGAGCATTCTCTTGTACCGCAAAGTAAAACGAGAGTACCACAATGAGAATAAATGACATGAGTCCGCCAAATATGGCACTTGCAGTACTGAGCACTCCGGAAGATGATGTTTTAAGCACATCCTGAAATTGCAGTATCTGATCAGAGAGCGACACTTCCTCAGTACCACCCAACAAAAGCTGATCGGGTGAACTGATGTTCAAACTGTCCATATACTCAGGCAGTGCCTTGAAAAAATCTGTCGCTTCATTTGTAAGTGGCGGAAGGAAAAAGTAGAAAAATGAAATGAGGAGTAGTACCGCAGAAAGGTAAATGAGTACAACAGAAATAACCCTCGGCAAACCATGCTTCACACACCAGAGCGTTATGGGCTCAATAGCACTTGCAAGGACTACCGCTGTTACGATGACTAGGAGCAAATCACGTAGCACAAAAGCAAACCAAAAACCCAAAAGCACAAATACAGTCATCACAACCGTGCCTGGTGTTATCGATATAGTTATTGGACCATGTTTACTCATTACAACAGATAGTACAGCAAGAAAAGGCGCCTGCAAAGTAGCTGACGCCTTTTCTCTGTTATATACATCTTTTACTTACTCACTGCTGCAGAAAGTTCTTCTATAGCTACACGCTTCTGCTCACCACTGTCACGTTCACGAACAGTAACCATTCCATCTTCCAAGGTGTCAAAGTCAATCGTCACACAATACGGTGTTCCGATCTCGTCCTGTCTGCGGTAACGTTTACCAATGTTGCCACTATCATCAAACTCAGTACGTATTTCACCCTTCAGCATGTCGTATACCTCACGTGCCTTCTTCACGAGTTCTGGCTTATTCTTCAAAAGTGGAAATACTGCTGCCTTCACTGGTGCCAACCGGTATGGGAAGCGAAGTACGGTTCGCTCCTCCCCACCGAGCTCATCCTTATCATAGAACTCAGTCATCGCTGCAAGGAAGGTTCTATCAACTCCAACCGATGTCTCAACAATGTGTGGTGTGAATTCCTCACCACCTTCTTCTTTGTAGGTGAGCTTCGCTCCGGAATGCTTCATGTGCTGTGTAAGATCGTAATCACCTCGAGCATGCACACCTTCAAGCTCTTTGAAGCCAAACGGGAAGTTGTACTCAATATCCCATGCAGCCTTAGCATAGAACACCAAGTTCTCGTGCTCATGCCACTTGAGGTTCTCCTTCTTAAAACCAAGATCAAGGTAGTACTGCATACGCTTCTCACGCCATGTCTCATATATACTCATTTCATTCTCAGGGGTAACAAACATCTGCATCTCCATCTGTTCAAACTCTCGCTTTCTGAAGATATACTGTCGTGGGGCTATCTCATTCCTGAACGCCTTACCGATCTGAGCAATACCAAACGGCACCTTCACACGAGTAGTGTCGAGCACATTCTTATAGTTGATGTAGATACCCTGACAGGTCTCTCCACGCAAATAGGTCGGATCTTTACTCCAATCATCATTAAAGTTTCCCAAGTTTGATTTCGTGAGCAGGTTGAAATTCTTCACCTCAGCAAAGTTCTGCTTACCACAATTTGGACACTTGATCTTCTTACGATACTCATCAAACACCTTGTTGATCTCCTCAGGGGTCATCTTCTCGTCAGCAAACCCTCCTGCCTCCTCAATGAGATGGTCTGCGCGACTGCGTGTATTACACTCCTTACACTCAACCATTGGGTCAGAGAAGCCACCAACATGACCTGACGCTACCCACACCTCTGGACGTGTAAATATACTTGAATCAAGGCCAACAATATTGTCCTCCATCTGCACCATCGCCTTCCACCAAGCTGCTTTTATGTTATTAGCCAACTCAACACCGTATGGTCCGTAGTCATAGATCCCAACAAACCCCCCATAAATCTCTGAACTAGGGTAAATAAAACCACGGCGCTTCGCGAGTGCGGTGATGTCCTCTATGGTCTTTTTAGTCATACTTTGCTGAATTATTTTTGCACGCTACCATCAACCTTTTTAAAATATGGGTCATTGAGCAACTGCGTATCTGTTAAATATTCTTTTCGTTCTATCACGCTACCAGTAAAACTGTCAACTCCCTGCAATGTTGGAGTAATGATCAATGTCAGAAGTCTACTAACTTGCGAGATACTTGGTATTGCTGAAACTTGGAAGTAGAGCTCTTTTGAAGGTGACTCATATCCAGCACCACGAGCTATTCCATCCGGTGACCAGATCACCTCTCGGGTAACCGGGTTGTAGGTCACTGTCGCATCGTTTGGTGAATACACTCCAAGCCACTGTACATACTCAGGCAACACACCACGAACCTCTGTTGAACGCAGATCATTCGTAGTATTACTGATGCTCCATACAATAGTGTAGGTTGTCTCCGTATCGACAACAGGCGGATGTGGGCCAGTGTTGTTGAGTGGTCCAATATTATACACAGCATACGTGTTAAATGTAGGATCTGTATCAAACCGAATGATGCGTTTTGCCTGCCCTGTTAAACTTTGAGGAACCTCTACACTATCTGAAATACGTCGAGCAGTTGCCTCAATTTCCAGATTAAACGAAGGATTTGTGGCACTTGTCCTATAGTCAAACTTCTCTGTTAAAAATGAAAATGAAAACACACCACTTTCACCCGGCTCAATGGCATTAAGTTTTCCATTAGTGGTTTGTGGGGTCCAAATAATAGTATCGTCAACTGAACGATAGTATGCTCTTTCACCGGTTACAGTACTCTCATCAAGCATGACACCGTCAAGCTTTAGATCTATTTCAACATCATGAAGTGCATCCTCGGTGGTATTCTGCCAAGTAATCTTACCTGAGATCATGCCTCCTAACTGACCTACCACCTCAGAACTTGAGTCACCATTGATATCAATATCAAGCGCTAAAAATGGTTTTGTTACAAGGATAGGGTGACTCACCTTCTGTAGCACCGTAGTGAGTTTATCTACATTTGCAGGATCTTTTTCACCCACCTCAACACTGATTGCCTTCGCTTCTGTCCCCTGGCCACGCACCACACCCTTGAACGTAAGAATACGCTGTGCACCAGGTGCAAGATCACCAAGGTCCCATGCATTATCACCTGTTGTTGGTTCCGGTTCAGAAGAAACAAAATCAAAACCGAATGGATAGTCGACAACGATACGTTGATCAGGAACCACCTCTTCAGAATTAGAGGTTACCGTTACCTTGAGTTCAACTTCCTGCCCTGAAGATATCTCCTCAAGCCCTGTAACCGAAAGTGTTATAGGTGCCGTTGCAATAGTTACTTCGTATGCTTGCTCACAGGTAAACGATGCATTGCTGTCATCTATCTCGTAGGTTACCTTCGCATTCACCTGCTGCTTGGTCATTTCTTGTCCAAACAATAGTGCATGCACTGTTGAACGCACCCGTTCTCCCACCTCAATAGTACCTACTTCCAACTTGGTCGATGGTAAACGCAATGAAGGATACTCTGCATCACGCGTGCCGTCTGGAAACACAACCTCAAGTTCAGTATTTCGCATTGGAACAGGGTTGCTGTTATCTACGTTTATGTCTAGGGATAGATTTTTACCACTCGCTATCGACTGTGGACCTGTGATACTTATACTCACATTGTCACATGATACTTGGTTGCCCCCACGGTAGTACACAACACCGGCTATCCCTGCCGCAAAGATGAAAAACACAAATGAAATAGCAAAGATGCCTTTTATGATTCTTGATGCAAAACTTTTCTTTTCCTCATACTCATGTTGCCCTTGTTCAAAATGAGGATCATTAAATATCTCAGGTTCACTCTCCTCCATACCTGGAACATGACCCTTGTGCAACTCATCGAGTATGTACTGTGGATCATGCTCATGTGCCACCTCTTCCTCTGTTTTTGGCGCATCCCAAGAGGACTGCACCTCTTCGTGCTCAACCTCGTGAAGTGTACGCCTGTGGCGCTCTTCATGTACTACCCCTCGTTTATAAAGGTCCTCTTTAACGTGCTCAATACTGCTGTCATCTCTGTCAGACATATATGTACGAGTATAGCACGAGAATCCTCTTACAATGCTTCACGTAGTGCATTATTAACACGTGCAATGAGCTTCATTTTGTTCTCTTCTGCTTGCTGTAACACCGCTTTATTCAGTGCAGCAGTTCCTAAAAGTTCCACCATCTCTTGCTCTGCAAGTGGACGTGCTACAAAACCGAGCTTATCCATAATCCGCAACATGACAAGTGCTTCAACAAGATCATCCTGTCCATCACCAATCGTAGAAAGCGCATACTGTCGCAGTATCTCAAACACCTCACGCATATCATCCTCAAGTGCAAGCAGCTTCCCTGTTGTGGTAAGCACCCTACGCTTTCCTAATGACCCCATAGAGGATTCGTCTTCCTTCCTCACTGCACCGGTGATACGCCACACCTCCCTTCCTTTTACTAAAGTGACTTCAAGCAGCTTCCCCGTTTGCAGTGCATACCGGTTACGACTCTTGAGTTCACGCACCCCTTGTCCATGCGCATAGAGCATGCCGAACTTCTCAGTGAGAAGCTTATAGGTAAAATTAGACTCCCCATGCGGATAGCGGTTTATCACAAACGCATCTGTAGTGCGCAGCTCATGCATACTACTGCTTTACGATCTTGAGTGTAAAATCAGTTGTTCCGATCTTTGCATTGGTACCATCTTCCACCTTTTCTATCGTTACGGTTGTAACCCCAGCGATACTTGCAAGGTCATCCTGTCCCGCTGTAAGCACTTCTCTTCCTTCGTCACCTGTTGCAACCATGAGTGTAATACTGTCTTGTGGCTGCAAACCTTCCTTCTTTCGCATATCCTGTACAGCACGCACCAGATCACGAACCGCGCCTTCAAGTTTTAGTTCTGGAGTAAGTTCGGTATTGAGCACCATTTCATCTTCTTGTGTAGCATCAAAGAGGCATGCTTTTACATTTATTTCATCGAGGAGAATCGCTAGAAGTTCCTCTTTTCCATCAAGTATGGTGTTCTTTAAAGTAATACTGGCAAGTGGCTGACGCACCTTGATGCCCTCGCGCTGCCTATGCTCCAATGCAACGGAAGCAACACGTCGCACCTCTGCCATATGTTCACCAATGTTCTCATCTACCTTCCCTGTACGTTCTGGCCAAAGAGCTAAATGTACACTCTCCTCTTCCCCACCTACTCCTCGATAGATACTCTCAGCAATGTACGGAGTGAGTGGTGCAGTGAGTTTTGCTACCGTAAGTAAAACCTCGCGCATGGTCGCAAGGGCGTACCGCTTATCATCATCATCCGTCTTAAAGCGATCACGCGAACGACGAGTATACCACTGTGAGAGGTCAGCAACGAACTCACGTAGTGCACGAGCACTACGTACCGTATTGTAGGTATCCATGTAGTCAGTAACCTCCGCTACCAACTTGTGGAGCTGTGCCATGATCCACTTATCAAGCACATGTGGACTATTACCTGGAGTTTCTTTTGCATCAACAGCTGTATGCATTACGTAAAACTTGTACGTATTCCAGAGCATGTTGATGTAGCGATTATGCACATCACGAAGCTCATCATCTTTAAATGCCACATCTTCTGCATTCATCACCACTGACCCAAGCATGTAGAAACGCATGGCATCTGCTCCATACATATCAATGTTTATGAGTGGATCTGTGAAGTTGTTCTTTGATTTACTAATCTTTGCACCATCTGCTGCAAGCAGGGTACCTGTGGTAACACAGTTCTTGAAGCTTGGTGCATCAAAGAGAAGCACACCCATGGCATGCATGTAGTAGAACCACGTCCTCGTCTGTGCAATATACTCGGCAATAAAGTCTCCCGGGTAACGACGCTTCACCACATCCTCATTTTCATGCGGGTAGTGTTCACTGGCAAACGGCATAGAACCTGACTCCACCCAGCAGTCCACTACCTCAGGGATACGCACGAGAGCATCACCATTTTTACTGACAACTTTTACATCATCAATGTATGGACGATGGAGATCGAGTTCATACTCCCTATTGTGTGGAATCGGTACAAAATCTATTTTTACCACCTCAGCGTTTGTTACAAAGTCCTCCTTACTGCCTCGTATTTCTATACACTCATCAACATCAGCACCACGAGCTACACACGTTGCCAACCAGAGTGTGTACTCATGAGCCACAATGAGAATAGTCTCATCTTTATACTGCTCCTCAAGTTCATAGAGTGCCTCACCAATGCGATGTTTCATTTCTACAAGTGTCTCACCTGTACCACACCCCTTCATGAACCTATCTTTTGGTGTTGGGCAAACCTTCTTGAGCTCACCTACTCCTTTTCCATTCAGATCATCGAGCTGCCACTCCTCAAAACGCTCTTCCGTAATGATGTCTTTCTGTTCAATACCAAGCTCAGTAGCAATAATCTCGGCTGACTCTCTCGTTCGTATGAGCGGACTCGTGATGATCTTTGTAATACCTTTACCTTTGAGATCCTTTGCGGCAGCAAGCACCTGTTCTTTCCCTTTCTCTGTTACATGGTGCTCATTCTCCGGGAGCGAGCTTATAATGTGTTGTACATTACTCTCCGCCTCTCCATGACGCATGAAGTAGTATGTGTTACCTGACTTCGCCGTATGTTCACGAAGTTCATCAACACTACCAAATACGGTCACCTCGTCAGTTTTCTCGTTCTTCCAAATAGGGAGCGGGCTTGCCCAGAAACGGTTACGTGAGATGGTCCAGTCAGGTGCAGACTCAACAATGTGTTTGAACCGTCCATGCTTGAGGTGCTCTGGGTACCAGGTCACCTCTTCATTTGCATCCAAGAGCTTCTGCTTTACATCTTGTATGTTGATGAACCAACTTGAGAGTGCATTGTAGATGAGTGCTGTACCACAACGGTAGCAGTGCGGGTACGAGTGTGTGTTGTTGTGCTTTGTAAAGAGCAATCCTCGCTCTTCAAGATCACCCATAACCACCTTACCTCCCTTCTTGTGGTACATGCCACGTACGATTTCTGGTGCATCATCGTTGTAAGTACCTGTCGCATCGAGTATCGGAATGATTGGCAGCTCGTGCTCCAATCCAAAGTTGTAGTCGTCCTCTCCGTACATTGGTGCGGTATGTACAACACCGGTACCATCTTCAGTTGTGACAAAGTCTGCAGCCTGCACGGTCCACGCTTTCTTACTCTTTGCTTCCACAGCTTTCTCCACCTGGTAGAGTGGTTCGTATGCGGTGCCAACCAGATCTTTTCCTTTTACTTCTTTTACAATTTCATACTCTACATCCTTGAACACGTTCTCGAGCAACTCCTTTGCCAGAATAAAACGCACGAGCGGACCTGTGCCCTCGTCTTTCTTCTCAATAATTACGTAGTCAATATCTTCCCCTACCGCAAGTGCCACGTTACCCGGCAAGGTCCATGGTGTCGTCGTCCATGCAAGAATAGAGGTATTTTCTGGGAACTCAGAACTCAGAACTCGAAACTCTACAAACACCGCCTCCTCCGTCACATCCTTGTAGCTGTTATCCATCGCAATCTCCGCTTTTGAGAGCGGGGTCTCACAACGAGGACAGTACATCAACACCTTCTTCCCCTCATAGAGACGTTTGTCAGAATGGATCTTTTTGAGCGCCCACCATACACTTTCAATGTAGGTGTTATCCATCGTCTTGTAGGAGTTATCAAAGTCCACCCAACGACCAATACGCTCTACGTACGACTTCCAGTCGTCCACATACTTCAAGACCGTACTCTTCGCCTCCTCATTGAACTTGTCGATGCCGAGCTCTTCAATATCCTTCTTGGTCTTGAGTTCCAATTTTTTCTCTATCATATTCTCAATAGGAAGTCCGTGGCAGTCCCAACCCCATCGCCGTGGCACCGTGTAGCCCTGCATCGTCTTGTAGCGTCCAACCACATCCTTCACTACTGACGAGAGGAGTGAGCCAGCATGCGGCAATCCTGTTGCAAACGGAGGACCATCAAAGAATACAAACTCGCCGTTTGGGGCATCTTTATTCAAGCTTTTCTCAAATATCTTTCCGTCATTCCAAAAGGCGAGCACTTCTTCCTCGCGAGTCGCGGTTTCACTTTTTTTGTTTTGCTGAGACATAAGCTTCTATTCTACTACTGATAAAATAAATACACAGGATCTGTTACATTCGTTCTGGGGCTTTAATACCAAGGAGCCACAAACCATTCTCCATAGTGTTTGCAAACGCAGCTGCAAGTGCAAGTTTGTACGGAGCGGTCACTGATTCATCAAGTATTTTTTCCGCTGCATAGTATGAGTTCCACTCAGCTGCGAGCTGTGTCAGGTACGTAGTGATGTAGTGCGGTTCATGTTCTTTTTGTGCTCGCTCTACCACCTCTGGGAAACGGTACAGCAGTTTTTCAAGCACTGTTGTCTCCTGTGGAGCAAGCTCGGTACTTGGCACCACACCTACAGCATTCGCCTTCTCCAGAACTGATGATGCACGGGTATGCGAGTACTCAAGGTACGGACCAGAATCACCTTCAAAGGAGAGTGCTTCATCTGGATTGAAGGCAACATTCTTCCCTGCTCGACGTTTAAGTACTGAATACTTTATTGCAGCAACCGCAACAGCTCTTGCGATACTCTCTTTCTCTTCCTCTGGTAAATCACGATCTTGTACCTTCTCTGTAGCAAGCGCAAGCATGTCACGCAAGAGTGACTCACCAGTAATGACATTTCCCTTTCGTGAAGACATCTTCTCTCCAGTAAGACTCATCATGCCGTGACTTACGTGTACAAGCTTCTTTGCCAATTCAGGCATCAAGAGAGAGAGTGCTTTGTAAACAACCTTGAAGTACTCATCTTGCTCTACTGCTGTTGTGGTCACGGAAACATCAAAATCCCACTTCTGCATTTTGTTGTATGCAAGACCGAGCTCTTTCGCCTCGTACGTAGTAAGTCCTGCTTGGTTTATAAAAACACGAGTATGAAGTCCATATGGCTCACCCTTAAATACCACAGCACCTTCACTCTCTTCGAAAATACCTTTCGTGAGACCTTCCTTTACAAGTGTCTTTCCTGGCTCAAAACATTCACTCTCAAAAAAGTAGTGATCAAACTTCGTATCGAGCATAGCATACAGCTCCTCAAAATGTTCAAGGGTCACACGTCGACCTGTTTCATAGTCCTCTTTGATCTCATCAGCGTGTTCATAGACCATTTTGTTGTACGCAACAATCTCCTCTTTCGCAGTCTCCTCATCTTCGTAGGCACTGTTTCCTGTAACGTATGCCTTGGCTATATCCTCCACATTACTTGGATCGCCCCCTATTTTCTGCAAACCCCAAAGTGCTTTAGCAACATGAAGACCAACATCACCCTGGTAGTTTGCTCGACGCACCTCTGCTCCAGTAAAATCGTACAAACGTGAGATAGACTCCCCAATGGTGTTGCTCATGAGGTGCCCTATATGGAATGGTTTGAATGGATTTGGTTGCGTGTGCTCTACGAGCACCTTCTTACCTTTGAGTGAATTGTTTGCTCCCCAACGCTCGCCAACCTCCAACATCTCTTTGATACTCTTTGGGAAAAATGTACGAGCAAGATAGAAATTAATGAACCCTGGACCAGCCACCTCAATTCGCTCTATATCTTCATGATTCCCAAACGCAGCAACAATTTCTTCAGCAACCTCACGTGGATTTCTTCCCTCTCGTTTTCCCAGTATCAGTGCAATGTTTGTAGCAAAATCACCATGTTCAAGCTCAGTTGGATGCTCAAGAGTAATTTCGTCGATTGAAAAACCCTGTTTCGCAAGGGCTTCACGTACTAACTTCTGTATAGTTTCAGTAACCATAGTAAGCACTATATAGAAAAGAGAACTATAACTCAACTACCGTGTCCCATCAGTGAGCTCCACGCTCTCATGTACATCAAGTACATTGAAGCGCACCATACCGATCACTTGTTGACTTTCTGTCTCAACCACACATCGCCACTCTCCCTCATCAAGATTTTGCTTGAGTGAATATGCTCTATACCCCCCTAAACGTCCCCCATCAGTAGTAAATTCAATGCGTCCTCCAGCGGCACGGACCCATTGTCCATTTGTCGCCTTACGTTGCCATGAGTGATAGAGTGGTTCATTGAAACGGGTCGGTAAAAATACACTTGTGAAGCAGTAGGCAGCTTCACCTGGACCTTTATGAAATACCTTACTGGTATCACGCCAACTCTCGTACCATGCTGGTTTTTCGTAGGTAACCACATACGAACCACCTTCTCTGCTTACACTATGATAGATACCGATCTCCTTGAGGGAGAGTGGAACAGGAGGAATGATGTTGGTAAAGTAGAGTGCATTGAAACTAAGGTAAATACCACCAACAATAAAGAGTATTCGCACACCTCCTTGTTTAAAGAGTTTTGGAAAGAACTTATTGATGTAGTAAAGAACAAAACCAATTATGACGAGTGAAAGTATGCCAGCATAGAGGAACGTTGCTGTACTAATACTTCGCGTAATAATTGGAGTAACAAGCACCATGTACGAAAGAAGAGCAAAGTAGAACAAGCTCATTTGAAATATGAGACGTTCGTAACGTCTTTTGAAAAATTCATTCCCAACAAACAACATCACGAGAACAAGGAGAAACGGCCAACTCACAAACACCGATGAACTTTTCGTGTACAAAATGAGAAACCCTGAAAAGAGTCCTCCTAAGGGAAACTGAATAATGATGGGTAGCCACACACGAAATTTTAAAAGCCACTTGGGAGCAAACACTCTCGTCTCAACAGCATGTACCAGAAAAATACCTGCAAGTGCAATGAGGAGGTACACAATGAACACCACATTTTCATACACAAGATCTATACGTCTCAAAGTAAGCGTGTCCCACAGAAAACCCGTAGCAAATGCTACTAGAGAGAGATGTTCACGTACCCACCAGTATGTGTTTTTTATAAACGGTGTCATATAGTATCTCTATCATACCAGAGTAGCTTGTACGAGGAGATGATCGATTACTGCGTGTAATCTAGTACTCTACTGAGATCCTTGATGTTTCTTGTTTTCTTCAGCTTGTGTAGTGTTGTTTTCCTCACGCTGTGCACCATCATCACTTACATCTTCTTGCTCCTTCTTTTCTTCAAGCTGCAAACCGCCGCCATGTACACTCATCACTAGTAAGCCAATGAGAACAAGTGCTGCGATACCCATACCAAACCATGGTATCCAAGGTGCACGCTCTGTAAGTCTGCTCTCCTCGAAATCACATTCATCTCCAATACCATCCCCATCCGTGTCGCGCTGAGCACTGTTCGGAGTATTTGGACAGTTATCATCAAGTGTCATGACACCATCATGGTCAAAATCATCACAAGCATCCCCTTGTCCATTGCCATTCACATCAATTTGGTCAGCGTTTGCCACCTTTGGACAGTTGTCAGTTTCATCAGGGACACCATCGCCGTCGCTGTCACTACTTATGTAAGCAGGGTTTGGATTTACACTACTGTTTCCACCCACAAGTAACTTGAGAACATCTTTATCACTGGAGAGCTGTACAGACTCCTGAGCTACACTTCCATACGACCTGTCTGGGTCAATGTAAATCGTGTATGTCTCTCCTGGTTGCGCTAGAAAACGTAGTGCATGTGTTGTAACCGTACTTGGTATCTGCATGAGTTCTATTTCAGACAATCGTAGTGGTTGTGAGAGTCCAAAATCTATAATAAACATTCCTGCACTTGTTTCAGGAAAAGCCATAATCGTTCCCGTCACTGTAGTTTCTGCAAGAACCACCTGCTGTCCGCCATTTGGCATTACAGCCTTTACCGATACTGTTTTTGGTAAGGTCACATTCGACGCAAGAGTAAAACGTATCCCTCTAGCAGTCACTGTTTCAAAAGGTGCACCAACAGGGCTAGTACTGAGTGTAACCTGAGCCCTGTTTATCGCATTTTCATCAAATGGAAAATCAACAAACGTATTTATATTATCGTCACGCAATGAGGTAAGAGAAATATTATCAGTATCCTCAGTGAACGGATACACTTCTACTTCTTGTAGTTCCGTATAGGTTTTATTGTATGCTTTTTGGGACTCACCACTATTGCTTACCACAACCGCTGTTTTCTGCTTAAACATGTCTCCGTATATCGGCAACTCAACAACAGTAGGAACATCAACACGGAACGCTGGAACCTGAATGGTGTACCTAAAAGCACCTAGGTCTATGCTTGCCTGCTCTTGCCACTCAGGTGTTATTTTTTGTGAGGTAACCACAGGAACTGCTTCCTGCGCAAACACATTTGATGCAAATATACCTGCACAAAGAAGGAGGAGGACGATAAACGCCCGAAGACTATTCTTATTCATGGTCACTATGTTTATTAGTACTTGTAAGATGCTTACTGTTGCTCTTTTCAAACCAAGCTACAGTCACGATGATTGCTCCAATAATGCAGAAAGTAATAACTCTGAAAAAGAGACCCATATTCCAGACATCAATGAACAGTAACCTACCAACAATAATAATAAAGTATGCAATAGCAACATTTCGTTTCCATACTGAATTCTCTGCCTTGCTCCGTATGTAGAAGTACGAAGCAACCATGGTGTAAATGAAGAGAGCTACCATAGCAGCACCGTCATAATCGTAGTACGTGTACGTACGGTAGTTGGAAAGTTGCTCAACACTGAACAGTCCCACACTTACATACCAAACCGTTATTGTTGCATACACCATACCAAGTACAACAGCAATGTTTCTGATATGAGCAAGTGTACTGTCTGCTAACCTTTTGTGTTCCCTATGGAAGACATTGGCTAGGTAAAAAGTTATCGCAACAATCAAGTACAGTACAAATGCATCACTCGAGAAGATACCCTCTTGTGCCCATAAGTGATTACTCATGCTACCAAGTGACATAACCAATGGGACAATAGACGGCAATGCCAAGACCCACAACGCTTTTACAGAACGAGTTATGAAGTACCCCGTAAGAATGAGTGCTGCTGATTCTAGTATGTACGCTATGGTGAGCGTCTCACCATCAAGCTCAAGTGCTGTTGCAGTGCCCAAGAACATCACACCAACACCTAAGTATGTAAAGAAGTACGGTAACTTCGCGCCAAGTCTGACTGCAGTAAATGCACCAAAAGCAAAAACGATGGTCCAGAAAACAAGTATAAGACTCTGCCATTCCTCCCCTGCTCCAAACAGTATCCAGAGCAGTAGGTATACACCCGTGAGTGCCGCAGTGAGCAGGTCCACCAAAGACACCTTTGTGATCTTTCGCATACCCCAAACCGAAACTGCAAAGAAGAGTGCTGAAAAGATGAAAGCAAACATGAGACCCGTATCAGCATACTGCGTTGCAAGTGCTATTTTGTTTTGATAGTACTCATAGTTTGCACTATTAGCGTAACCACCATATACGTGACTCTTATACATAACCTCTTCTAAGAACGGCAGACTGTAGAGGAAAACTGTTGTGAGTGAGGTGAGTATGAGACCTCTCCACCCCTTGAGTCCTGCCACCCAAATAGCTCCCAGTGAAAGCACAAGTAGGTACGTCATCAAACCAGCAAAGCTTGGTGTTGAAGTTGTGACCAACATTGGGGCCACTGCTGCTATCGCAACATTTCCATATGCAAGTGGTTTGTAAGAGAACAAAACACTCATGAAACCAAGTACACATGAGGTGAGGAACATGAGCATGAGTGCACTCATCTGTGTAAAGAGTCCATAATTAGGAGTTTGTCCAACCCATACCGTGAAGACCACAATGAGTGCTCCAACAAACATAAGGATGCTTCCTTGAGAGATAAACCTTCCCATACGATATCGTCCAAGCGCGAGTACCCCTGCACCAAACAAGAGTCCGACAGCTATTCTCCCCATAGGACCTATCCACTCCTCTGCAAACGCATAGTTCACGAACCACGCTAGACCAAGAATGAGGAAAAAACCTCCCAGCTTCATGAGCCAATCGGTCTTGAGCCATACACCGAAGCGCTCAAGTGCACTCGGCTCAGAAGGTGCTGTAGGAAACACCTGATCCTCTATCTTCGCCACCTCTTGTCTCACCATCTGTTCGGATACAGCAGGGCGCTCCTTACGCATCTGCTGCTTAGGTGCAGTGAGGTGTGCAGTCTTCTCTTTGAGGTACTGCTCCATGTGCTGCATTTGTTTTTTGAGTTGTGCAGTACGTTTGAAAAGTACAATAGAGAGCACGAACGACAGCATGCCAAGAACACCACCCGCTATCACGAGTAGTATCAAGAACTCAAGGTCATCAATAAAATAGAACATGGTATATAAAAGTTACTTACCCTCATCATACCGCAACAACTAGGTACCATCAGTCAAGGTTATACACAAAACAATGAACATACCATGGTATGTTCATTGTTTTGTTCATCGTTTTTTCAGCAATCACCCAAACACCTCGGGCACCGGTTTCTCGAGAGCGAGTGTGGTTATCTCCTCACGTATCTCCTCTTTCTTCTTTGCATCATCCTTGTTCCGCATGGTTTCAATCATGAGCTCAGCAACACGAGCTGCATCTTCTTTTTCAAAACGTCGTGTCGTAATAGCAGGTGCTCCAAAGCGTATACCTGATGGATCCATTGGCTTTCGTGGGTCATCAGCTATGACATTCTTGTTTACCGTAATACCTACCTCATCGAGCACCTTCTCTGCCTCAGCACCACCAACACCGAGTGATCCGAAGACATCAGCAAGGATGAGGTGGTTACTCGTTCCGCCACCTATCATACGCACCCCTTCCCGCTTGAACACTTCCTCCATTGCTTTTGCATTTTTGAGGATCTGTCCTGCGTACTTTCGGTACGACGGTGTGAGTGCCTCACCAAATGCCACTGCTTTCGCTGCAATATTGTTCATGTGTGGACCACCCTGTAGTCCCGGGAATATCGCCTTGTTGATCTTTGCAATAATCTCCTCACTCTCACGCACCAGTATCATGCCACCACGTGGACCACGCAGCGTCTTATGGGTTGTTGTGGTCATGAGGTCAAAACCAGCGTCAAACGGGTTCTTTGCAGCACCGCCAGCAATGAGTCCGGCAATGTGTGCAATGTCTGCCATCACAAGCGCCCCTACTTCACGTCCTATCGCTACAAACTTCTCATAGTCGAGCTCCCGAGAGTACGCACTGAAGCCGGCAAGGATGAGTTTTGGTTTCTCACGCTTCGCCACCTCGAGCATCTCATCGTAGTCTATCTCCCCCGTCTCAACATCCTTCATCTTGTACCGCACAAAGTTGAACACCTTGGTTATCTCCGTGACCGGATGCCCATGGGTGAGATGTCCGCCATGAGAGAGATCCATACCGAGTACCGTGTCTCCTGGTTCAAGGAGTGCAAAGTACGTTGCCACGTTTGCCGGGGCCCCTGAGAGTGGCTGCACGTTTGCATACTTACAATTAAACAGTTTACATGCTCGGTCGATAGCGAGCTGCTCGACCACATCGGTGTAGTCCTGTCCTCCGTAGTACCGTTTCCCAGGATACCCTTCTGAATACTTGTTGGTAAACACGCTTCCGAGTGCCTCACGCACCGCAAGTGAGACGTAGTTCTCACTTGGAATGAGTTCAAGACCCTCACGTTCACGTCGCTCTTCACCAATGAGCGCTTCATACACCTCTTCATCCTGTCCTTGTATCTTTTTATACTCCATACCTTTTACGTTAGCTGATAATTTTTATATAAAAAACCGGCTACTTACCGGTACTGCCAAAACCTTTTTCGCCTCGCACTGTCTCAGAGAGTGTCTCCACCTCTTCAACCTGCATCATTGCAACCTGCTGTAAGACAAACTGTGCTATACGATGCCCCTTCTCTATCGTGTAGGGTTCTTCCCCTACATTCACCAAACCAACCTTCACCTCACCTCGGTATATCGCATCTATCACCCCACCGAGTGTTTTCAACCCATGCAGGTGCGAGACACTGCTCCTATCCCAAATGAACATCGCGTACTCCTCGGGAATTTCTACCGCAATACCAGCCCCCACCTGACACCGCTCGCCTGGCTGCAGCTCTACCGTTTCAGCAGCGTAGAGGTCGTACGCCGCATCACCGACACGTCCCTGGGTAGGCAGCTTAGCGTCTGCAACAACCCGTTTAACCTTGAGTATTAGGTTCATAAGTTTCTATGATACTATAGTCCTCACAGACGCGTAACATTGACGAATTACCATTACCCTATATATTTGCAAATTAGGACATAACGCAAAAGTATTACCATTCTAAAGGAGAGTTACTATGGATTACCTACCCTACAACAAACGAACACCAGACACACAGTACACTGACCTACTCAGACGAATTCTTACTACAGGACGAGAGGTAAAACCAATCCATGGAGAGAAAGCATACATGGTAGTTGGACACGTAATGCACTTCGACATGAGGAACGGTTTTCCTCTTCTCCCGATACGAGACCTCAGTAAATCATACAAGGGTGCTATCGGTGAGCTAGTCGGCTTCCTGCACGGAGCACGCACCTTGGAAGACCTTCGATCCTACGGTTGTCCTGATGTTTTCTGGGACAAGTGGGTTACCAAAGAACGTTGTGACATTTTCAACCTTCCTGAGCATGACTTGGGAGATGGTTCCTATGGTCCAGGCTGGACACATGTTCCCATGCCTGACGGCAACCACTTCAACCAGATAGAGCATGTACTCAAGCAGATTAAGGAAATGCCCTTCTTGCGCACACACATCGTCTCACCATGGATACCGTTTTACACCCTGCAGCACAGTGAACTCAAACGAAAGGTGGTGGTAGCACCATGTCATGGTTGGATACACATTCTCGCCTTCCCCGAAACAAAGGAGCTTACATTGCACCATTTTCAGAGAAGCGGTGATGTGCCTGTCGGTGTAGTGCTCAACATGGTTGAGTATGCAACACTGGGCATGCTCATTGCTCGGGAAATTGGCTACACGTTTGTTGAGTATGTACACACCATAAGTGATGCACATATGTACGAAAGTCAAATACCATTCGTGGAGGAACTTCTCAAACGAGAGCCAAAACCGTTCCCTACCATGACACTTAGTGAAAAGGTGGCAACTGTACTCGACGCCCGTAGAGAGGACTTTACCATCAGTGATTATGACCCACATCCACACATGGTGATACCAACACCAGTATAGAGAGGTGACTATGTCAGACTCAGATAACAAGAAACACGTCAACCTTGCTCATGCTCGTGTTGACTATCAGAAAAAGGTGATGAAAAAGATACAAGGGGATGATAAATGTCCTTTCTGCCTTGAACACCTGATGCAATACCACACTGAACCCATACTTCTCGAGACAGAATACTGGGTACTCACGAAAAATTTTGCACCTTATAAGGGAACAAAGCACCACTACCTACTCATTACCAAAAAACACTGTGTTGGTTTCTGGGAACTTCCAGATGAGGCAAAAATCGACCTGTTCAACATTCTTGATCAAGTACGGCAACAGGATGCAATGAAAGGAGGTACACTCGTAATGCGCTGGGGGGATACTGAGTACACAGGTGCATCAGTTGTACACTTGCATGCTCAACTTGTAGTAGGGACCTCACGAGAAGAAGGTACTCAACCAATCCTCACCGCGCTTGGGTACCAGGTAAAGGAAGCCTAACCTTCGTCTTGCACGAGTACCACCTCAACACCTGAGGCTTTGAAAATATCTTCTGCGTCAAGCATGGAATACCCATCCTTGTAGTACACCTTTTTGATGCCCGCTTCTGTAAGGAGGCGGGCACAATTTGCACAAGGAAATGTTGTCGCATATATTTCAGCACCTTTCAAACTTACCCCCTCCTTTGCTGCCTGCGCAACAATACTCGCCTCACTATGAAGAGAGGTGTATATCTCAGGATGTTCACCTGCATCAAAGTTATCTCGAGGATTCCCGGCTGCAAAAAGATTGTAATCCGTTGGCATATACTTGATGTGGCCTTTAAGTACAATATTATTGTTCACAAGCACAACTGAACCTATTTGCCTCCACCAGTCAGCACTTTTTTGTGCCTCTTCCACAGCACACTGCATACACTTTTTATCAAACTCCTTTTTTGAAATAACTCTATCAGGAGACACTTCAAGTTCTCGAAGGGTAATAGGTTTATCCCATCGTAGAAACACGTTTTCATAGGTTACTGTATTCTTTGAGAAGTACTTCTCAGCAATACCATGACTTACATCCTCATCAGGCATTACCACCTCACATTCTTTTTCAACTATTTCTTTTACTTGCTCTTCAGTAAGCACCTCTACTGTTTCAAATATTTCCAAACCTTGTATAGCATGCACCATTTCCTCAACAGGAAGCTGTCGCAGGTCACGTATTAAACGCGGAAAGTCCTCACTCACAAACTGAGGGCCTAAAAGGTACAAAGCACCTTTGTGTTTTTCAAATAGTTTGAGATACCCGCTGTGCAAAACTGGCACGTATGCTACGAGACACTTCATTACTCTTTCATTTTATTAAGTGAGTCCATCACCAGTTTTGGTATTTGATCGGTAATTCTTCGTGCAAGTTGATCCGCACCATCTATGGTCAAGAATCGTATACGCGCAGTAGTGCTCGTTGTTGCTTGTGGTGGTAAGGTTACAATCTTCCCGCAGTACTTCTCGTACACAGCAACATCTCGCGCTGGAAAATCTTTGGTGCTTTTTGAAGTAACGAGTACGTCAGGTCTCACGGTACGAATCAGCTCACCTATCTCTACTCCGATATCTCGTTTTGTAAGAATAGAAACATGACGCAGGTGTGCAAGCATATTGAGACGCTCCTTAAACGGTACCACAGGACGGTTTGGACCCTTGCGTTCTCTTGTGAACTCATCGGTATCTACCCCAACAATGAGCACATCACCGTAGGATAGAGCATTTTCAAGGTACTTTGCATGCCCCTCATGGAGGAGATCATACACACCCTGCGTGAGCACAACACGTAACCCTTTCTTCTGCAGCAAACTAACGATACGCTTCAACTCACCATAATCAGCCACGTATCGATCTTCAACGTTTGAGGCGGTATCAAGTATCCTTTCAATTTGAAACTCACTTCCCTCCATAGCTTAGTAAAGTAAAGTATATCGGCAAAAATTACTTTTACCAACAAAGACAGTGGCAAATAGTAATGGTATAAATAACCATATGAAAAAACCCTATATAAGTTTTGTGGTAGCAATGGGACGCCATACGAGGGCTATGGGAAAGGATAACGACCTCCTCTGGAAGATCCCTGAAGATCAAAAATTCTTTAAAGATGTCACCATGGGTCACCCTATGATTATGGGTCGCAAGACCTTTGACTCCATAGGACGAGTACTCCCTGGACGTACAAACATAGTTATTACGAGAAACAAGAACTGGTCGCACAAGGGTGTGGTGGTAGTGCCTTCAATAGAAGAGGCATTCCGTATCGGTGAGTCGCTCGACAAGGAAGAGATTACTGTGATTGGTGGAGCACAGATCTTTGAGCTCTCCCTCCCCTACGTGACACGCCTCTACCTTACCCTCGTAGATGATGATGTTGAGGGTGACACCTACTTCCCACAGATGAGCCTGGAAGATTTTGAAAAGGTAGACAAAAAAAGCGGTGAGTATGAAGGTCTCACCTACGACATATACACGTTTGATAAGATTTCGTAAAAATAAACAAAAAAACAGTACAAGGTGCAGAATGAAGGTATGTAATTAATTATATAATTAATTACATACCTAAAAACTCTATTTCCCTTGCACCGCTTTCACTACTGTCTTTACGAGCTTTGGGTTCGTGACCTTTGGAATGATACTTTCTACTGTTGGCTTCTTCACGAGTCCCGCTATTGCATACGCGACACGCACCTTCATGGCATCATCTATTTCCGTGATACCTGCATCGAGCACCCCTTTGAATATCCCCGGAAATGCGAGTGCATTGTTCACCTGGTTTGGAAAATCAGAACGTCCTGTTGCAACAACCTTTGCTCCTGCTTCTTTTGCTTCACTTGGCATGATTTCCGGTACAGGGTTTGCAAGTGCAAAGACAATAGCATCATCAGCCATACTCTTCACGTGCTCTTTGGTAATGGTACCGGGACCTGAAACCCCGATTACCACATCAGCACCTTGTATCACCTCATCAAGACTTCCCTTCTCTCGATTTGGGTTTGTCACTTTTGCTAGTTTTCTCTTGTACTCCACCACACCCTTTCTACCAACGTATATAGCTCCTGTCCTGTCAGTTACCACAATATTCTTGATACCGGCAACGAGTAAGAGACGAGCTATCGCATGGCCCGCAGCCCCAGCTCCCACGATAACCACTTTGAGCTTCTTCATATCTTTCCCTACCACTTGAGCTGCGTTCAGTATTCCTGCAAGCACCACCATAGCAGTACCGTGCTGATCGTCATGCATGACGGGGATGTCTAATTTTTTCTTGAGCGCTTCCTCTACCTCGAAGCATCGTGGTGCACTGATGTCCTCAAGGTTTATCGCACCAAGTCCAGGTGAGAGCAGTTCAATGGTCCGCACCAACTCACCTACATCCTGGGTTCCCAAAACGAGCGGTATACCATCCACTCCCGCCATTTCCTTCAGAATGGCACACTTTCCCTCCATGACCGGCAGCGCTGCAATTGCTCCTATGTTCCCAAGACCGAGGACCGCTGAGCCATCTGAGATGACCGCAACCGTATTACTCTTTATTGTGTACTCTCGTGCTTGTTCTGGATGCTTTGCCAGGTGACTTGAGACGGCCCCAACTCCCGGAGTGTACATGGTGCTCCAGTCCGCTTCGCTCTTCAACTGCTGTTTTGATATCACCTCAAGCTTCCCCTTCATCTTCTTATGGAACGCAAGTGCACATTTTGCGTACTCTTTGTCTTTACAGACAACACTTTTTCTAGATGTCATATGTTTTAATTACAAGCCTACAGTATACCCCACAACGTATACTGTTCCCAGTCCACATTACTGCCGGTAAAAACAAAAGAGGTGATGATCACCTCTTTTGTATACCTCTATTAGTTTCCTAGTCTTTCTTTTCTGTATCTTTCTCATCCTTGTCATCCTTTTTTTCCTCTTCTTTCTTCTCAGTAGTAACAACCTTCTCCTTATCAGAAGAAACAGCTTCTTCAGGTTCCTTTACCCGTATCACTGCGTGTCGTACTGCAAGAATAATAACCATCAACAGTAGCGGAACAACCGAACAAAACTGATCAAGGAAGAATGAGAAGATGAGTGCTACTCCTATTGTTGTCAAAATAGTAAAACTTGCCTGAGCAATCCGCTCAGCAGCACCTCGTGTTGCAGGTCGTAGTACATCTCCAATAGCAGCTATGAGGAGTGCAATGGTACCAACACCAACAGGCACTACCCAGAGTGAGGATTGCTTTGTTACCGCGATAAAGAACACGACAACACCTACACCACTCACTATGTAAAGTCGCTTCATTGAATCATGTGAACCAAGTGCTTCACGTGCTTCCTTTGAGAAACAGGTTGCACCTATGAGCGCTGCAAGTACCAACGCCCACACTATCCAAATATTATTACAACCATCATCAGTCGCTGATGACTCTTCTGTTGTAGCTGCAGCAACACTTCCCGCTTCCTCAGCAGCACCTCCTTCTGTACTTTCAATAATAGAAACACTTGGTGTAGCTGCCACATCGGTAAACATAAATGCTATTTCAGCTGATGCTACCCATGCACCACTATCGAGTCGGCTCAAAGCCCTACAGTGATGTTCCTCATCTGAAAGTTCAGCAAGTGGCATAGCATGATCTTTTACTAACCCTTCGAGTACCGGGGTGCTCCATGTGTATCCAAAATTAACCTTACTCTCATCATAGGTAAATGGAGCCTGTGTTGCATTACCACATACCACCAAACTCTGTGCATACTGATTTGTCTCCCATACGATCGTTGCCGTCTTCTGTACACTGTCCACATCTGTCACATGTGCATTAGAAATACTAAGTGCTGCACCTTCATCTTGAGCATGCACCTGACCAAAGAAACCTAGTGCGAACACAAAGAGTAAACCGGTCACTACTATTTTTTTGTAACTACTAAACATACTTTAAACATTACTCTACCCCAAAAGCAGCACCTTTCGGCACCACCTACGAGTTAGGACTTATAAAGAGCAGAACACTGACGTATCCAGTGAACGAATACCTATATAGTAGCATCTCTTTTGGTAAAAAATGACACTAGGACACAGTTTTATTGTTGACGCAATACAATTTGTATATTATTAAAATAGAGACAGTTATCCACTTCCTTACAGGTCTCAAGATGGATACGTACTTTGTAAGAAGGGTGTGCGCAACCCGACAGCTTCGCAGAAGCTGGTTTCCCTTTGGGGTACGGCATGCCCTTCTTACAAAGCAGGTATCTTTTTACAAAAAAACAAAAGTTATTTAGAAACACCTTATTCACCCTTTTTCCACAAAATAATCACAGGGTTACCAAGTGTTGACATCTAAACGGCGAGGAGTAGGGTGGAATATACACCAAGGGAAACCAGCGACTTGCGTACTGACGCATGTAATACGTTCACCATGTCGCTACACACTACACAGACACATACTCAAGGGGGAACATCTCTAGGGCGAGGTACGTCAACTCACACGGCTAACAGGTCGTGTTTTTTATTTACTCAAAAGCAAAATTACCTACAACGCACACGAAATTTTTAGGAAACAAAACTTCGTGTGGGCTGTACACACAAATAACGTAGGTTCACGCTGGTCGATACCCGTCTCAAAAGGAGACGGTACATTATCAACTTTCTGTCTAACCCTTAATGACAGAACATTACAAAGGTAATGCAAATACCATGAAAACAATAACAAAATCATTCATTGGTAGGACTGCAGTACTCGCACTGCTCCCTACCCTTGCACTTGGGCTATTCATGGCTCCTGCTATGGCAAGTGCGGATGGTAACCGCGGTGGATCACGTGACGGCATCACAACAGAGGTTGAGGTGACTAACGTAAATAATGCCGCTGTAGTAAACGCCTTCAGTGTACGAAGTGACACTGGTGGCAATACTGCAAACGGCGGTGATGGAGGTGAAAGCGGTGATACTGGAGACAGTGGTGATGGTGCAGGTTCTGGAGGAAGCGGAGGTGATGGAGGTGATGGGGGTAACGCCTCAGCTCGTAGCGGTGACCTATCCTACGCAGACAGTGGTGCAGGTGCACGTGGTGGCACTGGTGGAGATGGTGGCAACACCGGAAACACAGGTGCTAGCGGTGACACAGGAGATGGTGGTGACGGTGGAAGGATAACTACCGGCAATGCCATTTCAACACTCACGGTCCAGAACGATGTCAACAGCAACAGAACTACTGTCGAAATTAGCAACGATTGTGATGAGTGTGCTCCATACAATGAATACTACATGGCAGCAGATGCCTACTATCAGGCAAATCACAGGAGTGCAAGTTCATACGAAGATCTCGGTGGAAGTGGCTCAGAAGCATACGATGGTCGTGGGGAAACAAGCTCAAGCTCATACGTTGACCGAGGTGAATCTGGAGCATCCTCAGAAAGCGGTTCTATGACCGGTGAGTCCAGTTGGGTTATGTACTCAAAAGAGTATGTGCCGGTACGTACTGAGGTTGAGGTTGAAAACGTTAACAACGGCTTTGTGCTCAACATGGGATCTGTTGAATCTGAAACCGGTGACAATGCCGCTGACGGAGGTGACGGAGGTGAAAGCGGCACCACAGGAGACAGTGGTAGTGGTGCAGGTTCTGGAGGAAGTGGCGGTATTGGAGGTGACGGTGGCAATGCACGAGCACTCACCAGCGATGATGATGGTGGTCGTGACCTCTGCTTCGACAGGAGAAGTGGATGTGGTGATGACGATGATGGTGACGGTATGGCAATAGCTATTGCTGATGACGGTGGTGCAGGTGCTACCGGAGGTGAAGGTGGCAACACTGGAAACACAGGCGCGAGCGGCGACACTGGTACTGGTGGTAGCGGCGGCGTAGTGGTAACAGGTATAGCTGACTCACTTGCAGGTGTAGTAAATGTTACTAACCGCAATGTTACCCGTATTGTGCGTTAGTGCCGTACGTGTGCGAAGCACAACATTCGGGTTGCGCGACGGAAGAAGGGGTAGACATAAAAACATGTCTCCCCCCTTCCACTAAGAACTTACAGGGCCTCAAAACACAGAACTCAAAACCAAGAACCCTTAAGTTCTTACGGAGGGTATGAAGTACATAACTTATAACACCTATATGAGCATGTTTCTCCTCGTGGTAGTCATACCACAGGCAGCATTTGCGGAAACTGCTATTCATAACAACATTTCTGTTTCAACAAAAACAGGTGGCAACAGCGCACCAAATGGTGGCGAGATAGTGACCGGTTCACAACGTGCATCTGTACATATTGAAACCCGAGTTAACGATGAAGCGGTAACAGGTATACAAAAAACATCGGACCAAGATACTGTCATTCACACGGCAACAGTTATCTCCACTTCCCCAACTGTATCCATTACTACTCAAAAGACACACCAAACCGCAGTTCTACCGCTTGAGTACGAGGTATCAAAAAAAGACACACACTTAATCCTTATCTCTCACCTCATTACTAGTTATTCAAAAACAATGGCTTATGTACTATCACATCACATGTAGCATACTGCGACGACATGCATACGTACCTCTGAGCACTATACTGCTTTTGGTTGTGATGCTACCTTTTCAAACGACATCGCTCCATGCACAAGAAGAAACTGTAGTTACAACACAAGAGGTGCAAGATACCGTAACAACTGGAGGAGAAACTGGTACTGTTGGTGAAGGTACAACCAACACGGAAAGCACCACTCCAACAACAGAGGCAGTTGATACTACCAACGACACATCAGAAGATACAACAGCAACCACGATCGACACCGGTGATGCGGATGCACTACTTGAAAGTGAAACTGATGCAAACACCAACAACACCTCGGTAACCGAGGTGGTTACTACACAGCAAGAAGAAAGCGAGACTAGTACAGATACATCATCGGAAGAAACAGACAAGAATACAGAAGACACAACATCAACCGGTGACGTACCACCTGACTCAGAAACGACGGTAACAAATGATAACACCGCAGATGTTGCACTCGATGCAACCATTACAGCTGACACCGGCAACAATACAGCTCTTGATAACAATGAGGCGATCATCACCACCGGTAATGCAGTGAGTACCGCTAATGTCGTCAATGTGGTCAATACAAATATCTTTAACTCAACAGGACTGTTCTACTTTCTTAACCTCATACTTGGCAATATCTCATTTGATACGAGGGATCTCTTTTCGATCTTTACTGGAGATACAGAGGTGACAGGGGGATGTGGTGACGCCGACCCATGCACAGTTGGAGACACATCAGTAACCGTGAACAATACCAATACCGCCGTGGTAAACAACACCCTCGAACTGATCGCCAATACCGGCAGCAACACAGGTAGCGCAACAGGAGACGTAAGCATCACCACAGGAGATGCATATGCTTCTGCAAACATTGTGAACCTAGTAAACACCAACATCACCGACACTAATTACCTCCTCCTCACAATAAACGGTTTTGACGCTGGAAGCGGCGGCGTTGTTTTCCCTGGTGCTGAGTGGTTTTACGAACTCTTGAGTCAAGGTGAGAGCATTGCGCAAGGCAGTCAGGTGACGGTAGAAAACACCAACACTGCAATCATCAACAACACGAGCTCGGTTACCGCTGACAGTGGTGGCAACACGGTTGAAGGAGATGACACATCGATTACTACCGGCAACTCAGGTGCTCAAACATCGATAGTAAACCAAGTTAACACAAACATCTTTGGCAGCTCAATCTCCCTCCTCTTCAACATTCAGGGTTCTTGGGCTGGAGAGATTTTTGGGCTCCCTGATGGTATGAGCTGGAGAGAAACTGCAAGTGGCGTTGAAATATTCTTTGATGGAGATACGGTGCAAGCTCCTGCGGGAAGCACCGATAACCTCACCGTTACAAACACGAATAACGCAGAGATAAGCAATAACGTTTCTGTGTTTGCATTAACCGGAGATAACATGGCAACCTCCGAAAGCGGTGATGCAAACATTGAAACCGGTTCGGCACAAGCATCAGCAAACATTGTGAATATTGTAAACACGAATGTGCTCGGTAGGAACTGGATACTCGCCATCTTCAATATACTCGGTGACTGGAATGGCAACATTTCTTTTGGACAACCAGACCTTTGGATTGGCGTGCGCGCACTCACACAACCAGCAAACATACGAGTGGGGAGCTGCTTCGAGTACGAGTTCACGGTAAATAACTTTGGTGATGCAGACGCACATGATGTCGTACTGTACAGCAACCATACACCATTCCAGCAAGCTATTGATTTCATGCAACGGGAAGCAAACGGTTCATACTCCTACCCTATTGGTGATGTAGCAAGTGGCGACTCTATCACCTTCACCCTTCCTATCTGTGTTAGCGAGTTTGCAAATGCCAACAGGGACATCACCACTACATTTGAGGTACTCGAAAATGAAGACGATGCTGACTATGCAAACAACAAGGACACCATAGGGTTCACCATGGCAAAGGCAATTGGTAGTGCACTCGTCTTTGGAAAAAAGTATCCAGATTTCAGCATCCAAAAAGTTGTCGATAAAAAAACGATTACTGCATCAAGTACGGTAACGTATGAGATAACCATACAGAATGGTGAAAATCCTATCTACAACGCCCTCCTCGTTGACACCATATTCAACCCCGATAACCGCCCTATACATGAGCAACGATGGGGACTTGGAACGATACTCAAGAATGAAACGATCATTATCAGCTACGAAGCGCTCTTTAACGAAGACTCTTCTGCGGGTATGTACCTCAACGAAGCATTCATATCAGGTACAACACGCGAACCTGCAGAAACAGTACAAGACCCTATCAAGTCTCCTGTTGCAAGTGTGTCGGTAAATGTTGTTGATGAACTCCCTGCAGCACCTTCCACAACATGCACGCCACTCCTCAACACATACATACAGAAAAATGGGAACAACAGTCGAGACGAGGTTGGTGAACTACAGTTCTTTTTGAGAACCATTGAAGGGGACACTTCGGTATCCCTTACAAAAGAGTACGACGAAGCAACCATTCAAGCAGTGCGCGCCTTTCAGGAACGGTACGCACAAGACATACTTGAACCATGGGGTATGACAGAAAGCTCAGGGTACGTGTACTACACAACACAAAAGAAGATCAATGAACTTTGGTGCAAGGATATCGACTTCTCACTAACAGATGAACAATTGAAAGAGATCGAGACTTTCAAAAAGAGAACGAGGAACTACATCGAACGTCATGTTAATCTTCCCGAAGAAACATTTGAAATGTTTGGAAGTATGCAGGAGGAAGCACCTGTTCCTGTTCCAGCGATACACATTGAAAAAGAAGAGCAAACTACTGAACAGCAATTAGTATACCCTCATCAAATTGCAACAGCGGAAGCAGCAACAGAAGGTGTAGATACCATGGCAGCACTCATTAATGCCTTACGAACGGGTGTAAAAAACTCACTACTGTTCTTCTCCCGCTAGTAGCGTAAGGAAAGTAAGTGTCGCCTCTGCCCCCTTCTCTCCCGCAAGAGCAAAACTATCATCGTTACCCTCACTACCACTTGGATCACTCACTGCTTTGATCACGATACTTGGTACAGCATGCTGCCTTGCAGCATACACAATTGGGTAGCTCTCCATGTCAACGATACCCACACCATCCATACCATTCTTTTTGTCTATAAACTTCGAAGTCGTTATTCCCTTCTCAACAACAACAAAACCAGGAAGGTTATGAACTACTGCAAACATTGATGTATCAACTTCAACCTGTTTACCTGAGGATAGTTCCTCCCACACCCGTGGCACAACAACATCACCTATTGCAAGTGATGGTGCGACAGCACCTGCAATACCTGACACCACAACATCTCTTATAGGCAAGAATGAAAAAAGTTTATGTATAGCCTTCTCAGCTTTTTTTGGCCCAACTCCTGTACTAAAAAAAACGCAAGGTTTACCAGACCACTTAGTAAAGTAGTAGGTTACTCCTTTATGTTTGCAGGTGTGCTCTATAGCAACTCTTTTTAAAAGCGCATTGAGTTCAAGAGGAAAAGCGGTAACAACCGCTGTAACAGGTTCATTGTGTAGATCATAAGCACACCTGTTTCTCTTAAATTGCCACATACCTAGATTGTTTGCTGCATGACGTAGTACACCTCTTTTGGCGTACCATCGTACTCAAGGATACCAAAGTGATTCTCAATAGTGTCGGTATCTGCTCCGAGGTCTCGGTAGCTGTACCAGAACAGAGGTCCCATCCACTCATTTTCTTCTTTATACTCATATGCTTCCACAAACATATCCGCTTGAAATTCTTCTGATACATGTGTCGGTTGTGACCAAGAAAAGGTACTATTACCATCTGCTTCCTTCCCTGGTCCGCCAGTTGGTGCACCAAACTCGGTCACCCAAACTTTTTTCCCTCCATCACCATTCTTTTCCATGATACCACGCAAGCTCCACATACTTTTATCCATCTGGGTCCACGCGTTACTGGTTCCCGCCTCCTCTGGACTCAAAGGAAAACTATATGGATGAAAACCAAGCACATCAAAGAAACCTTGTGCACCATTCTCATACATACGCTCAAGGTACTCTCTAGGTGACACACTTGTATCATTCGTGTCAGAAGGAGCAAGACCCCCACTCACCACAACCGCATCAGGATCTATAGTGTGTATTGTACGGTAGGTACGTTTCAAAAGCTGTGTGTACTTGTACGCATTCACACCACCTGCCCAAAACTTTGCAATGTTTGGTTCATTCCATATTTCCCAGGTATCCACTCCCATTGGCTCATAGCGTTCTACTGCCTTTTCTACAAATACCGCAAACTGATCAATATCTTTCGGAGGACATTTGCTCGTGTACTTACAGGTATCCTCTCGTGCCCACACCGGAGTGTAAGTGATAATCGGGAGCACCTCTATACCGCGCTCATACGCAAGGGTTACTATACGGTCAAAGCTAGTCCAGTTGTATATATCCTCACGTTCATTCTGAATAGTGTTCCACGAAAGGTCACAGCGTATCCAACCAATATGTAGTGAGGCAATATCATCAAGTACCATCGCTACCTCACGCTCCTCCATGTATGAGAGTGTTGCCCCCATAGAGAGACCGTACTCGTAGTTCTGTACACCTCCCTCTCCCTCTGCCTCAACATCTTGCGCAACCTTCACCTGTTCTTTTTCTGCATAGACACCAGCATCCTCCGCAACCTGAGGAACATCTGAAGTAACCGCTTCCGTACCAGTTGCTTGAGTGTCCACATCTTCTACTGTAACTGCATCCTGCTTTGGAGCAACCGAGACATCATACTTACTAAACACAAACCAGTACGTAAAACCGAGCAACATGAGCACTAAAAGAAAGACACCACCAGCAAACACAACTGCTCGCTCCAGCGTATCTTTGTTTATCTCTTTGATATTTTTTTTCTTACTCATATTTGGAATTAAAAATGCGTTGAAAAACAACAGCATTAGTATACATAGATATTGACAAAACGCAATAGTTTTAGTATTGTACACGGTACCATGAATAGACTGATTGCACTCTTACGAGAGAACAGTCTCATACAAAACTCATTCTATCCGATGCTCTCGACCGCTATTATGGCGGGGCTTGGTTTTCTCTTCTGGATGTTTGTTGCTCGACTGTTCCCTGAGAGCGAGGTTGGTCTTGCTGCTACCCTTATTTCTGTCATGAGTACAGTGTCTATCTTTTCCCTACTTGGGTTTGACACCTCAACCATTCGATTTCTCTCAAAAGAAAAAGACAAGAATGCAAGCATTAGTACAAGCATTATCATCCTCTCTTTCACTGCATTTGTGCTTTCTATGCTTTTCGTAATCCTTGTTACCACCATCTCACCACAACTCTCATTCCTGTTTGAAAACAAAATGTTAGGTGGACTCTTCATACTCTTTACAATACTTTCTACCATTAATGGATACACTGATGCTGTCTTCCTCTCCTACCGCAAGACCAAGTACACACTCATCATCAACACCATCTTTAGTGTTGCTAAGACATGCTTTCCTTTTCTCTTTATTGGGACTGGTGTGTTTGGTATTTTTGCCTCAGCAGCACTCGCACAGACGATTGGTTTTGTACTGAGCATCATGGTACTTGTTCGCTATTTTGGATACCGACCATCACTCTCGATTAACGCTTCTATCATACGCAACGTATGGCGATACAGTGCAGGAAACTACGTGGCAGACATTTTTACCTTTCTTCCTACCGCTCTTCTGCCTATCATCATTACCAACAACATCGGTGCTGAGCATACTGCTTACTACTACACCACCATGATGATTATTGGATTGCTCTACGTCATTCCCACGAGCACCATGCGAGCCCTTTTTGCTGAAGGTTCACACGACAAGGACACGGTTTCAAAAAACATCTGTACTGCCCTCAAGACAACGTCTTTTTTCTTACTCCCAGCAATGGCTGTGTTATTTCTCTTTGGTAAGTACCTTCTCCTTGCATTTGGTACCAGTTACGTGGAGAGTGGAACCTCACTCCTCTATGTCATGACATTCACAGGAGTACTCGTTACCATATCAACACTCTACAGTTCTCTTTTTCGTTTAGAAGGCAACATCCGTGCACTCATTATTAGAAACATGGTGTATACAGGAAGCTTAATAGGACTCACGTACATGTTCTTGGAACGTGGTCTCCTTGGTGTAGGTTTTGCATATATCAGTGCATATACTCTTTCAATACTCGTTTGCATGGTACTCTATAGGAAAGACCATACTACGATTTGCATAACCAAGTAAAACCATGGCTCATCAAAAGAAAAAAGGGGTTCTAGGACGCTTACATGGACGATTCAAGGAATGGCGTTTCTGGTACCTCCGCTCACGATGCTTCTGTTCACCAAACTTTCTAGGTATCTTTTTCAAAAACAAATGTCGCTGCAAAACTCTTCTGTGCTACCCGGATAAACCAAAGTCCTACCATGTACTTTACGAAATATGTAAACACATTGGTTGGCGTATGACGAATGACCTCTCCGATGAGTGTGTAAACCTTGCCATACACTTCAGGGATACAACAGTCCGTGATACAAACTCTTCACTCCATACCTACAGTGAAAACCATGAGGTGCTCAACCTCCACAGCACCGACATCAGCAAACGTCACATAGACGAGGTGTTTGGTGAGGTGTTCGGATATGCCATGAGTGTTGATCCGGAAACCTACAAGGGTACCTGTGTACGAAAGTCAGATACAAACGCGGTACATGATGGTGCCATTCGTGAGGAGGGGTACGTGTACCAGAAGCTCGTGAACAGTTACTGTGGCAACGACCAGGTAATGGATATGCGTATACACATCTTTCGTGACACCATTCCTTTCCTCTTGAAGCGTTACAAAAATACGAATGACATCTTCCATATGACCGTAGGTGCAGAGATTGCAGAGACTGATGAACTCTTGAGCAAAGATGAGCAGGAAAAGATACTTATGTACTGCAAAAAACTCGGCATCGACTACGGCGAGCTCGATGCATTGCGTGACAATGATGATGGTAATCTCTACATAGTGGACGCAAACAACACCCCTGCTGGACCAATAGGACCTATCTTCTTTAACAAAAAAAAGTACAAGGTATGGATCGAACGAATCAGTAAAGCGTTTGAAGTGTATCTTGTGAAGTAACATATGCAGGTCTTCCCACTCAACACACTTCCAAGGCGAGCTAAATCACGTTTTGATGAACAGATACTTTGGCCATGGAACACATACAGAGCAGCACGACGTGCTTACAAGCAAGCACGAGAGCGAGAGGGACACGTATCAAAGACTATTCTCTTCTATCCTGAAAAACCAAAGACCTTTCACACGCTCTACAAGATATGCGCCCATCTTGGCTGGAAGATAACTACAAACCCAAAAGAACACTTTGATACGGCTATTTTTTTTGAGGACACCACTGTGCGGAAGATTCCACAAAAACTCATTGCAGTATCACAACACCAACCAGTTGTGAATCTCCACAGCACCGACATCAGCAAACGTCACATAGACGAGGTGTTTGGTGAGGTGTTCGGATATGCCATGAGTGTTGATCCGGAAACCTACAAGGGTACCTGTGTACGAAAGTCAGATACAAACGCGGTACATGATGGTGCCATTCGTGTACCAGAAGCTGATCGACACAACACAGCAGGATGGCAGAGCCATGGACCTACGACTTAACATATGGAACGGAAATGTACCCATTGTCATCAAACGCTACAAGAGCAAGGATGACCTCTTTGACATCACGGTTGATGCTGAATTTACCGAGCCATATGAGGTACTGAGTGAACATGAACTTGAACTCATTGCACGATTCTCTAAAAAACTTGGTATTGATTACGGTGAATTTGACGCACTTCGTGACAATAGTGACGGAAGACTCTACATTGTGGATGTGAACAATACTCCGGCAGGGCCTATCGGTCCCTTCTACGCAAAACCAGAGGATATGGATCGTTGGTACACCGAAGTGAGTAAAGAAACAGAGAAGGCATTCCTCCTTACTTCACAGTCAGAGTAACTAAGTATCACAGGTATATACCTAATTATATAATTTAGTATATAATTAGGTATATACCTACTATTCTTGAAAAATTAAATCACCACCTGACGATATGGTCGCAGGTGGTGGTATTCATAAAAGCACTTATGCTTTTACCGTAGTGGTGGCAATGTAGTTTTCTATTTTTTTCTTTGCACTCTCCAAAAGAGGTCTGTTCTCTTGAGAAGAGAACTGCAAGGCAAGATCACAGTACTCAAGTGCCTGAAAAGCTTTTTTTGCATCCATTGCAAGTAGTGCTTTGAAAAAATATGCAACAGACAGGTTTGGATTTACCTTTTTCAAACCATCCTTAGTGCACCGCTCTATCACCTTGTCGAAATACTCCTCGGCCTTCTCGTACTCTTGTTTCTTATAGTAATTATTACCAAGGAGAATATTTACCTCTGGTGTATCAAACAGTTTTTGCGCCTCAAGAAGTCTTTCAATTGCTGCATCGTACTGACCTCTTATGTGGTACTCATCACTCTCCATACATAACGCCATGTACAGCGCTCCATTAACAATACTCAATACGCTTGTTTCTAACTTCTTGGACGCATTCTCGGTCCTCTGTTCAATGACACTTAACCCTTTTTGCTCTGCGTTCGCAATAAATGAGCAAGGAAAGAAACAAAAAATACTGAGTAAGAAAATAATTACCTGTTTCATTGGTTACCTCCTGTGTCCTGTTTTGAAAAAGCTACCACCTATCGATATCCTGCTTTTATAAGTACCATTTATTTAAAAGTGTGTCAATAGCACAACATAGGCACATACATGTTTCAAATGTTTTTCAGGTTTTTTCTCTATCCCAACAGTTTCATGAAAAGTTTTTCTATCTGGTCTACGTATCTCTCTATAGAAAATTGTTCTGCTTGAGTGTGTGCTTCTTGAGACATACACCCAAGGAGTTCTGGATCACCAAGAATCGTGAGGATCTTTATTACGAGTACCTCAGGATTGTTTGGTTCTACAAGGTAGCCAACCTCTCCATCTTTCAACCACTCACCCACTCCACCAACATTACTCGCTATGACTGGTCTCCCTACACTCATTGCTTCAACCCCCACCTTACCGAACGGTTCAGGCCAGAGTGATGGTACGAGCAAAACTGTCGCGTCTTTGTACAGCTCGTATAGCTCATCTCTCGTCTTATGTCCCACGAAATGTACCTTGTTCTCAAGATTGAGTTGTTTAGTAAGTGCCTCAAGCTCACCTCTGTACGCACCCTCCCCTGCTATAGTGAGTGTTGTGTCACTACGCTCCTTGTGAACCTGAGCAAGTGCTTTAAGTGCCACCTGTACCCCTTTTATTTTTTCAAGACGTCCCACATAAAGAAGGCTCGCTGATGCAGTATCTATTGGACTCGATGCAAACAGTTCAGTAGCATTAGGTATCACTGTTGCCTCCTTCCCCTCTTTTGCAAGCAAACCTTTCATGTACTCACTCATTACAAGGAAGGTAGCAACATATCGAAAACCTAAACTATAGATAGGGTAGATACAGTACCTATGGAACAGGTAATGAAGTTTGCCTGTAAGGTTAAGATTCTCTTTCGTAAACTCATCAACACCCTCTTTGAAAAGATATTTCGGAAAACCCCACGTGAGGAGACCAAGGAAGTAATCTTCAGCACCATGCACGGTCATGATGATTGGGTATCCTTTGAGCGCAAAGAGTACCGATGGTGAAAGTTCATACATGGTGTGAAGCTGCACAACATCTGGCTTGTACTCCAGAAGTACTCGCTTCACTTCCCTGTATGAAGCAGGGTAAAACATACGATATAGTGCACGCATAACAAAAGAGTGGTGACTCAAAGCAGGAAATGTGTA
The DNA here is from genome assembly GCA_003252295.1 of bacterium. GTDB lineage: Bacteria > Patescibacteriota > Minisyncoccia > Phycocordibacterales > UBA12088 > UBA12088. Next base: position 54,293 of record QKEV01000013.1, read on the forward strand.
ATCTGCAAAAAATGTTTTCTCGTCTTTTTCCCTATCACTTGCAAGCACCCTCACCTCATGTCCACACTCCTCAAGCACACGGTCAGTCAGTACAATACCGTTCTCCGCTCCCCCGCTCTCATACCCCAAACTTGTAATACGTAAAATTTTCATACTACTTATATATCCGTACCTCACCATTATTAAACACGAGCGATTTATTGGCATCTAAAAATGCAACCGGGTATGTGTACTTCAGAACAACACCATCGTACGCCTGTCGAGCAACCCCTTCTTGCAAGACTCCACCACTCACAAATACGTAAGCATCTTTCTGTATACTGCCAGGAAATATGTTTCCACTCACTGGTGTTGTGAGTACTGCTTGCAACTTTTTCTTTCCAAAGCGATCAGCTTGTACCAACGGTTCTTTTGTTGTGGTCGCCATATCCTCAAATATCTGCTGCTGAAGCCAGAGTATGGCTTCCTCCTCTGCGTCGGTCACTACGTAGTGATCATAGTCATCACCAGAGTTGTTGAGGTGTACTGGTGGTATGCTTCCTCCAACAAGTTGTGCAAAAACTCCTGTAGAAAAAAGAAAGAATAGTACAGCAAGTGCTCCAGTATACCTAAGTACTGTTTGATCTGACACATCACGCCTTGGGAGTCCAAAGAATGTAACCCACCTTTCAGTAAGATGTGCTACTCCTCGTGCCAACATAATGAGACCGAGTACCATGAATGGCACCAACACGAAGAGTGATTGCTGTATTGCACGGAAAACGCCATACTCCTTTGATAAGAGCGGAACAACCATACAGCTCACAATGAAGACCATACTCGCTGCTGCGAGCGCATACATCTCATCATCAAAACGACGTATCCAGCTCCGGTTATAGAGTGCATAGATGAGTCCCAGGAGAATTGCTAGCTGCAACAACTTTGACAATATCTTGCCACTTGCAAGTACCACTTCACCTACACCAAGGAAAGATCCAAAAGTAGTAACGGGAAGAACATCGTCTGGCACGAGCATGTACTCGTACCCCTCGTACGTTTCTTGAGGAAAGTACAGATCTGGATTTTCTGCTCGTTCATCTTGCACCTCACCAGCAATGAAATCTTCCATAGTGTAATCAGTGGTTCCATGATCAAATGAGAAGAAGACAAATACGTCCTGTGAGTATGAACTACCGGTAAAGCCTCCCAAAACTGCACCCATCACATCACCAGCCACTTCCTCTGCATGACCACCAGTACCAGTGATCACGTTTGTCCACGCAAAGCTCACCATGACGAGCATGAAGATAATAGGAAGTGTTATGGCACGCTTTCGATACGTCGAGGTACTGAGGTTCTTGAAATATGACGGAATAAAACTACCAAACAAACGTAACACTGTTACCACAAGGTAGGTAATCATGAGAACAAACAAGACCGTATAGGTTGTCGAGTAGTGCGAAAGTACCACACCAACACCAAAGAGAAAGAACAATGTTCTCCTCGCAAAGAGTGATAAGTGACGCTCGAAGAGTACGTACACCATGAGACCAAAAAACAAGAAAGCAACCTCCTGTCGTATGAGAAATGGCATATCTTGGAAAAAAGTCGGGAACGCCATGAAGCAGAGTCCAGTAAGAAAAGCCAATCTGTGGTTGAGCCACGTTCTTGCGGTGAGGTACACCAATACAAGCACGAGTGCAAAAAGTACTTGAAGGAGTACCTTGTAAACATACGGATCAGCAATGTGTAATGTGTTGACTAAGAGTGTCGGCAACACTGTGATAGATAAGCAGGCATTGTACGCATCTACATAGGTAGACACGTCCCAGAGACCAGCACCCTTTGCGAGCTGAAAGACAAAAAACTCACGTTGTATATCATGGCCGGACACAAACCATCCTCGAAGTGATGTCATGAAGAGTAGTGCAAGTGCGTTCAGGTACAGAATTGCTGGTATTACCTGTTTCTCAATACGATTTACAAAGATAACCACTAAGAAACTGTAGAGCGCCATAGCGGCTAACATGAGCAACGTGGTGTTGTCTTCAATCCCATTATTGAGTCGTACCGCACCATCAATACTCGTCACTACAAAAAATAAAGGTGGTAGCATGAAGGCAAGACCAAGCTTGGTCTCTGCAATAAGAAAACGAGGTACATGAACAACTAACTCCTCTATATCTTTTAAAGAAAAATATAAAAGAGTGAATAGAACGACACTAAAGAGAAACCAAAGCGGCAATGCATCAAGTGGACGAGATATTCCAACAAATGGCAGGAACCAGTTTGCAGCAAGTGCTATGAACATAAGTTCAAGTACACTCACACCTACAGATACCAACACAGTCCCCCACCCCTTTAGCTGCCTAAGATTAAAAATGCCGAGCGTCAGTATACCGGGTAGTATAAAAAACAGCGGCACACCCAAAAGATACAGCACACCAAACATCGTGTTTGCAGAAAGAGAAAGTGTGAGCACAATAGCCCACAGAGCAACAACACCTGCTATAACATTTTTCTTTGTCAGTTTTAATTCCATAACAGTTCTTCGTACAACGTCATACATGAGTCAGCCACCTTTTTCCAGGTGAACTGCTCGGCATGTTGAACACTCTTCTTTTTCAAACGGACGAGCTCATCTCTATCGTTGTGTAGACGCTTCACCGCTTCAGCGAACGCTTCAGGTGTCTGCGGAGAAACGAGTACGCCTGCATCCTGTACGAGCTCACGCAATCCCATTACATCAGAAGCAACAACTACTAGTCCTGCCGCATGCGCTTCAAGTACTGAAAGTGGCATACCCTCCTTGTCCGAGGTGGTGATAAACACGTCAGAAGTTCTATGGTACGCACGTACCTCCTCCGGATTTTTCCTGCCAGCAAAGGTCACATTTTTGAGACCTTTATCTGCAGCAAGTTGCTGTAGCTTTTTCCTATCCTCTCCATCACCAACAATAGTTAGCTCTGCAATGTCGGTGAGGTGCTTCATGGTGAGCAGTAACCTATCAACCCGTTTCTGCACGGTAAGCCGTCCAACATACAAAAGTTGCAACATTGCAGTGTCATCATGCGCACTTGTTCTATTGAAGTACTCTTCACCAACACCGTTTGGAATAATACGCACGAGTGCTTCTGCAACACCGTACCGCTCTACAACGAGCTGCTTCTGCTCTTCAGAAAACACAATAACCCTGTTCCCTCTCCTCAAAACAAAACCGAGTATATACTTTTTGTACAGCACAAAGAGTGGACCTAAGATACCTGATGGTTCCACATCAAGATGAAAATGAAACACTAATGGAAAACTTCGTAAACGGGCAATCAAAAGTGCCACCTCTGGAAGACCCAGCTGAGCAAGGTGTACATGGAGCACGCTGTTTTTAGGAAGAGTGAGAAGCCTATACGGGAGCATCCAGAGTATTGGTGTATGCGCTACCTCAGTAGTCTTCAGGCGATGCACTGAACAGTTTCCCATCTCTGTTGTACTTGGGTACCGCTTTGCATCGACATTACTCGTGAATACGTGCACCTTCTTCCCTCTCTTCGACTGCTCAACTGCGAGCTCCTGTGCCACCACCTCCATACCGCCGACATGTGGTGGGTAGTAGGCAACCAGGTGAGCAATAGCATCCTGCGTACCCAGTATACGAAGGAAAAGATCATTGTATGAGTGCACCCTATCTTCCCATGAGTACAAGGTACTCACCTTCTCCATCCCCTTTACTCCATACCCTTCTCTCTTCTTTTTATCTTGCAAGAGATCTATGAGGGCACTCGCAAAAACTTTTACCCGTCCAGGTTCAGTGAGTAGTCCTGTCGTACCATGATCCACGAGTAGTGGCACACCACCAACACGGGTGCTCACCACCGGAAGACCTGTCGCCATAGCCTCTGCTATAACCATACCAAAACTTTCATTCTTCGTTGGAAGTGCAAACAAGCTCGCTTTCTGAAACTCTTCCACTAATGCAGCACCATCAAGGTAACCTGTAAAACGCACCGCATCATCTATACCGAGTTCTCGAGTTCTCCTTTCGTACCACTCCCTCTTATCTCCATCTCCCACGATGGTAAGTTGAGCTTCTGGCACCTTTTTCTTTACGAGAACGAACGCATTGAAGAGTATATCGAGACCTTTATGTTCATCTTTCGCACCAAGTCCTGCAACAAAGAGAATGTTGCCCTCCTTCCTTTTGGTTGCATCAGGTATAAAACGTACAGTGTCTACCCCCGGAGTGATGGTACTGCTCTTATGTTTGTACCGACTCAGAAAATCCTCGCGTACAGAATCAGAAACACACACGATATGGTGAGCTCGCCACAGAAGGAATCGTAGAGGAATACTCTCGTACAACCCAACAATAAGGTCTAGCAAGAAGTACCCCTTCTTCATACTATTCGTATGGTACGTCACCACAAGTGGTGTACTGCGTTTTTTGAGCAGTGTCACCACATCACCAAGACCAGGGACCGGCATGTGTACGTTAATGAGATCTGGATTGAGTTCCTTGAGAAGCTTCTTTACCTGCAGGAACCAGGAAAACGAAAACGGCGTATTTGAAACAGTGAATGAAATCGGCAAACGATACAGTGCAACCTCCCCCACCTTCTCTACGGTCAACTCTTTACCTACTCCTGTTGTGAGCACAATAGCACTCCACTTCTCTGTATCAAAACGTGTCGTCACTTCAAACAGGTAACGCTCAAGACCACCACTATGTGGTGGAAAGTATGGGGCTACAAATAGCACTGTTTTCTTTTGTGTATCTTTGTTACTCATTGTACAGTTCGCCATTTGTTACATAGCTAACATCACTCCTCTTTCCTATATGTTGAAACACTCGCTCCAATCGCTTCCAATCATTATTTTTTTCCAGTTCCCAGCTATGCCCCCACAGGTGAAACACTCCTCCTGTTTCTCTTACTCTATCAAACATGAGTATGGCAAGCCTATCCCAATGTCTCCATACGCGAAGGAAGGTCAATATATTGAAACGAGTAAGCACGAGCATGCGGAACACATCAGACCAGTGATTATACGTATGTACACTTGTGCGTACCGCAAATGGATCTTCACTTTTTGTAAAACAAAAACGTTCTACCGTACGAGCATTACTAAACCCCAGATCACGAACAATATGACTGATTTCTTTTGTGTACTTACCTCTTGGGTAACAAAAACTCACCACAGACTTGTTCGTAATGTTCTCTAAGTACTCTTTGGACTCTATGATTTCGTTCTGCACCTCAACCGGTGTAAGTTTGGTGAGTTCCCGATGACTCATGGTATGAGCTCCCACTTCAAACACCTCAGCCAGTTTAGCTACCGCTTCATCGTTCAAACATTCACCTGCTCCTAGTTCACTATTTTTTGGAGCAACGTAAAACGTCCCCCTTAATCCATACTGCTTCATCAGCTCTGCTACATGCGTATCAAGCACATGTCCATCATCCCAGCTAGTTGTTACTACGACTTCCTTCATACCACTTATACTAAAGCGTGCTTAAGGTTACGCACAACAAATTTCCAATCATACTGTGCAACATCACGTTCTGGATTCATTGCATGACGACTATCGAGCACCTGTACTATCTTGTCAGCCAGTGCAGTTTCATCTGTCTCTGTCAGGAATCCGTTTACCCCCTCAACTATCAGATCCTTAGCAGCGTTGTTAGTGTGTGAGGTTGTTATAGCCGGCAATCCAAGAGCATTAGCCTCAAGCACAACCAACCCAAACCCCTCTTGCACGGAAGGAAGCACGAGCATTTTTGATGCCTTCATAAACTTGTACTGCTCCCCTGCCTTCACTGAATCAAAAATGGAGACATTTTTCTGGAGCTCTAAGTTACCAATGAGTGTTTGCAGTGTTATTTTTTCAGGACCATTTCCAATAATATTACACACTATGTTTGGGTACCTAGTTTTTACAATTGCTATCGCTTTCACTAAGGTATCGATGTGCTTATGATGCAAAAGTCTACCAACAAAAATTACATCACTTTCATTTCCATCTGGATACACCGAACGCAGGTATTCTGTATCTACACCAAGGGGTATGGTTTCAATAGTTTTCCTCACCCCAGCATGGCGTAAACGAGCTGTGGTATGTTTTGAGTTCGATAAGATAACATCAGGCATACGAAATGAAAGCTGTTCAACGAGGTGTGCTACCCATCCAACTACTCCACCTAGGTACTCGTTCCACTTCTCCCTGCCACACACCTCATGCCATGTTGCATACATTTTTTTACCCTTGATCCAAGTTACGATTCGCGCACTAAAGAGTGGGAAGTACGGCATATGATCTACATCGACCACATCAAACTTTTCAAAAAGAAGTTTAAGGGTGGCAAATCCAAACATGATAGCCTCGTACATTGAACGACGGCCACGAGTATACATTGGATACTGTTTACAGAGCGCATGGTATTGCACACCTTCATGTTGTACCACACGAGGTCCATCCCACCACTTCATGGTATAGACATGTACCTCACATGAATCACTCACGAGTCGTTTTGCTAGTTCATAGAGTCTCCTTTCCTTACCACCATTATGATACGGAAGCACCGCATCTGACACGAATGCTATGCGACGCACAGACTCATCATGCAACGCTTTTTTTTCCTTTACATTTGCTGTGTTATGTTTGCTGTTCATATTATGCAAAAACACGTCGCTTCTTAAGGTGTGGAACCTTTACAACGTACGATACATCCGGACTCCAAAAATAGTTCTTTAAAAACACAAAGAGAATACGAAGACCATCTCTAAACGGTTTTAGGTTTGACTCACCACTTCGTGCAATGTACGAGATCGGTACACAAAATATATTTTCACCAAGACGAGCCATCTTTGTTACCATATCCATCTCTATACTAAAATCACCCGCTGTCAGGTACGGACGAAGTCGATTTAACGCATGGTAGTTCCATGCAAAGTATCCAGTGAGCACATCAGTGATGTTTGCGTGATAGAACATACGAACCAAGAATGAGAACACCCAGTTCCCAAATCGATTACGTCTGCTCATGGCACCCTTCACTATTCTTCCAGTAAGTCGTGATCCGATCACCACACTCGCAAAACGAGACTCGAGTGGTTCAATGAGTCGGAAGAGTTCATCTGCTTGGTATGTGTTGTCTCCGTCAATCATGACTACATAGTCTGTGTCACTTGGTACGTTTTCAAATGCGGTACGCATTGCGTTTCCTTTTCCAGGATTAGATTCATGTATCACAAAAGCACCATGTTCACGAGCAACACGCGTAGTAGCATCTGTTGAATTGTTATCAACTACTATAATTTCCAACTCGTATCCTTCACGAGTTTTTACCACCTGTTTGAAACCATCAATAACGGCACCAACACCCTCCTCTTCATTTCTGCATGGTATGAGGGCCGTGATTTTTTTCTTTACCCCGCCTTGGCGGTGGTTTAGTTTTGTTTTCATATACAAAAGGTACACACATATTTGTGTACATATGACTTACTAATGTCGACCTGCTAAAAAAGATGAGTATGCACTGTTTTGTGCATTTTTGAGTGCATGCGTACATACCCTCAAACTCTTCTCAGATTACCACAATTTTATATAATAGTCAATGTTTCTATGGTCTACACTTCTTGTGCAGGTAGACCAAAAAAACCTTGTTTTATATAGGTTTTTCCACATCGAGGTAGTAGATGTACTGCACACATGGTGCTATCTTGTATGTACCCCCTGCTCAAAAGCGCTCTAAAGCACTTCAATTTAAAACTTGAAATTCTTGCCAACAATGTTTTTTGCATTGTTGCTTTTTTATTACCTTAGTAACCACCACACAATCATGTCTACATCACACCGAAAGATGTATAAACTTAACAAAAAAGTAGGGATTTTTCTTGTACTCGCTATCACCTATTGGGCAACTGGACTTCCAGGCACACTCTTTGTTGCACAAGCGGCACAACTTAGCTCACTCAAGGACACTATCTCAACAAGTGCTCCTGGAGTTGGTGCAGACCATACAATAGAGTTCACAACACCAACCGGTGTTCCAGCTGACGGATCTACCATCGTGATAAGCATGCCGACTGGATTTGATGTAACTTCTATCACTGAAGATGATGTGGATATAACGGATGATACAGTCGATCTTACTACTGATACGGTTTGTGGTGCGGTCAATGCAGCAGTCACCATCTCAGGGCAAGATATAACTATTGAAATCTGTAATGGTGGTGGTGGAGCTATAGCAGCTGACAGTGCTGTTGCAATTGAAATCGGGACGAACGCTACCGCTTCTGGCACAGGTGCAAACCAAGTGGTTAACCATGCCGATGAGGGCAGTTACACGGTATCAGTTGCTGGAACTATGGAAGATTCAGGGGACACCAGTATTGCCATCGTTGAGAGTGTGCAGGTAAGCGCTGCTGTTGGTACCCTCTTTACCTTCAGTGTTACCGGTGTCGATGAAGGGGTTACAGTAAATGATGAGACTGTATTAACCTCTGCTAGCACTACAGCAACAAGCGTACCATTTGGCACACTTGCCCCAAACGTACCAAAAGTGCTCGCACAAGAACTGCGTGTAGACACGAATGCTCTAAACGGTTTTTCTGTCACTATTGAGGCAGATCAAACACTCACTGCAGGCAACAATGCAACTATTGATGCATTTGCAGACGGCAGTCCTGTTGCCTCAACAACCACATGGTCAAAACCATCTGGTACCGTTGGCAGCACTGACACGTATGGACATTGGGGTATAACGAGTGATGATGATGATATTTCAGGTCTTGCAACAGACAACTGGGGAGTGGGTGAGGCAGCATACCGTGGAGACTTCATAAATAACCCACTTGAAGTCTTCTTCAATGACGGCCCTGTCACGAGCAGCTCTGGTGTAGGTGTTGGATCAACCACCGTTGCTTTTAAAATAGAGGTTTCTCCCCTTCAGGAAGCAGCAACTGACTACACGGCAAACATCATGTATATAGCGACGCCTGTGTTTTAGTATTCTGACTTCTTAGTTCAGTGTTCTGAGTATCAAAAAACCGCTCAAAAGCGGTTTTTTGTTTTTTAGTTTTGAAACCTATTTAACCTCTACACCCATTGAACGTGCTGTTCCTTCAATGATCTTCATTGCAGCTTCAACATCATTTGCATTAAGGTCTTCCATTTTCTCCTCAGCGATCTCCCTGATCTGATCCTTTGTGATGATACCTGCCTTTGAGACAAGATTTTTTCCTGACCCCTTTGGCTTGCCGATCTTTTTGAGAATAAGCCGTGAAGCAGGCGGAGTCTTCATGATGAAGTCGTATGAACGGTCATCGTAGACTGAGATCACTACCGGGATCACTGATCCCATCTTATCGCGCGTTGCCTCGTTGAACTTATTAACGAAGTCACCAATATTAATACCAGCCTGACCTAGTGCAGGACCTACCGGTGGAGCTGGGTTTGCCTTCCCTGCTTCAATTTGAAGTTTAACTTGTTTTACTACTGTTTTTGCCATATTTTTCTTATCTTTACTGCCGAGTTAGAAGCATACTCAGCAAAATTTGATGTTCGGATACTTTACTCTAAGTATCCATGCTAATCAATACTACACTCTACGTACCTGTAAGAAGTCTAGTTCTACAGGTGTCTCGCGACCAAACATTGGCACAAGCACTTTTACTTTTCCACGTTCCTCATCAACCTCACCGACCTTCCCTTCAAGATCCTTAAATGGTCCATCAGCAACAATAACTGCATCATCGATAGCAAGGTCGATCTTATGCTTCACTGTATCACTGTTCATACGCTTAAAGAGACCCTCTACTTCTGTTTTACCAAGAGGAACTGGTTGCACGCCCGAACCAACAAAACCAGTAACTCGCGGAGTATTTCGAACAACGTACCAGCTATTCTCATCAACAATCATATCCACCAAGAGGTAGCCAGGATATATCTTTTCTTCTTCCTCAACTCGTTTTCCTCCCTTTATCTTTATCTTCTTCTCTGTTGGAACGATAACATTAAATATCTTGTCCTCTACACCGAGTGATTCTATTCTTTGACGTAGGTTACGCTCTACAGCCTTCTCATACCCAGCGTAGGTATGAATGGCATACCAATTGCGTTCAGTGGATGTATTTTCTTCTTTTGACATAGGCGTATTATTTTTTATATAGCTGCACCAGGAAGCATATGTTTAAGCGCCTGGGCTAAACCGTGATCAAGCAGCCCCAGATACACTGCAGTAGCAAGGGAGATAAGAATCACGAGCAACGTATAAACGATAGTCTGTCGCTGTGTTGGCCAACTTACGTGTTTCAACTCTCCACGAGTTGCACGGAAATAATTCATTAAACGATTCATAATTTCTTTTTGCATGTAAAGAAACCTATCGGTCTCTTGTTTAAAAAAACCGCCCTCGGGGCTGGTTATATGACTATAGTACTAAAAAATACCGTGATGTCAAGAAATGAGTTAACCGCCTCAGAAAACTGAAGCGGTTATATACTTTGTATCATACAAGGTTGGCTGGCTTATCGATCCAGACGGCACCACTGTGCCAATACAACGGTTTTTTTTCATTTTGGGAAAAGGCAAGAACGGCAGTCTTATGTACCTCATCACCCTGAAGATGGTGTAGCCTGCCACAAACAGAACATGGAAAAGCAACACCTGTTACCAAGATAATCTCTTTACTGAGCTCAATTCTCCCGTCACCACACAATGGATCTTTGCATTTCATCTCGTACCCCCATGTGTATTTTATGTAACATTTCAATCAGAAAACCTACTGTGTTTTTTATACCAAGCATATCGTATTTGTCAACAAAAACACTGGCACATGTGTGCCAGTGTTTTACTACAAACAAAAATTATCGAATTTCGTATGTTATGTTTACATTTGAGGTTACCTTGTTCTCACCTGGTTGAACAGAAACTGATTCTTCCAGATCACCTGCACCTGCTGCCATATCATACATAACAGCTGAACGATACAGTGCTACCGGAGCATAGTCACTACCCTCTGAGAAACCTACGATACGTACGAGTGACACACCAAGGTCTCCTGCAAGCTTCTCTGCCTTAGCTCGCGCCTCATCAATAGCCTGTTTGCGCGCATCCTCACGTAATGCATCCTCATCAGCTATAGTAAATGTTAGACCACTCACACTTGAAACCTCTTGTGAGGTTACCAACTCAAGAAGCTCACCAGCACGGTCAAGGTCCTTCACTTTTACCCTATCAGTAAGCGTAATGGTAAAGCCCACCTGCTCCCTGTTTTGAGGACAGTTGTAGGTGAGACAGGTTTCTGCTTTCTTCCATTCATACTTAGGACTCAAGTTGTAGTTGATAGTTTTAATATCCGCATCCTCAACACCATTCTCAACAAGTGACTTCACGATAGCATTTGCTTTTGTTTTTGCGAGGTCCTGCACCTCTGAAGCAGTATCCGCCTCCTCCATAACCGTATAGGTAAACTCTGCTGTATCTGGCACAGCAAATACCTCACCTTCGCCAGAAACGGTAATAGCGTTTGATGGTGCGATACCTCCTCCTATATAGCGATACTCTTTGAAAGATTTAATGGTCTCTGCAAAGAGAAAAGCTGCCAATAGTATGAGCACTATTGAGAGAGTGGTGTATACACGAGCGCCCGGTGCAATAGATGAGCAACTTGTCGTGCATTCTGTGGTTTTATCTGTTTGTTCCATATAAACTAGCTTTAAATACGTGTAACTTTATACGAGGTGAGTATAGCATAAAAAGCAGACTGTCTAGAGGTAATGTAATGACACACCATCAAAATCAATAAAATCAAAAAGGTAGAAGAACCAATTTGTTAAACCTGTATTCCCTAACACATAACTCAACCCAACAATCACCAAAATTAGACCACCAACCTTTGAAACGAGATGCAAGTACGGGAGTGTCTTTTCAACCATACAACTTGCCTGACTTATAAGTAACGCAAAGAGTATAAGTGGAATACTAAAACCAAGAGCAAAGACACCAAGCAGTAATGTACCCGCCATGACCGTACCACTATTCCCTGCATAGAACAGTATGAGTCCATACACTGGTCCAAAGCATGGTGTCCACCCCGTTGCAAAAGCAATACCAAGCAGAAGAGATCCTACTGGTGTAGCTACTGAAAACCATTGGGGTAACTTCACTCTTCTTTCTTTACTGAGAAAGTTTGATGTAAATACTCCAAGCATAAAGAGTCCAAACAACATAATGAGTACTCCTCCAAATATTTTAAACAACCCCCTTGCTTCATATGGAATAACACTACCAAGAAAACCAGCAAGTGTGCCTGAGAGTATGATCACTAGAGAAAAACCAAGGGCAAAGAGTACGCTGTGGAGCAATACAAAACGGCGTGCTTTTGCACCAGTTTTTTCATCAGCAATTTCTTTTTCTGTCACCCCACTAATAAAGCCAAGGTAAGCTGGTATAAGCGGTAGTGTACAAGGGGCAAGAAACATGAAGAGTCCTGCAATAAAAGCTGAAAGGTATGATACTGTCTCAAGTGCTACCATGTTTGTGTAAGTATGGTATCTATCTTACTCTTCATCTCCCCATAGGTCATAGGTCCATGTTGGTGAAAAATGACCTCATCATTCTCATTGAGGAAGAGTGTCTCAGGAACAGCGTAGCCGTCCATTTTTTGATAGTACTCATCAGTACTATCAAACACATAGGTAATGACATGTTCAAACGACTGAGCATTCAGGTACTCTTTTCCATCTATCGGGTTAGTGTCACGACAGAGCGCAATAACAGCAACTTCTCCCTTGTAGTCACTTTGAAGCGTATTGAGCGCTTTAAGCTCTTCCGCACTATATGGACTCCAACTTGCCCACATATTGATCACTTTTACTTCCGCCTGTACAGTATCGAGCGATATTTCGTTGCCATTACCATCAGGTAAAGCAAAAGGATCAGCAATAGTAGGTGACTGCTGATCCTGTGTAACATGCTCATTCTTATCCTTGTTTGCAACGTAGTAGTACGTACCAGCAATTGCAAGTGTACTCAAAAATACAGTACAAAGAACAAGTATGTAACGATTCATGCTTCTTAATTCTCAAGTACACTGAGCGCTCGATCAATAAACATCCTTACACTATCAATTGGCTGTGCACCAGAAAATTTTATAATATCGTTTTTACGGGTAAGTAGCACATTGTAAGGAGTGCCTCTGCCTCCAAGCTCCTGAGATGATAATGTTTGTTCATTGAGTAGTGAATCATACTTACCAGAAGCCATACATTCATCATAGGTTGCTTCATCTACCCCAAGTTCAAGTGCCTTGTTTTTACTCCATGTAACTGAAACATTTTGTTGGTCTTCAAAAGCCGCGTTCGTATAGCTCCAGAAAGCATCATTACCCAACTGTTCTGCAATACACTCACTCGCAACCGCTGCCTCCTTCCCTCCTGGTTGGTATGGTGTGTGACGGTACACCCACGCTAACTTACCTTCATACTCATCAAGAAGTTCAAGTATTGTGGCATGGAAAAGACCACAGTACCCACACCGGTAATCTGAATACTCAATGAGATACACATCTGGGTTTTCCGCACCAAGGATATGATCACGCTCGGTTATAGCAAGAGTATCTGTTTGTACCTCCGCCACATCCTCCGTTTTTGTGGTTTTTTGTTGCTCTTCCTGTGGAGCGGTCTTTGTTGCAAAGATTGCAAATGATACACATAACCCAGCAACAATAATTGCACCTGGTACAAGGTATGGGCTAGTAACTTTTTTTGTTGTTTCTTCTGACATGGTAAAAATACTTTTGTTAATACTATTTATTCTTCAGTGCCACTTATAGTAGCATTTGAAAGTGATACTGCACACACTTCCCCATCTCCTAAACATGTTTCTTTAATTTTTTCGCCCCAATGTGGCCAAATGTAAAAGAAAAATGTGACGAGTAGGAGAAACACAAGAATACCGAGCAGCAACCTCTTATGTGCATGTTCATGTGGTTCGTGCTTTGTATCCAATACTGTTTCTTCCTGTAAATTTTCTTCTTCCATTAGGAACCATTGTACCATGTAAGAATATACGGTATTACACGTCTGTAACTTTGATGAAGCACATCATTGCAACAAACATTGTAACCGCGATACTAGGATTTTCCCTTATCGCTGTTGTTGTGCTCCATTTTTCAACAATATAAGATAAGAAGAAGGAAATAAAAAAAGACCTCTTGCTGACTATAGGGGTCTTTTTGTTTCAGAATGATAGGCCTGTTTTAATAGCGTATATTCTTTTACTAAAAATTAATTCTTAAGGTAAAAATCTTTGTTTCCGTATACAAAAATGGGACAACGTTGTAGTTACGTTGTCCCAAGGGCGATGATGGCTACCGGTTGCCATTGTTGGGGTTGTAGTTAGCGCTACTTAAAGTGCTCAGAGCTATACTCCGCTCCAGACCCGACAGGTATAAACCCCAAATCACCTAACACCAGATACTACACTACATTCTCAACAAATCAATTTTTTCAAACCGCTTTACCATCTTTCCATCTATTTCTTTTTCATCAAAAAACATATCCTTGGGTCGCACCCACATACCCTCTTCTCCGTAGAGTGCTTTGTACAGAATCAATTCTTCAAGTGTTTCTGAATGCTTCACCAAACCCAACACCTCATACTCACCGCCTTTAAAATGTCTGTATTTTCCTAGTAGATCTGAATCCATAAAACCTTCTTTAAGTTATATGTAAGCAGTATAGCAAGAATATGTTGCTAGGGTCTTGAAAAAACAACCTGTTTGTGTCACAATTGCGCAACATGTATGGTGGCTGTAGCTCAGTTGGTAGAGCTCTCGGTTGTGGTCCGAGCGGTCGCAGGTTCGAACCCTGTCAGCCACCCAGTGATGAAAAAGAACTCCTTACATAAGGAGTTCTTTTTTGTCACTATGGTGTTTTACTGTCTGGGTTCGAACCGTAGGACTAACGTTTACACAGAGCGAAGCGACAATGTAAACGTTGACCTCGACCGTAGGGAGAGGCGAACCCTGTCAGCCACCAACACCAAAGAGGTGCAATGCTTATCGCATTACACCTCTTGGTATTACTGGTCACCCGTCATTAAATATTATATTTGTTTACTGTTGGAGGACTTTCACTGCTCACTCTCCGCCAACTGGCGGATCGTTGCGCTCACGAAACCCACAGTTTCGTGTACTTCCTCCACGGGGAAACACCCAGTTTCCCCGACCCCCTTTCTGGTTCAAGTCCTCACAACACACCAAAACAAAAAAGATCTAGGAAGAACCTAGATCTTTTTTGTTTTGTGCGCGGAAGAGGACTTGAACCTCCAAGGGATTGCTCCCATACGCCCCTCAAGCGTACGCGTCTACCAGTTTCGCCACCCGCGCATGTGAGTATAGATAATACATAGGTATGACCATTTTGTCTATAAAACAAACAAGCGACCATGTGGTCGCTTGTTTGAGTAAAATATTTTGCTTTATTTCTCTTCGGTTGTTGCTTCAGTAGTTTCTTCTGTTTTTTCTTCCTCTTTAGCTTCCTCAGTAACCTCCTCTACTGCTTTCGTCTCCTCTGCCTTCTTTGCTTCTTCCTCTGCCTTAGCTTGTTCCGCTTCTGCGGCAGCTGCAGCTTCTTCTGCTTCCTTTGCTACACGCTCTTTCTCAGCAATATCAGACTCTGTCGCAATACCCATCATTTTTGCTTTACGCATAGCACGACGGATCTCCTTGGTTGCCTTATCTCGAATGTAGTAGAGTTTTGCACGACGAGCTTTCGTTCGCTTTACAATCTCAATCTTATCAATCATTGGTGAGTACAATGGGAAGGTCTTCTCAACACCAACGCCACTAGCCACCTTTCGTACGGTAAATGTAGCTCCTGCTTCCGAGCCATGCTTTACCATAAGCACAATACCCTCAAATACCTGAAGGCGTGTCTTTCCCTTTTCAATTATTTTCTGTGTTACTCGCACAGTATCTCCTGACTGAATACCAAGCTCTTTTCGGGCTTGTGTGTTCACAGATGAAATGACGGTTTGTTCACTCATAGTGCGGGGTACTGTACCACATGGAGTCACGGCTTGCAATAGGTGTAAAGGGTTTCTAATCTCTATTGAGCTGTTTTTCAGCAAAGACAAAGTCCTCCGGAAGTGGCGCTTCCAAGCTCATGTAGGTACCGTTTGGATGGGTAAAAGAAATAGCGCGTGCATGGAGTGCGAGTCGTGTAAAACCTAAGATAGGGTCTTTTTTAGGTGCATACCGCTCATCGGCTACCACCGGGTGACCTATCGCCTTTGCATGTACACGTATCTGGTGTGTTCTTCCTGTTTTTGGTTCAAATGCCATGTATGAGAACCCTTCCCCAACTCCAAGTCGGGTAAAGCGGGTTATGGCTTCACGAACCTTCCCTTTCGGCACATGTGTCGTCCATAGACGAAAGTCCTTTTTTGACCTACCTATTGGCTTGTCTATGGTTCCCGTAAGATCTTTTACCTCACCATACACAAACGCATGGTAGGTCTTTTGTGTTTCCCTGTTTTTAAACTGATCTTTCAAAAACAGGAACGTGTCCTGATTTTTCGCAAGTACGAGAATACCACTCGTGTCCTTATCGAGACGATGCACTACACCTGGACGATCTATTACCTCGCCATTCTGTAAGCACATCTCTTCTCCCACTCCTATCATGCTTGGATGGTTCTCACGAACCCAGTCAGTGAGCACTGTCTCATCACTTCTCCCATCCTCATGCACAGCAAGCCCTGCAGGTTTGTTCACCGCCAAGATGTCACCGTCCTCATAAACTACAGTAGGCACAAACATACTACACGGCTGTTTTTGCCAACGTACCGGCGGTATCCACCACCTTACGTACTATAGAAGACAATACTTCTTTATCCTCATCATGTATCGAAAGTTTTGTAACACACTTCTTTGCTTGCTCTACATACTCCTCTAACTTTCTCTGTGTTGCATCCTTTGCCCCTGCCTCTTCAAAAAGTTGCACCACCTCCCCTACCTCAGAGTCACTGAGCTCTTCTTTTTTTGTATAGAGTGATATGAGTTGCTCCCTATTTCCATGTTCCAAGGTGTAGAGCACCGGATATGTTTTCTTCCTTTCATACACATCACCGTACGCTCGTTTTCCTGTCTCCTCAGTATTACTCCAAACTGACACGAGGTCATCCTTCACCTGGTACGCCATACCGAGTGCCTCTCCATACTCATAGAGTACTGAAACATCTTCCTCGGGACACTCTGCAGCAACACCTCCTGCTTCGGTTGCAGCACCAACGAGTACCGCAGTCTTCTTTCGTATCATTTCAAAATACCTTTCCTCTGTAACAGAAGTATCACCAACCTGTTTATCAGTGAGTTCAAAATCAAGGTACTGTCCTTCGCACACCTCGAGAAAATGGTTGTTGAGTGTTTGTGCCGCTTTCGTGCCATGCACTGAATCAGTATATGCAGCATTGAGTAATGCTCGTGAAGTGAGGAGCAGCTGTGCATCACCGGAATTTATTGCATGAGGAACACCCCAGAGCTTCCACACGGTCTCCTGCCCTCTTCGCATCTCATCATTATCTACAATGTCATCATGCACCAGGGTGAAGTTATGGAACAACTCTATGGCCGCAGCAAGATCAAGTGCACTCGTTGCACCACCGTACATGTTTGCGGTTAGCAAGAGGAGTGCACTGCGAGTGCGCTTGCCATGCTTTCCTTCTGAAGGAGTTTTGAGATCATTGCTATACCCCATGAAGTAACGGAGCATGTGATACATTGGTAAATCTCCTGCTTCCTCAAATAACGTGCGTATTTTTTTGTCTACCAAATCTTTTTCTTTTTGCAAAGTCTGTATCATGCTATTTTCCAAAATTCCTTCCTACCCCTTTGTATTCATTAACAATTTCAAGAAACTCTCCTTTCGAAAAAGCCGGCCAGAATGTATCTATAAAAAAGAGTTCAGAGTACACACTAGACCAGGTGAGAAAGTTAGAAAGTCGCTTTTTACCACCGGTGCGTATTATCACCTCAGGATCAGGCATACAAGCGGTCCAGAGCACCTCACTAAAACCCACCTCATCAACAACATCTTTACCTTCCTTTAAAAGTCTATTTACGCCAGCAAGTATCTCTGCCCTGCC
Organism: bacterium; assembly: GCA_003252295.1. GTDB lineage: Bacteria > Patescibacteriota > Minisyncoccia > Phycocordibacterales > UBA12088 > UBA12088. The sequence continues at coordinate 72,417 of QKEV01000013.1, forward strand.
TCCATAACTCGCAGCAACCCAAAGATGTTGCACAGCATCAGCTGGGTTTGTGTCATGGAGATTCTGTATGAGCTCTTGTATGTCTTCTGGAAAACGAGCAAGATCACCAACAATATGTATGGCACTCCCCTCGTCACGAAGTGTCGCAAGGTCATCCTTCAAAAGCTTTCGCATCATACCCATCAAGTAACCAACCTCATCCTCCTCGCGTTCCCAGTTTTCAGTTGAAAATGCATACACTACCAAATGGTTGATATTCTCTTCCTTACACCACTCAACTGCTTCCCGAAGTTTCTCATACCCCTTTCGGTGACCTTCGAGCTTTGGTACACCCTGCTCACGTGCCCAGCGTCGATTACCATCCATGATCATACCCACACAACTGAGGGTGTTATTTGTATCACTCATACGTTCTTTTATCCAATATGTACTACTTTAAAACTGTCGTACTCCCGTGTAGGTTCCCTCCACTCTTCATATAAATTTTTGACACGAGCAGTATCAGGCCCTACGACAAGATGGTTCCTAAAAACCTTGAGGACACCATACTCTCCTTGAGCAAGTACCTCAACAGAACCGTCCGGAAGATTTGCAACAAAACCAGTGAGGTTGAGATCGAGAGCCATAGCGTGCGCAAAATTACGATACGAAACACCCTGTACCCGTCCAGTCACAATGCAGTGGAACTCACTTTTTTTATCGCTCATGTACCCAAAAGAGTACCACATTTCCTATTGAAACAACAAAGTGATACATGATTTCAAATGATTTAAATATGGACAAAAAATAAATTTGATTTCTACAACACATAACCATGCTTGTAAAGTTTGACTTGGAGCTAACTCCAAGGACTATAGTACTATACGTAATTACATCAAACATAACGTTATGAATATTTCTGAAGTAAGTAAAAAATACAACATCCCAACCGACACCCTACGGTACTACGAAAAAATGGGGCTCATCCCGAGCGTCAACCGAAGAGAGAGCGGCACAAGGGACTACAGTGAAATCGACATCAAATGGGTAGAGTTTATCAAGTGTATGCGCAGTGCCGGTCTACCTGTAAAAGTGCTCAAAGAGTATGTCGACCTGTTCATGCAGGGAGCAGGGACAAGTAAACGCAGAAAGGAAATACTACTCACCCAGAGAGATGAGCTTGCTGAGAAAATAAAAGAACTAAAGAAAACCCTGAAGATACTCGATGCAAAAATAGACATCTACGATACTGAGCTACAGCGACACGAGAAAAAACTTAAAAAGTAAAACACCATTATTGGTTTCAGTAACATCCACAAATACCAACTATTACTAGTTAACCAACACAAAAACAAATGAATAAAACCATTCTTACTATTTTGGCAGTCGCTGCTGCCTGCCTACTTATTATTGTTAATTTTAGAACCATGACAAACAACACAAAAGCAACAACGGAAACAAAAGAAGTTGACATTGACGGTTTAACTTTTGAACTCAGTGACAACGTTACGGTTGAGCGAGTCGTATATAAAAATCGCTACGGCATTGAGATTGCCGGTGACATGTATCTCAGTAAAGACTTTGATAAGTCAGAGAAGCACCGAGCACTCATCATCGGTACGCCATACGGTGGTGTCAAAGAGCAAGGTGCGGGTATATACGCACAAAACATGGCAGAACGAGGATTTGTGGCAATCACCTTTGACGAATCATACAACGGCGACAGTGGTGGTGTGGGAAGTTTTAAAGACGTGTCCTCGCCTGAGATCTTTGTTGAGGACTTTAGCGCAGGTGTAGACTTTCTTGGATCACTACCTTTTGTAGATAGAGAAAAGATAGGTGCAATAGGTATTTGTGGTAGTGGAGGTTTTGCTCTCACTGCAGCACAAGTTGATCCGCGCATTAAGGCAGTTGCCACAGCAAGCATGTATGACATAAGCAGTATGGTGCGAGATGGCTTTGCTTACTCTTTGACCGATGAGGCACGTGAGCAAATGAAAGTACAACTCGCAGAGCAACGATGGACAGACTTTGCAAACGGATACTCAGCAGTACCCGAGGGTGGTTGGCCAACTGACGGTCCAGCAGAAACACTTCCTGAAGGACTACCAGAAGTGATGTCAGAATTCTTCGAGTACTACGGTATGGAGAGAGGATGGCACCCAAACACGATGCCAAACTTTACCTTGACCAGCTCCCTCGCCTTCATGAACTTCCCTCTCATGACACACCTAGAGGAGATCTCACCAAGACCAATCCTCTTCATAATGGGAGAAAATGCTCACTCAAGGTACTACACCGAGGAAGCGTACGAGAAGGCTGCTGAACCAAAGGAACTCGTAGTTGTTCCAGAAGCACGACACATTGACCTCTACGATGGAGGCGACAAGGACTACATTCCATTTGAAAAGATTGACACATTCTTTAAGGAGAACTTGAAGTAACTATATGGAAGGTAAGTCTACAAAATTAACAACATGGATAGGTTTGGGAGTACTGTGTGTTGCAATAGTTGTAGTTGCTCAAGTAGCAAGAAACACTGACAACCACACAAAAGAAAACCTACCTCTCAACCAAATAAAAACAAATACTATGAACAACGAAACAAAACAAGAAGATACTATCTTCCCAAGGGGCGACAAGGCACCAAATGCAGTCTTTACCGGCGACGTATACGTAAACATGCTCATACCTGATACTGACGGTGTATACAACACACAAGCATACAACGTAGAATTTGAACCAGGTGCACGTACCTTTTGGCACTCACATCCAGGAGGGCAACTCTTGCTTGTGACCGAAGGAGTTGGCTACTACCAGGAAGAAGGAAAGCCAGCACGCCGTCTCACGAAAGGAGATGTAGTTGAGATTCCTATCAACGTAAAGCACTGGCACGGTGCTGCACCAGACAGTCACTTTACCCATATAGGTATGAGTACCAGAGTAGATACTGGACCTGCAGAGTGGCTCGGAGAAGTAACTGATGAGGAGTACAATGCTATATAAGTAAGTGATTATTGATATGCATTGGTGGAATTTTGTTCTGTTTATAGGGGTTGCATGGGGAGTACTCTTCTCCATGCATTGGGTAGTGTATACACCCATCTCAAGGGTGTATAACGTTACCCTTCCCCACTCTTTTCTCGTGTTGAGCTTTTTCTCACTACTCTACTTCCTTGCGAGTATGGTAGTACGTAGTACGGATCATATCGTGGGCACCCTGTTCTACTACGTTGCTTCAGTATGGCTGGGTGTACTGTTTCTCATGTTCTCAGTACTTCTCGTATACGGACTCGTACACATCACGACTGGATTTGATTCACGTGTAGTACTCACCGTACTAATTACTGTCACCCTTGGTCTCTCTGTGTACGCACTCGTACAAGGTCGGCAACTAATCACAAAGGAGTACACCGTACCACTTGAGCACCTCAGTACACCACTACACGTAGTACATCTGTCAGACATCCATGTAGGTACCGTGCATGGAGAAAAGTACCTGCAAGAGGTAGTACAAAAAACAAACGCTCTCAATCCTGACCTCATACTCATCACCGGAGATCTCTTTGATGGTTCTGCACCTATTCACACAGAAATGCTCACGGTACTCGACAGCTTTAATGCACCTGCATACTTTTCAAACGGCAACCACGAACAGTACGAAGGACTCGACAAGGTACGAAACACACTAGGGACTCTCAAGATGCAACTCTTGGAAAATGAACTCATTGAGTACAAGGGTGTGCAGGTTGTAGGGGTAAACGACAGACAGAGTCTACCCCGTGGCACCTCACTCAATGATGTGCTTGATACGTTTACACTCGACGGCAACAAACCAACCATACTCATGTACCATTCCCCTGCTGACTGGGAGGTAGCTCGTGCCGCAGGCGTTACCTTCATGCTCTCAGGACACACTCACAATGGACAGATATACCCGTTCAACTTACTTGTTCGTGCAGCGTTTCGCAACCTCAACGGTCTCTACGAAGAGCAAGGTTACTATCTTCATATCTCCCCCGGTACCGGTACCTGGGGACCACCCATGCGCTTGGGCTCAAGAAACCAAATCACACTTTTAAACTTAGTACCGAAGGAGTAGATCAAAACATCCACCTTTATGGTGGGTGTTTTGTATTGGTGCGCGTTAAGGGACTCTCTCCTTACAGGAGCAGTACAGGTTTCCTGTATTTTAGTTCATTTCATTCCCAAAATACGAGGTAACCTCTTCGAGTCCCTTAACGCGGAGAAACACTAACGCCTCCAATACTTATCGTATCGGAGGCGAAGTGTCTCTGGTGCGCGTTAAGGGACTCGAACCCCTGACCCTCTCGGTGTAAACGAGATGCTCTAGCCAACTGAGCTAAACGCGCATATGTATCGAATGAAATACTATCATATTTTACCAAAAAGTCACCTGTGCCTTCGGAGGGAATCGAACCTCCAAGTCACTAAGCATAATTGTTCGCTCCGACTCCAATTATGCTAAGTGCTCGTAGGCTCGGCTCGGCGCTTACTCGTGCCTTAGCACGCGCGCCTGCGCCCGGTTCGATTCCCACACAAAACAGCAAGCAGCAAAAATTCCTAACCTTACATAAGGTTAGGAATTTTTGCCACTGTGCCTTCGGAGGGAATCGAACCCCCATCTAGGGCTTAGAACACCCCAGCTTTATCCATTAAGCTACGAAGGCAAAACTTGTATACATATACCTGTGTCTTTTTTGAATATTATCCGTAGGTGTTCTAAGCAAGCTTATCTCCCTACGGGAGCTGTACACCTTTTGGATATTTCTGTTCACAAGTTCCAGAAATACCTCAAAAGGTCTTGCGAACGTGGCTTAAGCACGTTCTCACACCCCAGCTTTATCCATTAAGCTACGAAGGCAATAGTCGAAGTATACACTACCGCAAGTACACGATTCATTCAAGAACTATTCAGTAGTTTCTAATCCGCTCTCTGTTACTTCCTCAGTAACATTACCTTCATCTTCAGTACCATCTTCAGCACTCCCATCTTCCTCAATCTCTGATTCCATCAAACCAAGATCAAAAGGTTGAGGAGGAACACTTACTGTTTCAATAAAAGAATTTTCTTTGGCACGGTATTGGTCAACTATATACTTTACTCCATCTTTATTAGGGATGGCTGTTTGTATCTGATGCACCTCTTCTGAAAGTGCTTTTTCCCTCATAAGCTCCAGTGTAAAGTACACGTAAACACCTATACCAACAAACACCAAACCAACCAGTAACACGAACACAAGTATCATGCGCCAATGTTTTGCAACAGGAAAATCATCACCTATGATCTTCTTATGTTTAAAGACCTCCTGTATCTTCTGTATGATTTTTTTATACTTGTTTTCCATTTGTTATCTATATTGTGTGAGCAACCAAATGCACCTTCCCTTTCAGTAAACCACCAAGCATTTCTTCATTTTCTAGCGAGAAGGCAACATTAAGTATAGAGAGCGCATAAGGAAGTTGTTCAAGTAAGACGAGAAAATGGTACACCTCACTCCATTCACCCTCAACAGAAAGAATGAGTTGCACCTCTTTCTGCAGCTCTTTCGGATATTTTGACAGGAGCTTATCGTCATCAACATACTTCATATCAAGCTCACTCACCTCAACAGCAGTACTTGCAGTCTGTGCAATCATGTCTATTTGCTCCAAGAAAGGTGTTGGATCTTCAATTGAAACAAAGTACTTATTAAACTCCTCTCTGTCGCTCGCAGTTTCATCGAGAAAGTGCCTCACTTCCTGTTGACTTTCAGAAACAACATCTACTGAGTGTAGTTCTTGTTCAAGTGTCACAAGTTTCTCTTGTTGTGATCGTACATATTTATACAACTGAACATAACCAAACAAAGCAACCACCATAAACAGAATGATAGTTATTGTTATCTTTTGTGTTGTTGAAATATTTTTCATATCACTATTCTTTTGCCATTTGCATATCCAGTGTAAAAGGCAGATCTGTATTCTTTGCCAAATCAGAAATCGGTATCGGGACTAACTCAAAATATTCACTCTCCTCAAGCGTTCGTGCAAAAGGCGCAACGAGATCACGAGTCTTTGCAACACCCTCTAACGTCATTCTGTTTTCCTTTCGATTGTAAGAAAAACCAATAATTGTTACCCTTTCTGGACGAAGGTCTGTCACTTCTTTGAAAATGTTTGTAAACTTTTTTTGCTCTAACATATCCTTCAGCACATACGTCATGTACTGATGATACTCTAGCTCCTCACTAAGTTTTTTATTTGCTTCCACCTCTGTCTGTCGATCACTGTACTCCCTTTCTTTCTGCTCTATCTCACCTTTCACATGTATGTAACTTGGAAATAGTGCTATCACCCCAACACCTATTCCCAAAATAAAAAAGAAAAGTGTCATGTTGAGCACACGCAATGCATACTCCACAGTTAATTCTTTTTTTCTATTCTTTGAAAGTAAATTTTGAAACATACCTATTCACTTCTAGAGAGACTTCTCAGACCAAGCCCTACCGCAGTTGCATACTCGAGTGAGTTACTTGCGTGCATATCAGGAACATACTCATCGTAGAAAAACACTCTCTTCCAGACATCACCAACCTCAACAGACAGTTCAAGTACAGCTTCAAGGTACTCAACAAGACCCGCAATATTTGCATTACCGCCTACAACAATTACTCGGGACACCTCTTCTTCTTCTGTACCAGTACTGTTCATATGCATATGCCAGTACATAATATGTTTTTGTATTGACTGGGCAAAATTTGCAATCACTGGCTCAAAAGAATTGAACACCATCTCACTCTCTTCTGTGTCGCGCAAACCATACTTTCTCTTTAATTTTTCTGCTTCCTGAAAAGAAATATTCAAATCCCTCGCAATAGCTCTTGTAAAGTGGTCGCCACCAACATCGAGACTCGCAGTAAAAGTTACTTCTCCTTGTGTTGAGATAGATACACTTGAATTATTTCTACCTATGTCTACAACAAGAACAGGTCGATCATTTTCACCACCAAGCAACGTACGAGCTGTTGCTTGACCCTCTATTTCTAAAGAGAGGAGTGTAAACCCTGCCTCCTCTAAGGCACTCATGTACTGCATAACTATTCCCTGTGGGTACACAGAGACATTCACATCATAAGTGTCTTTATGTTTCCTATATATTGAAAAATCGAACACTGCTTCATTTGCCTCTATTGGAACATTCTCCTTGAGATGAAATTCTATTTTCTGCTCCACCTCAGTACGTGTCCCTTTTGGTACAGACATTTGAAAAAGGTAGGCATGCTCTTCTGGAAGTGCAAGATGCGCAAAGTTAAAGTTATATTCATCACGAAGTCGAGTGAGCAATTTCACTACTGTCTCCATGTCTTTTATCTCACCTCGTTCAATAACCTCGAGTGGGAGATCTATCTTTCCATATGTTTCTAGATTTCTCCTACCCTTTTTGTTGGTGAGTGAAATATACTTGATAGCGTAATCAGAAATATCCAAACCAACGGCTGGCATCGCTAAATACTTTGGTACAGGAAATGCTCGTACCAAACCTTGCACTGTTTTTCTTTGAATAGAACTGTTCTGCATAGACACTGCTGTCAAGATAAAGTATACACGCTTCATGAGGTATTACCTCGCAAAAATGTACACAACACTTACCAGAGCAATTCGGGTAGATCAAAGTACACCGCAGCTACTATTGCAACAAGGAGAAGAACAACGATGGTGATGTAGTTGAAATGATCCATATACCTCTCTGCAACTCGTGGTCCAAACTTATTAGCTATCCAAGCAACAAGATAGAAACGTAATCCTCTTCCAACGACTGTTGCTATCATAAAAGGTAGGAATGCAACTTTAAAGAAACCACCAGCAAGCACAAACACCTTGAAAGGTATTGGTGTAAAAGCAGCAGTGAGCACAGAGAGAAACACATTCCCAGCGTAAAGCTCGCCTACATATGCAAACTGTTCAGAAAGGTTGTAGAAATGTATAAGTGGCTGCACCACTGGTTCAAAGACATAGAGACCAAGCAGGTAGCCGACAACTGCCCCGACAATAGATGCAAGTGTTGTGAGCATTGCATAGTACCTCCACCTCCCTGCTCGTGCTGCAAGGATAGGAATGAGGAGCATTTCAGAAATCAAAGGTAGACAAACCGTCTCTCCAAAAGAGAGAGCAATGAGCCAAAACTGAGCATACTTTGAGCCCGCCTTACCTTGAAACCACTTCCACAAACCTTTCATATACTAAGATAGCGTGGTGCCAACAGGGATATCATTCAGCGTAGGTTCAAGAATTGAAAACACCCCATCACTTGTTGATACTGCAAGTATCATTGCCTGACTCTCAAGCCCTCTGATCTTCCTCGACTCAAGGTTTGTAACGAATGGACACTTTACCCCTACGAGGGTTTGTATATCTTCAAAATACTCATTGATACCTGATACCACTTGCCGAGGTTCCTCTTCTCCGAAATCAACCGTGAGACGTAAAAGCTTGTCAGTGTCAGGAACCCGTTCTACTGACTCTATCTTTCCGATCATCATTTCGATCTTTTTAAAATCTTCTATTGAAACCATACTTTTTTAATTACTTGTACTTTCTTTAATTTCCTGGCGTTGCTTATCTAGATAAGTTTGTAAAATAAGAGCTGCTGCTGCTGCATCTACATCTATTTTTTTATTTTTCCTTGTTTTTACCTTATCTTCTAGAGCGCGACGAGCTTCTGCACTGGTGTACATCTCACTCACCTCCTCAACAGTTAACCCTGTCCTCACTTCAAGAGCACGTGAGAAAATAGCAATACGATGCACTATTGCATTCTCACCACCAGCAGGATTATCCGCCTCACCTACAACAATCTTTTCTGCGCCTTCCTTTCGAGCAAGTTCTGCTATTTTTTCTAGGAGGGTGTCATCGTTCGGTAGCACATCTTTTGCAAACGCAAAAAACTGTGCATCATCAGAAACAGCAACTCCAACACGCTTCGCGCCATAGTCTACACCAATAACTCTACCTATCATTGCTATGAGCATAGCATTTTATACACTCAAATTACAGTGGAAAGGTAAAGTATTTCAAAAAAGAAAAAATCTGGTAAGATAACCACACTCAATTGAATATTGTGTACTGGAGGGGTGGCTGAGAGGTCGAAAGCACCTGTCTTGAAAACAGGCGTATCGAGAGGTACCGTGGGTTCGAATCCCACCCCCTCCGCCAGTTAGAGCTAGCACGAGACGCGTCAGAAATGATGCGTTTTATGCTAGTTTTGTAATAAGGGATATTGAGCTATTATGTTGTTGATGAATGTACAAATACATAAATATAGAAGATTGCTTGTACTTGCAGTAAATGAATTGCTTAAGAAAGGATGTATTTCCTTAGATTATATTAATGATGAAAGAGATGAAAAAGAATTTGGACATCTTCAAACAAAACTTGTAGGATTTGAATCCATTATTCTATGGAGAAATATAGGTTACGGAGAACTGAAAGTGTCTGTTTGGTGGAATTATAATCACTCAAAACACCCTCAGGCTGAAATGGAAGGTGATATGTATGAAAAATTCGATCATGAAAGTCCACTTGCAAAAAAAACAAGTTATCAAAATTTTGTGGGGGCAGTGATCTCAGGAACGCTTGAAAGGAAAACTGGAAAATATTTGATGGGAAAAAACAGTGACGGAATAAGTCGCATATACCTTAGAAAAGATATGGGTGATATTTTAAACAACTTAGTTTCTCCTACTGCAACAGGATACTCCCCAGAAGGTAAATTTCATTTTTAATTTATTTTTTAGATATAAAGACGTTGATATTAGGACTAAGTGAATCCTAATTTGAATTTCCTTCAACAATCTTCTTAACTTTCTCAAACACACTTCTCTCATATTCATCAAAACTATCACTGATTTCTTTAGCAAAATCCGAATTCGGGTTTTCATAGAACTCAAGGATTTTATGGGGCACCCCATAGTCTCCAACAAGACGACCCTCTTCCGTCAACGCATTATATTCCAGTCTTAACAACAAGATATCTATACCCGACACTTCATCAAATGTTTTGTTGGTTTCTGTTGTGCGAATAAACTTGTACATCAAATTAAATACTCCGAGATATTTAACTGCTTGGTACTTCAAAGTGTTGTAGATAAAATCAGCTGTTTGTCTTATTGCCTCATCAACTTTACCACCTTTATCAATCTTAAATCGCATTGACCCAGCAAATCCATCTCGCATGTAATAATGAAGCAAGAAAACAAATAGCGAATATTCCCTATCACCAATTCTTTGGTCTATTAAATATGACAATTTTTCATTATTTACAATTGGTCGCACTACATTAAGCAGTATTTGTAGACCCTCAAAATCTACTCCTGAAGAAGTGTTTATATGGGCAATAAGTTTTCTTATCTGTGCTCTTTCGTCTTGAGTCAACTCCTTTATCCTGTCGTAAACTTTTATCTTGTCTTCTCGGCTAACAACCTTAAATCTGTCCATGATTTCTTCAGGGATTTCTCTTTCAAGCTGTTCTTGTACAATATTCTTCTTTCTCCCTAAATCTTCAATACTAAGATATTGCTCTTTTGAATAAAACAAATCGATTTCATCCTTGACCGAGTTAACGTCATAGTTTTTGTGTTTAATTTCCAAAGGACTGGAATCAACAGCATCCATAAATTTATTTTGTAAGACAATAACCCTACCACTATAGTGATGTTGGAACCTACCAGCTCTGCCAGCGATATTTTTTGCATCAAATCTTTTAAGATCTTTATCCCCTTTTTTTGATTGCACTACAATTAAATTTTTAGCTGATGTGTTTACTCCTTCAGTGATGGTTGTGGTCGATATCAATATAGATAGTTTCCCTTCATTGAAAAGTGAAACTATCTCCTTCTGGATATATTTTGGAACAAGTCCATGATGAATACCAACACCATTCTTCAATGCGTTGATTAGAACCCAGTCCTTATGAAAATTTTCTTCAAGATGCTTTATGAAAAATTCATAACCAGAAAAATCCCATCTGTTATTATTTTCCGATTTGATAATATACTTTGCATATCGCTCTACATCACCTCTTCTTGGGCAATATAAAATTGTATTTTCATTTCTTTTCTCCAAGTCAGACAATATTTTCATCAATCTTTGAATCTTTCTGTTATTTTCAAAATTTACTATGAAACCTTCATCAACAATCAGTTGTTTTCTATTTGTCACCTCGACATATTTTTTGCCTACAGTTTCAATATTATTGAAATTTAATACTTTAACATGATTTTCTTTTAGAAAGAGGTTGAATGAGTTCGTGTCTGATTTGGAAAATTCAATATAAGGACCTGCCATTAAAATATCGGTATCCCCTTTAAGTGAGTAGTGTGTTGCAATTCTATATGCGACATCACGCTCGTTTTCTTTTGTCTGGTCATCTACAATATATTCATTATCTATTTTGTACACCTCATCAATAAACACAAAATCAAATGTAATGTTTTTCGTATTTCTTTCGAGAAAAGAAAGGAATCTCTCTGGTGTATATATAAAAATATTTTTATCTCCAATATCATCCACTTCACTCAATGTGTGAATTGTGTATTCGGTTTCTAAATCAGAATACTCACTGTTTGTATTGATACGTTCAAGATTTTCTGACAACAAAGCAATCGTAGGGAAAATCAAAACTACATTTTTATACTTCATTTTCCTAATCACTTCGTAGGCAACAAAAGTCTTTCCAAAGGAAGTGCTGGCTGACAGAAAAAACCTATTAAGCTCCCCTCGTTTAAACGTGTCAACAACAGTCTTTTGATATTTGTGTAATTTTAGTGATTCTGATCTATGAAGGACGCTCTCGTAGAATATCGCTGAAAAAGTATTCAAATTGAATACCTCAAAGTCTTCGATTTTGTTGAATTTTGATAGCAAGTCGAAATAATGAGGTATGCCAACAACGTTTGATATGAATTTCAAGAACTGAAAATCAGCTTGTGACAAAGGCTGATTTTTAATATCATCAAAATAAGAATTGACCACGGTTATAAGCTCGTGGTCACGAATCTCATCATTTCTATATTTATTTATAGACGTTATGACATCAGCTCCTTTTTTGATTCTATCCATGATATTACATCGCGTTTAATCCCACCCACATCATCTACTGGTAACAAAATGAAAAAAAGGGAGAAATCTATTGATAAATCAGACTTAAGTGTGTCATGCACTTGATCAACGTACTCGGGTATCTTTTTGATACTAGCATCGTAGTCTTTCTCACCTTCATAGAGGAGAAATATTGGGTAAACAAATTTTACGTTGTATTTCTCCAGCTCTTCGGCTAAAACGATTTGAGGGTTGGACCGCCATGCATCAATGAGCTTCCCAACTACACTGTTCTTCGTGTCGATGTTAAGATTGTTTTTATTGTTATCAATAATTGCTAACAGGTTTTTACTTAGGTACTTTTTTGAAAGTACTTTTTCTAACTTCCAGCCAGATTGAAGTCCTTTAGAAGCATCTTCTGCACCAAGAACACTGTTGATTGCCGCTTTGTAATTTTTATAAAACTTTGCCTCTCCGAACCACAGTTCAACAGTGTCATTGTGTTCGACTAAATGATAGGCGTCATATCCCTTTGGTTCGGAGTTCTCTAATGGAGAATAAAAATAGCCCCTAGCAATTATTGGTTTGGTACCGTATATCACTTGCAGAATTGAAAAAAGAAGTATTTCGCCATAAAAACCATATTTACTTTTCTCTAAATCTTCGGCATTACTGTCGTACTTAATTTTTGTTTCCAGAGCTCGAGCGTGTAGATTTGCATAGTCGTCTGGGTCAATATCATATTCATTAAAAGAAAAATCTATTAGGGCATTATAAATTATTTCCTTCAAAGACTCCGTATCATAAGCAGAGTAACAATGATCGTGGTCGGTGCTAATCTTTGCGGCTGAAATAGACTTGCTTGAGTGTGGCAAATGATATTCCAAAACTACTGTCTTCTCTATTAAATCTTGTAGTGATTGCCTCATGGTTAAAATTGATAATACCCAAACATATTTTTACCAATTCTGCCACTCTACAGGAGTTCCGAATCGATTTATACTCAATAACTTCTTACTACGCTTTTTATCAAAAGCAATCAGGATGAAACTTTTGTTGTCATCATACTCTCCGCCTGTTTCTTGGGAAATTCTTGATAGTTTTTCAAGGTCTCCAGCAATAATTCTATCGTACTTAGTGTTGCTTTCTTTGTTATTTAATCTGCGTAATTTGATTTCGATGATACAGTAGTATTTATTGAATGAATACCCTTTCGAAGGCAACCTAACAGGATTGACATTAAGATTTCTGTGATCAAGTACAACCAAATCTGAACGGTATTTCAAGTCATTGTTCCTTCCGTACCATCTTACCTCAGCATGCACATTCACATTTCTGTTTCCGTTTAGTGCGGACTCAAGTTTTGTATATAGCCTACAACGAATATCATCTTCAGTGAGAAAATCATCCATGCGCCACTTACTGGAATAAAACTCTGTGACTGCTTTTAATATTGTTTTTTGAATTTTACTCATGATGTGACGCGACTCTTTATGCTCTTATGATTTACAAACTTCCTTAAGATAACCAATGTTTAGCCAAAAACACTTCTTTGTAACTTGTTCACCTTGAGGTGTTCCGTATGTATCCTCAGCATTTTTGGCATGAGGTCTTACGTGAGACACATTTGATTCATTTGATGTTGGTAGCCTATCTGAGTGACCTGCGTTAATTCTTTTGATAGTCATCTCCCAAACACGCCGAGCTTCAACAAGGTCACTAGTTGGCATTGTCCAAAAAAACACCCTCTCTAACAGTCGGTCTTCTTCTTTGGCACATACATTTGTACACTTATACACGACAAAAAGGAAACGTGACTCAAGTTGCTTCTGGAACTCAGCACGCACCTCATCCTCTTCCTCGTCACCATCCCACACCTCATTGATGATCTCGGTGTATTTGAATGTCGGGAATGACATAGCTTCTTTTGGTGTACCGTCAGCCTTAAGCTGAATGGTCTTCATTGTTACTCCTGCAGCCTCAAACTCCTCTATACGTTTCTTCTTCACTCCCATCATGGCTCTCGCCAATACCGCATACTTATCTTTCTGCTTTTCCTTGAGTTCAACACCAAGTTCCTTGGCTATCGTACTCACTGATTTCCCAAGATACGGAGTGAATCTGTCTATGACCTGTTGTTCGAACGACCTGTCTTCAGAGAGTTCTCTTTCCGTAAGCAACTGTTCGATATCATCATCATCACCTAACTCCCTCTTGAGAAGTCGTGTCATGTAACTCGACTTATAGGAGAATGCGCGTGGCTTTGCTTTTGGTCCATTCACCTGAGGTCGTCGGTTTGCTGACGTTGCTGATTTCGTACAAGCACCAAGATACATCGTGTCTCCCTCTGACAGCTCATGTGCAAGGTTGGCTTTGATCTTCGTGTTTATCTTCTCCCAATCCTCTCGAATGATCTTCTGGTCCTCTTTTGGCAGTTTGTCGAATTCATAGAGCTTTGCCAAAAGGAATCGAACATCACCGATCGTCTTACCTTCCTCATGAAGGTAAGAGAGTAACATCAGTTTCTCATTCTTCTTGAAATACGAACTGGTCTTGAACTCTCGCTTCGTCTCTTCAAGATAATCGATCATTCCAAGTACCAGTCGCTCCTTAGCAGCATAACTACCATTCTTGTTCTTCTTTACAGGGGTCGTCTTGAGTTCGACACCTGCTTCCTTGAAATCGGGGGAGCCGTCACCTTCTGGATGTATGTCGTAATAATATCTTTCTACCACGTTCCCGAGAGAGCCACGTGTTCGTCCCGAGATAGGTAACCCTTTCTCGCTTTGAGGTACTTCTTGTACACCCTGAACCATAGTTAGACTACCGCCCACAAGACGCTTCCCGTACTCCTCTATACTTTTTGGATCTGTTTGATCGTACTGCATATTTGATCTTTGACCACATCTGTGTTCGAATAGGTCACGAACTTGATCTCACCAATTTCCGATGATATGATAGTAGCACTCGAAGAAAGGTATGGCTAGAAAAAACAGTAATTTAAGGGTCATTGAATTGTTTGCGGGAGTGGGTGGTTTTAGGGTCGGTTTTGAGAATGCTGCAAAGAACAGGTTCAAT
This sequence comes from bacterium, assembly GCA_003252295.1. GTDB lineage: Bacteria > Patescibacteriota > Minisyncoccia > Phycocordibacterales > UBA12088 > UBA12088. The sequence goes on from QKEV01000013.1 coordinate 87,573, forward strand.
ACCGTATGGTTCAATCAATGGGAACCTGGGAAGAAACAACAGCATGCACACGATGTGTATACAAGACACTGGGGCTCGAAAGGTCTCAAGCATACGGAAACCGATATAGAAAAGGTTGTGAGAGACCACATCGACGTTGTACCTGACCACGATCTCTTGGTCGGAGGTTTCCCATGTCAGGATTACTCTGTTGCGAAACCATTACGACAATCTGCAGGAATAATCGGTAAAAAGGGGGTCCTTTGGTGGTCCATAGTCTCATTGGTACAACAACTCCAAGAAGACAAAAAACGTACTGCGCCTAAACTGTTACTCCTTGAGAATGTCGACCGACTCTTGAAATCCCCTGGAACTCAACGTGGACGTGACTTCGCTATCATGCTTCGTTCACTAGAGACACTTGGGTACGATGTCGAATGGCGGGTCATCAACGCCGCTGATTATGGTTTTCCCCAGAGACGTAGGAGGATCTTCATCCTTGCCTACAAGAACGATACAGGCATAGCAAAAGAAATGCGTAAACAAGGACACGAGAAATGGTTCCGAGCAGGGACACTGGGAAAGGCATTCCCTATCGAACATCCAGACCTGTCTCATTTCCAAGAGATACTTCTTGAAGAAGATGAGAAGCAGATATCTGACAATTTTGGTCGAGGTCTTAAGATCTCCCCTTTCCATAACGCTGGAGTGATGATCAAAGGTAGGGTGTATACAGGCAAGGTCACCCACAAGGCACCGAGGTCTTTCGTCACTCTAGGTGACCTACTTCTCACAGACGAAGAGGTCATTGAACGATTCGGTGAGAAGTACTTCATTGATGACAAGGGTGTCATTGCCAAATGGGAGGTACAAAAAGGACCAAAGAAGATCGAGCGTATCAACAAACAAACAGGTATACCGTACACGTTCTCAGAGGGCGGCATGGCTTTCCCTGACCCACTTGAAAGACCATCAAGGACCATCGTGACAGGTGAAGGTGGTAGTGGTCCTTCACGTTTCAAACATGTGGTAAGGTCACCACAAAGTGGACGCTTCCGAAGACTCACCCCTGTTGAACTTGAGCGACTCAGCATGTTCCCTGATGATCACACAGCCCTAGGTCTTAACGGAGAGATGTCTGACAATACGCGTGCATTCTTCATCGGTAACGCACTTGTCACAGGTGTCGTCACAAAGATAGGAAGGCAGTTGATAAAACATGTCGATGAATACGGAGTCTAGGGAATACGTACGTGACAAACGTTCTCCAAAACCAAAAAGTAAGGGTGTCTCGCGAGTAATGCGTGCAAACAAGGCGAAGGATACAGGACCAGAGATACTTCTCAGAAAAGAACTATGGAAGCAGGGGGTTCGAGGGTACCGCCTCCATAAACGCATTGGAAACACCAGACCTGATATCATCTTCCCAAAACAAAAAGTGGCCGTCTTCGTCAACGGTTGCTTTTGGCATCAGTGTCCATACTGCAAACTCCCATCGCCAAAGAACAATACGGATTTCTGGTCAGAGAAATTCACAAAGAACAAGGCGCGTGACCAAAAGAAGAGAACGGAACTCAAGAAACTTGGCTGGAAAGTGGTCACGATATGGGAATGTAGATTGAAAAAGAGCATGATCAGACAAGCTGACAAGATACGCCTCAATCTATCAATATGACATTCTTTTCCTTCAACGATATTTGAGATCTAAAACATCCAAGTATCTCCCTTTTCTCTTCCAGAGTTCCCTCTTTGAGAAGGAACTTCACATAGTTCTTGGTATCTATGTCTGACACCTTTGTGTTTGTTCTCTTCCCCAACAAGCTACTCTGGAAACGCTTCTGTCTTGTCACCTCTTCTTTAATCTTCCTGATGATACCTGTCTCATTGAGTTCAACTGTATCTACCAGTCCCTGAAGTTGTTTTATAAGCACATCTTCGTTTATGTACCCACACTTGCAGTACTTATCACGTGCTTTCGTACAGCCATAGTAGACATACGTGTTCACTGCCCCGTTCTTCAACTTCTTGTACTTCTCGTCTGCCGATATACCACTTCCACATAACCCGCACTTCATGAGTCGTGTGAATGCGAATTCTTTCTCTTGCCGAGTCTTCAGTGTATTCCCTTTCAATTGTTCCTGTACGAGGTCAAAAAGTTCTTTGGTGATTAGAGGTTCATGTTTTCCCTTGTACCATTTTCCACTCTTCCTTGGATACTCAAACACTCCGTAGTAGAAATGGTTCTCAAGTAAGTAGTAGATTTAAATGTTTCTTACTAGGAAGCGCACGAAAGTTGAGATCAAACTTGAGCCAATGGTAGAGCTTCTTTCCACTCCATTTCTCATAGGCGACCTTCTCAAACATCTTCTTTACGACTGGTGCTCGTTCTGGGTCTATAAGGGTCTCACACTTCCTATCCATTCGTTTCTCTTTGATGTACCCACATGGAGCTGGTGCTGGCCACAGACCCATCTCCACCCTCGCCTTGAGTCCCCTCTTTACGTTTATACTCTTATTGTCATTCTCAAGCTTTGCCTGAGAACAAAGGATCATGAGTAGAAACTTCTCACTTGGTGAATTCGTGAACGTCTGTTCGTGAACGTCTGCCCATGTGCTCGTATCTCTACGAGTTGTTTCTGATCCATAAGGTCAACCAGTTCTCCCAAGTCTCCTGCATTACGACTCAGCCTATCTGGATGCCACACAATGATCCCATTGAATCTACCCTCTCGAACATCTTCTAACATCTCTTTGTACACCGGTCGTTGTCCTGACGCCTTTGCAGAGTGTGCTTCTCTACGTACCTCCACTACTTCAAGCCCTTCCTTCTCTGCAAGTTGCAACATCTCATTGACTTGCGAATCGATCGAGAGTGCCTGACGTTCATCTTGTTCGGTACTCTTACGAGCATAGAGACAGTACTTCATTCGTACTGTCTCTATATTCTCATTGTTAAATCTTATTTGACTCTCCAGAGTCTGCTCTAACGGGTTTAGTGCGACATCTTTCATATTCATATTGATGACAGACCACCATTCCCTGCAAAGCTATGCAGACTAGAAAATACGTCGCATACTCGCACCCGCTCTTAGCAAAGAAGTTGAACAGCGATACTGTATGTTCAGAAGTAATTATTAGCGTATAATGTTCATCACAACTGAATAGGAAGACCTAACCCCTCTTTTGAGGATATGGTCGCAAATCCCGCTAGAGAATAAAGGACTCCCAGTCAGAGTCACTCTAGCGGGTTATGCAGGGAAACTTGTATAGGCAACGCCGAAAGGCTGCGTCGCGATGGCTGGGAGCCTTTTGCGTTCCCGTCGTCTAAAAACCCGCTAGAGACATATGAATACAAAACATGAAGCAGTAGACACTACTGCTCTTAATGACCAGATAGTACAACTATGGTCTGAGTACTTCGACGACTCAAAAGATGTGTATGCTCCTTACTTTTACAAACCCCTTACAAAGGGTTCACTTGCATATGTTGGAGTGAACCCTTCGTTTAGTATTCCTGCTATTGAGCGTATCACTCAAGGTACAGAGTATGAGGGTATCGATGTAGAAAAATTCTTCAACTGGCAAGAAGTTAAGAACGACACATCAAGAATAGCTGACCTTGTACGATTCGAAGAGTATGCTTCACAAAAGTACTCATCTTACTTCAAACCGATGCACAAGTTTGCAAAAGATACCAACCTACCACCACAGGCACTTGAGACTTTTTGTATCGTTGCACCTCACAAAAAGAATTCACCCAACTCATATTTGAGAAGGGTGAACTCAATTCTTTTGGAAAGGCACAACTCAAAGTTTTCTTTGAAGTACTGAGACTTTCCAAACCGAAGGTTATCGTTGTCGCAAACGCATTCGCATCAAGGGTGATACGTGAAGAGTTCCAAGATTATCTCACTTTTGACGATGAACTTGGTTTTCACTGGCTTACTTTAGACACCCATCGAAGTCCTATATTCTTTTCCTCCATGCTTACTGGGCAACGCGCACTCGACCTTGGTTCATACGAACGGTTACGATGGCATGTAACGAAAGCATCTCAAGCTACTCGATAAGTCTTTTCTTTCGCTCTTCTTTTTCTTTTCGTATCTGTTCTGGGTCTGCTCTAATGATCCGTATACCCATCACTTGGTTATCTTCCTTAATAGACTCCCAGAAATCTTTCGGTCTTGGTCGCATGTACTCTTTCTTGTGATTATCAAGCCAGTACTGAATAGCTCGTATGTTGCCGTTGTTGATGTGTGAGACAAGCTTGCTCTCAGCGAG
>QKEV01000012.1 GCA_003252295.1 bacterium
TTCCTTTTGGCGGGTTTTACTTTTTATTAAAACTTTATATGTATGACGAGTTGCTACATATAAAAAACATTTGACAAGTAAAAAAAATATTATTAAATACATTCAGAATACTGTTACAGCGTTACTTCATATAACATCATCTGAGGAGGTGGCTATGAATATAGCAGGTGTAATAGGCAATCAGACATTTTTAACAGGAGATGAAGTGCGGCTTACTGCAACCATTAAAAATGGAAACGGCTCAAAAAAAACACTGTCTTTGTTAGGTGTAGTACTTGGTTTCCCAATAAAAGATGAAGGAAGGGTGGTTTCCCTACTGAGTGATGACCTGATCCCTTTTAAACATGATGGTATTTTCCCTATTAAAGATATATCTGCATCAATAGAAAAGACTGCGAAAACCGCCATACCATTCCACACTGACAACAAGTTTTCGATACATCAACATGTTCAAACCATACGTAGCCACAGAGAAGGACAGATTGTTGCCGCACTAAACAAGGTGGTCGTAGTTATGAACGAGGAAGGCTTCTTTGCAGGGATAGCAAATGAATATGAGGCGGTATAAAATCAGACCTTAAAAGCCCAAAACCCCTACTCATTTGAGTACGGGGTTTTCCTTATGTAGCTCCTTGACAAAGCTGTACTGCACGCTATCTTGGTATATAGAAACGAAGTACGTCCCGATAATGGACGTAAACAAACAACAAAAGGGGGTTTAAATGTCACGATGGAAACAGTACAACAATGCTAACATAGAGGATCGCGAAGGAATACTATGGAACATTTTAAATGATGATCCGAGTAAAGGTGAAGTTCAAAGGGTTCACAGCCTTTCAACCACACCTGAACTGGCAGAAGCTGCCATGGAAAAGCTATCAGAATTCAACAAGGCTGATCCTCCCGAAATAGCAGAGACAATTTAAAAAACCCATGACCTCGCAGTACAAATTGCGGGGTCATGTTTATATAATCATTTCCCTACTATGCATCTCCTTTATCTTCACCTTGTATATCTCAGCAAGGGCCATAAGGAACCCAAAGAGGAGTGGTCCAAGAAGAAAACCAGCAAGACCAAAGAGTGCTATACCACCAAGCACAGAGAGTAGTACAAAAAGCGGGTGAATTTTTGCAACATCCCCAATAAGTTTTGGTCCAATAATATTATCAACGAGACCAACAAGAAACATTGACCATGCAAGAAGTCCTATTCCCTCAGCTATCTGCCCTGTCAAAAAGAGGTAGAGTATGGCGGGTGCAGTAACAATCCCTGTTCCAACTGTTGGTATGAGTGCACCGATAGATGCAAAAGATCCCCATAAAACTGGGTTTGGTACACCAAAGATAAGAAAGCCAAGACCAACTAAAAGACCTTGTATGACAGCAATAACTAGGGTGCCACGAATAAGTGAATGTGTGACTCTATCTAGCTTACGTACTATCATGACATCCTCTGAATCCTTGAGCGGTGAAAGTTGCACGATCTCATTCAAAAACTGTTTACCATCTTTAACAAAGTAGAACAGTGCAATAATTGCCACAACAAACTTAAGTATAAAACTAGCGGTACTCGTTACCACTTTGTTAAAGGTTGTACCTAATCCTTCAAAAGAAGACTTTACAATACCTTGGAGATCTACAGTCGCTAGTGGTGGAAATATCGTAACAATCCTCTCGTAGTACGATTGAAGTACCTGCGGCACATTTGCTAGGTCATATGTTGCTATATTCTCTGAAATGCTTTGCACTTCATCCACCAACAGAAAGGAAAGTCCTACCGCAGGAAGAATGATAGACAAGGTAACAGCAAGCGTCACAAGAAACGCAGCAAAATTTTTACTAGCAATACGTTTTCGCAACCAAATATAGAATGGTGCTGCAAGTGAGGCAAGTACTATAGCAAGAGCTAATGAACCAATGAAAGGGTAAAATACCGCTCCCACTACCACAAGAACACCAAGAAGCAGTGCTGTAAAAAAGTAGGATTCAAGTTTTTCCTCAGACATAGTTCTGTATCTTTACAAGGTACGGTAGTAAAACACGTGGTTTTTACTTCTTTTTCTTCGCGTCACACTCAGCACTCGCTTGTATCTCCTTCCAGTGACTCTTAAGTTCTTTATTTAACTTCTTCACCTCAGCTGCACTTACCGTCTTCAGCTTTGCATACTTAGCGGTAGTTTTATCTATAATCGCTTTGTACTGTTCTTCAGTAATCTCTTTCCGCTTCTCAAACTGCTCAAGCACATCACCTTTCGCTTTTACAGTCCATGCCTTTATTTTTTCCCTATTCTCTTTCCCATGTTTCCCATATAAATAGTGTCCTGTAGCTGCAATCCCAACGAGTGCGGCTGCAAACTTTAGCTTACCACCTGACTTCTTTGTTGTTTTTTTCTCTGCCATGTTTTTTACGTTACTTATAATAACTGTTCAGCTATTTAGCTGTTTTCTTTTTTTTAGCAACTCGCTTTTTCTTTCGCTCAGTACTCTTCTCTTTCTCTTCAACATATGCCTCAAAAAGACCTGAAAGCGCACGTACTATACCTGCCCCTGCAACAGTTTTTGTGTACGTTGCAGCTGTAGCAATTCCTTCACGCACATCATGCACTCCTTCCTTCACGTCTTTTTTTATCTCTTGAAAATCTTTGGTTATTTCTTCCGCTTCTCTCTGAACTGTACTGACAAGTTTACTGATAGCACGAACGATTTTAAGTATGTAAATAAGTATAAAAATACCGAGCAACCCAAACACTGCCACAACAGTGGTGGTTACAAAAAAGAAGACATCCATCTTCAAAAAAGCTTCTGAATCCATACAAAAAGTATACAGGGGAATCTGTCTTGAATAAAGCAGACTTGTACATGTTCTGTACCACATGACGTGCTATAGTTTGGGGTATGACGCAAACACGGCTATTTTTAGTCACCTTTATTTCACTCTGTCTTTTGGGATATTTGGTACATTTCCTCTTTTTCCGTACAGCTTCAAAACCATGGGAAGAAAGTGGGCATTTTGTCCTTGCATTTCGTACTGCCCCAGGACCACATGAAGATTTCTTGCTCAGTTTTGGTATTGATGACTTGAAACTCCTTACAGAGAATGGCAAAAGCGAAACGGTAACAATACTTTCACGACGTGTTACTCTCAATCCAAATAACAGTACGCTCACGCTCGTGCTAGATACAGAGGTTCCCACAGGAGGTTACTCTGGTTTTGTATTCACCTTGAAAAGTCCTGAGCTACAGAATTCATGGGAAGAAGATACTGCGCCAAATGCAGTAACACTTGCAGGAGAGACAATCCATCTCTCAGTTCCCTACACCATCGCACCAAATGTAACCTCTGCTGTTATTCTTGCTTTTGAAACACAAAACGTTATTAAGAACCGTGATGGAAAGCATGTTTTCCTTCCTGTTGTGCAAATCGAAACTAGAAGTAATACTACTGTCACACAAACAGGTGACATGATTGAGGTAACAGGAGGCACCATACTACACAGTGCAACCTTCGGTATGGACTGGGATGGCACCATGCGCTACAACTTCAGAGCGAAAAATGTAGTATCTGAATCTAAAGTTACCCAAAAAACGACGGTACCGCTCCCAGTGGAAAGTTCACCGGCAACATCACTTGACACCAGTTCCACAACAAAACAACTAGCTACATCCTCAGCAGACATAGCTAGTTCATCAGATTCAGAGATAGAGATACTTGAAGAAACAGGAAGTACTACCCCTTACTAGTGAGTCTCAATATCGTCGATATATCCTCTCATACATTCATTGAACTCACCAGCTTCCTCGTTGTACTCATCTATAAGGTCACGATACTTTTCTGCAGTGCTATTGTAAAGTCTAGCGACAATGTTGTACGCTTCAACACGAGCTACACGCGTTGCATACGAAACTTCTTCATCTTCAGCAGCTTCTTTGCGCATATTGGCAACCCGTTGATAAATCTCGAGTCGTTCTTCATATATTTCAAGTTCGTCTTGGAGATCGTTGTCTATAGCAGGACAGGTGGACTTAGGAAGACCAAAACTCTGTACAATGATCCAAGTATTCCTTCCCTGATACATTCCTCTCCCTGCCGCTATTCCTATCTCTGAGTAATTTTCAGAAAGTATATTTCTTCTGTGCCCTTCACTATCCATCCACGCATCAACAACCGCCTTACTTGAAGCAAAATCACCGAGCGCAAGATTCTCACCAACAGTAATGTACTCATACCCTACCCCTTTTGCCAGATCGGAAACAGACTCACCTGTCGGGGAAACATGTTCAAAGTATTGTCGTGTAAACATATCCACCATCTTCTCTTTTGCAACCTCGGAAAGTTTATTGTTCGTAGAAAGTATAGGTAAACCTTCCCAGTATCGTTCTGCATTAGTGAACGCAAGTACAAAATCAGCATTAATAGTTACATACGCTGCCACCTGCACAGGAGTAAGGAAGATCAGAAAATTAAAAATAACAACAAGTGTTGTGCTAAAAGTTACTATCCTTTTCATATACATGCTATTGTAGCAAAACCGTTACAGCAACACCATGTTTCTTCAACTGTTGCTTTCTTGCTTGCATATGCATCACTTTAGGTGTTTTGTATGAGTATGCAAAAATTAACAGATACACTCATACATAATGGCACACTCAAAAGCGAAGTTGTTATAGACGCATTTCGTAGTATAGATAGAGCTAACTTTGTACCTCATGAATCGATACCATCAGCACATGAAGACCATCCGATACACATTGGTTACCAGCAAACCATTTCTCAACCAACAACCGTTGCTTTCATGCTTGAGCTTTTGGATGTGCAAAAAGGTGAGCATGTTTTGGATATTGGAGCAGGTTCAGGATGGACCACTGCGCTTTTGGGTCACATTGTCGGCAATGAAGGTACTGTAACTGGTCTAGAACGTGTTGATGAACTTGTTACCTTTGGTACTGAAAACCTCGCAAAGTACGACCTGCCACAGGCACACATTGAACGAGCCGGCACTACTCTAGGTAAACCGAAGGAAACCTTTGACCGTATACTCATCTCTGCCGCTGCAAGAGCTTTTCCAGAAGAACTCCTCATGCAAGTACGTGAGGGCGGTGTGATTGTACTTCCTGTTCGAGACGCCATATGGAAAATAACTCGCATAGAGCATCAACCATCAATTGAAAAATTTGAAGGGTACATCTTTGTACCACTCATCACCAAACATAAGTGAACATGTGTGCGTATACCTGCTATGGTATACTGTGCGAAATTAAAACTAACACAACATAATGTTTACGTATGACAGAAGATAAACAGTTTACCTGTGCGGTAAAGGTGGGGGAAACTATTCCTGACTTTACCCTCAAGGCATACCATGAAGACAAGATTAAAGACATCACACTTAGTGAGACTCGTGGCAAATGGCTCATACTTTTCTTCTACCCAGCTGATTTTACTTTCGTTTGTCCAACTGAACTTGAAGAAATGGCAAATAAATATGATGATTTTGTAAAAGAAGGCGCAGAGGTAATGAGCGTCTCTACCGATACTCACTGGGTACATAAAGCATGGCACAATGAGTCAGAAGCTATTGGTAAAATACGGTTCCCTATGCTCGCTGACCCAACCGCCGAACTCTCAAAAGCATTTGGTGTCTACCTTGAAAAAGAAGGTGTAGCACTTCGTGGCAGTTTCCTTGTTGATCCAGAAGGTGTTATACAGGCAATGGAGGTGCACGCTGACGGTGTAGGACGAAGTGCAAAAGAACTCTTTCGCAAATTCCAAGCTGCTAAGTTTGTTGCAGAGCATGGAGGACAAGTCTGTCCTGCCGCATGGGAACCGGGAGACGACACCCTTACACCGGGTCTTGATCTAGTTGGAAAGATATAGAGTTTGGAGTTTTGAGTAGAGAGTTTAGAGAAAGTTGAATCCCCCGTACATGTACGGGGGATTTTGAGAAAGTGTTATTACACTTTCATAATAAGGTGGTTTCATGATTTGACAAACGTCTCCGACACCATAAAAATGTGATACCAAAAACAAGCACGATTCCAACAAGAAAAGCTGAACCAAAAAATAATGCAAATACTTGCAGCTGTAGTTGATATTCACAAAACAGGTAACATATCGCACCTCCAGTAATGAGCAGTATTGTGATAAAAAGCCCAGTCACAAGACCAAGGTAAGTCCTATCAAAAGCATCACACGCTACCTCGATCCTGTTTAATGTCTTTTTTGCAACCTCCCTCCATTCAACATCCTCTGGGAATGTAAAAGTATCACTACCGTGCACAATATACTCAAACACCATTCTTGGCGACTTATATGCAAACACGAGATTGCAAAACAACCAAGCTATTGCACATATGGCAAGTATTCCTTTTACTGCTAAATGTAAGGTAGTAAAAGGTGAAAACACCTCCTTAAAAAGCAAAAAGTTCAGTACAAACAGTAAACATACAAAAAATATACACAATGGAATGAGCAATACTGCCCGAAACACTATGATGCCTATATTCCTATACCTCATGACTTCTCCCCTTTTTGAAAAGCTGTATCAATATCTCCTCTTTGAAAACACATCTGTTCAAAACTATAGCAATCTTTACCTATATGTAAAGATTGCTATGCTGTAGAAACACCATGAGTGAAAATGGTATGCTTACATTATGAATAAACACGCAAAAAAACATAAAAGGAGGAAGGAGGAAGCTAAAACTGCAGAGCTTCAAGGAATCATCCATATAAACATGCGAGCATTTGGATACGTTGACGTACCTGATAAGGAAGAAGATATAGAAGTGCCACCAGAACTCTTAAACACAGCATTGAATGGTGACACCGTAATCGTGGTACCAAAACCAAAGAAACGCAACGGACGTATACGGGGTGAGGTGGTTGAGATAGTAGAACGCGCCAAGACACAGTTTGTTGGAGCACTTGAAGAAGAGGGTGGTTTTATTTTTGTAAAACCTGATGACACACGATGCTACATAGACTTCATACTGGAGCGTTCAGAAACTGAAAACAAAGAGCTTCCAATGGACCAAAAAGTGCTTGTGGAAATGACCCGTTGGACCTCTTCGAAGAAGAACCCTCTTGCAAAGATAGTTGAAATACTTGGTCCTGCAGGAACGCACGAAACTGCCATGCACTCTATTGTTGCTGGCCTTGGTTTCAACTGGAACTTCCCAGGTGAGGTAGAAAAACAAGCACACGAGATCAAGGAACATGCTCCCACTTTCTTTGATAGTGAGATACCAAAACGCAGGGATATGCGTGGCATAAGAACCTTCACCATAGATCCTGCCGATGCAAAGGATTTTGATGATGCTATCTCAGTACAAAATCTACCAAACGGCAACATAGAAATAGGAGTACATATAGCAGACGTGACCGCATACCTTACACCTGAAAGTCCTATGGACAAGGAGGCGCAGAAACGTGCCACAAGTGTCTACCTGGTAGATCGCACTATCCCTATGCTTCCTGAGGTACTCTCTAACGACCTTTGTTCACTCGTGCCAAATGAAGACCGCTTGGCTTTTTCAGCCATCTTTGAGATGAATTTAGAGGGAGAAGTGTTCGACAGATGGTTTGGTGAGACGGTGATACATAGTGACAGACGCTTTAGCTACAAGGAAGCACAGGACATATTGAATGCAAATGAAGGTGAACTCTACGAGGAACTAAAAACTGCAGAAACTATTGCAAAAGCACTTCAAAGAAAACGTTTTGCTAAGGGATCAATAGCATTTGAAACTGACGAGATAAAATTTGAACTCGATGCAACCGGCTGGCCTGTGCGGGCATTTCGCAAAGAACGGCTTGAGACCATGAAAATGATCGAGGATCTTATGCTCCTTGCAAACCGTGAAGTAGCTACCTGGGTGGCACATCAGAACAAAAGTCGGGAACGTGACGGTGTGTTCGTGTGGCGTATACACGACACACCAAAGGTTGACCGCATAGAGGAACTCTCACTCTTCCTTAAGGTTCTTGGCTACACACTACCGAACCAAAACGGTATTGTGCAGGCACAAGACCTCAACAAGCTCTTTAAAGAAATAGAAGGTACACCTGAACAAGAACTCATAGAGACGGCAACGATCCGTTCCATGGCAAAGGCAATATACTCCACAAAAAATGTTGGGCACTTTGGTCTTGCTTTTGATTACTACACACACTTTACGTCACCTATACGACGTTACCCTGACGTAATGGTGCACCGTATAGTGAAAGCCCATCTTGCTGGTAAAGCACCTCGTGGAAGCCAAGTATACTCATGGCATGAGCGTATGTGTGCACAAAGCTCTGAACGCGAGGTTTCTGCTATGGAAGCAGAACGTGACTCTGTCAAAATGAAGCAGGTTGAGTACCTCTCACAGCATATCGGTGAAGAATTTGAAGGTGTCATTACTGGCATACAGGACTGGGGTATCTTTGTTGAAGAAGCAACCACTATGGCAGAAGGACTTGTACGTACAAGTTCACTGCGTGATGATATATACGAACTCAGTGACCATGGTTTTCGTCTTATTGGTACCAAAAAAGGCAAGACCTTGTCTCTAGGAGACAAGGTCAAGGTAAAACTCTTACGTACTGACACCGAGCAGAAAACTATTGACTGGGAGCTTCTTGAAAAAAGAGAGGACTAGTTGCTAAGTGGTTTTTCTGCAGTTATAAGTAACTTTTTTGCTTCTTGATCAGTAATGAGTTTCCGAGTCTGCATATCTGAAACTATTTGTTTAAATTCTTCTCGCTGAATGGTACCTACCCTGTCGTTTGGAGCATCCCTATCGAGCGCTTGTTTCAGTGCAACATGAAGCATCTCACGTTTACGGCGACCGACAGAGTTACTTGCAAAAGCGGAATCTAAACGAGACTGCACATGCTTATGGTCAAGCTCATACTGTGTAATCCCAACTGGTTGCCTTTTACCGAACAACCCCATACTATCTTACCTCTATATCCTCAATAATGACCGAATCAACAGGAATATCACGCGCACCTGTTTCAACGTGACCAATAGCATCAACTACATCCATACCTTCTACCACACGACCAAATACTGGGTGTTTGCTCGTAGCTGGCTGCTTGTCCCAATCAAGGCTTATGTTGTCAACAAGATTAATGAAGAACTGACTTCCGCCACTGTTTGGTCCTGAGTTTGCCATAGAGATGGTACCACGTACGTTACTGTACCCTTCCACAAACTCATCTTCAATTGCATAACCTGGTCCACCAGTACCCCACTGTGCCATCTTAGAGTCATCTTTTGAGTTTGGATCACCACCTTGGATCATAAAGCCGTCAATAACACGATGGAATTTGATACCATCATAGTAATCTTCCTGTGCGAGCTTGAGGAAATTACCGGCAGTTATTGGCATATCCTCAGTAAAGAGCTCTATTGCTATATCACCCATATTTGTCTTCATGACAACTACAGTGTTTCCTTCTTGAACATCATTCATAGTTACTTGTGTTTCTTCTTGTAATACATCAGCGACATCTCCAGTATCAACCTCCTCTCCCGATAGTGTCGTATCCAACACATCAGGTACAGCATCTGGCTCTTTGTTGAGTTTAGATAGCCCCAATAGTACGAGTAAAAGTATCGCGACAACAATACCTATTTTATATAAATCCTTCATACAAAGGTTATTTTAGCATATTTTAAAACCTCCGCATTTTGGAGACTATTTTGCAACTGCAACGGCATCATCAAACTTCACTGAAAGTATACGGGAAACACCATCAGCTCCCATGGTAATACCGTAAAGTATGTTTGCCCGACTCATTGTATCCCTATTATGCGTGATGAGAATAAGTTGACTCTTCTTGGAGAGGTTCTCTATCATGTCACCGTAACGCTTACTGTTTGCTTCATCGAGTGCAGCATCTGTCTCATCTAAAATGAGAAACGGTGGTGGATTAACCTGACTCATTGCAAAAATGAGTGCTATCGAAGTAAGTGCACGTTCCCCTCCTGAAAGCATCATGAGCGACTGAATACGTTTCTTTGGTAGTGATACCTCAACATCAACCCCTAGAGCTGTTTCCTCCTCATCCTCTCCTTCGGTTTCAAGTAATTCATCTTTCCTTTTTCTCACCTGTTCGTTCACAACAGTAAGTCTCGCGCCACCACCACCAAACATAAGTACAAAAAACTCATTGAACTGTGCACTTATCTCTTCAAGTCCCTGCTTAAACTTCTCGCTGAGCTCATGATCAAGATCACTAATGAGTCCTTGTAGGCGCTCTGCTGACTGGTCAAGGTCATTAAGTTCACCTTCAAGGAATTCATCACGTTCTCTCACCTCACGATACTCAGTAAGTATCTCTTCAGTTGCAGCACCACCGAGCTCCTCAAGACGTATCTTCATTTTTTCAAGCTCACGGTGACATTTGAGCTGCTCTTCTCTTTCACGTAATGATACACTCTCTTCCCCTGCACTATAGTCCTTATACTCTTGCACTGCGCGTCCAATAAGTACTACCCCTTCCCCAATCTCATGTTTAAACTCATCTTCGTCGCGTCGCAACGTTACCTCACGTGACTCGAGAGTACTGAGTGTTGCCTTAAGCTGTGTCTGTGTGTTCATGAGTGCAAAAAGCTCACGTTCAAGGTCCCTACTGTCATCCTTCTCTTTTTCTATGGCTTCTTTCATTGCCTGGATACTCTGCTCTGTTTTCTCGATACGCGCAGACACCTCTTGTGCCTGCTTATTCACCTTCTCTTTCTCCTTCTGTAGGTCTTCGAGTGTCGAAAGATCAGGTGTGTACTCAACCTTCTTTACCACGTACTGGTCAATAAAACGAGTGAGTATCTTCTTTGCATTCTTGAGTACCTTCTGTAGCTCTCGTATCGACGGATCCTCTCGCTCCGGCGCATCACCTATAATGTATGCAAGGTCCTCAAGAAAACTTTTCGCATGCTTGTATGGAACAGGTCTCCCCTCCTCTTCCATACTTTTACGCTTCTCCTCTTCGAGACGTCGTTCCTCAAAGGTGATCTGTCCCTCAATGCGACCAATAGAACGGATGTACTCGTTCTTCTGGTTTCGCAGTTGATCAAGAGACTGGTTAAGAGCTAGCAACTCTTCACTCTCCTTGTCACCTTTCTTGGTATGCTCAAGCTCACTTCGTACCTCCATAATCCTCTGCTCTGTTTCTTTTAATCGTGCAGTCGGTTCATTTCGAAGGTTATCAAGCATCTTTTTCTCATTTTTAAGGTACTGTTCCTCAAAAAATAGGTACTCGTGATACTTGGCAACTAGATCCTCACGCAAGACTCGTGCCTTCTCTATCTTCTTTACCTGTCGTTCCAAGAAGCGAAGGTGTGGTGTGTTTTCCCTTCTGAGCGCCTCCACCTGCACTTTGTTTTCCTCCGTGTGTTCCAGTTTCTTTAAACTCTCCTCTTTTTTATTTTGGTACACCCGCAGACCAAGTGCATCCTCTATCATCTGCCTGCGCTCTCGTGAACTTGCAGAAATGATACGGTCTGCCTCGCCTTGTGAGATGATATGGTGCCCGGAAAAACCTATGTTTGCTCCAGCAAGAAGTGCAATGATATCCTTCAAACGTACCTTCGAGCCGTTGATCATGTACTCGTTCGTGCCATCACGGTACACGGTACGCTCTATTGCCACCTCATCAAAATCAATATCAAGGAGTCGCTTTGAGTTATCAAAAACAGCACGAACTGTTGCTCTGTTAGCACGTGACACTTCAGTACTTCCGCCCCAGATGAGGTCTTCTCCACGTTTACCACGTAAACTCTTTATCGATTGCTCTCCAAGAACAAAGCGGAACGCTTCAGCGGTATTACTCTTTCCTGAGCCGTTTGGACCAACAATGGCTGTAATAGGAGTAGTGAACTCCAGCATACTTTTTTTGCCAAAAGACTTAAAACCAATCAGCTCTACTGACTTAAGATACATACCGTAAGTATATAGGAGTATGGGGTGGTGAGAAAAGTTATGTTTTTTCCATAAAACCAAATACCTATCTCCTTGTACTTTTTAAAAACATGTGTTTAATGGAGGAAGAGTATAGAGTATGTAAAACCAATCACAAACTACCAGAGGAGGTGTACCTATGGGATCGAACGGTAAAAATAATAGCAACCACGGATATGAACCTGCAACACCAATTCCTCCCAAAAAACCAATAAGAATCGGTGCCACAATACTTGTCGTTCTCATGTGCGCAGCATCTGCTCTCTTTTTCGTCTCGCTGTTTGCAAACTTGTAAAAAGTTACAGGTGGCTGGGGAGGTATGTTATGTTTACATACAAACACGAAGAAAAAAACGGGCAAGATGAGTACATCATTCCAAAATGGATACAAATTGCAGCAGCAATAACTGCAATACTCATACTTGCTGT
>QKEV01000006.1 GCA_003252295.1 bacterium
GGAAACCAGCACGCTTATTCTCACGGAACATGAGGCGGAAGTGGGTTGTTACACTCGTGCCAAAATTGAGTGAAGCAATAAATACACCTGTAAGAATGGCAGCGTAAATGACAAGCACAGGACTTGGCACTTGGATCACAGCATTGATCCAAAGGTAGAGTGCTGCCACAAACGATGTAAACCGTATGTAATTTACTATGTCACCATGTGCAGTATCTCGTAAAACCATCAAACTCATTGAACCCTTCCACAAGAACACAACAAAGAAGATAAGCCATGCAAGCGCACCCAAAAGGCCTGTTGTAATGATAGACGTTGGAATAAGACCGATACCATAGTAGAAATCTTGAAGCCAGAACTGTGTCACGTTTATGCTAACCGGCATATAACGAGCCCATACATGGTAGAACGTACCTGGTCCAGTTCCGAAGATAAAACTATTGTCTGATAGCGCTTGGTCAGCCATAGAGATAGTTGCATTCCATGATGGTCGAACATCGAACTCACCAATATCTAACCTTTTAGATACATACCCAGTGAAAGTGGTAGTACCATCTTTCTTTACAGGTGCAACAATGATGAATGTTGCTGCAAGGAGTAGCACAAAGAGTGACGCAAAAGATATTTTTTGTGCACTAAAACCTTCCTTTGAGAGGTAAACGTTCGAGACACTGTATATGAAGAACGCAAGAGCAAACGCACCAATGATCCACCAAAGCGGTGTGAGATTAACAGCAACAAGGAAGTACGAAGACGCAAGCAAAACGATCCAAAGTACAGTACGAATGACCTGAGTCACCGGAAGCATCAAGAGTGAGAGGAGTGCAAAGATGCTGATAAGTCCAAAGAATACAGCAAGATCATTAAGTGACCCAACAAGCGATACAGACTGAAGCCCAAGACTTTGCACTGTGCCAGGAGAAAAGAAAAGCACAAGTTCTGCAACCATAAGCAAAACCGCGGAAACAAGCATTGCCAAGTACACACCGAGAACCTTCTTTGCAGAATTGAGCATGGTTGCCACGGTCGTGAGAGCAAGTGCAACAACAAGCATGAATGCGGTACTCTCAAGACTTATCCTTTCACCAAAAAACGACCCACCCCCTCTTGCAAACAGAGAAGAAAGTACGTACGCAACTGGAACAAGCCAAAAGGCACCCAGTATGAGCGAGCGAGGCATTACAAGCTCTCGTGAGTATAGACGAGAAAGTGCAAAAAGTATGACGGTAACAAGAACGAGGCTTCCACCAACAAAAACCTTACTCATTAAAGACGGCACGTTTGATGACGTAAGTGCAACGATCGGTAGCACCGTTGCAAGAAATAGTAATGTCCAGTACCCAAGTGAATTTATGATACTTGAGTCCTTTGAATTTTTGTTGGTATTGAATATGTTCATAATAAAATACTAAAGCAATGCATTACACGTCATTGCCACCAATGATAATATTCTAATTGTACACAATGAATGAGGTCACAGGCAATGTTCACATGCGGATAAACCTAGCTAAAATACTTGATTTTCAAACAAAATTGGTACGATAACCTCATTATCTCCCGTCCCTGTGTAGGTGTTTTTTAAGATCAATTTTCCACTCGTTGCAGTTGTTGCGTCAAAAACAAGAGAAACCTCGAACGGTATGTACTCTTGAGTATCCCAGTCATCAAAAGACACTACAGACATTTCTGTCAACACTTCCCCGTCCTCAGTTTCAAGACTTAGTTGCACATCATTGCCTTGGTACTGCACTGCGTACACCTTACCTTTCACCAATAAAGGACTTTGTACTATTTCGTCACGTGCAGGACTTTCTATCATTTCAAGGGTATTTGTCTCCTCAAGAAGATCTTCCACAACAACACCATCCGCATCTAAAAATCTGAAGCTACGTAAAATTTCTTCCTCCACACTACGAACATTTTGATCAATGAAGCCAGTGTGCTCAAGCCGATCGCCACTCTGCGGATCAAAGAGTGACTCAGACACTTCCTTATCATCGTGATAGTAAATCACCTCTTCTTCTTCAATCACTGTACGAGCAAACACAAATCCGTTTTCACCCCAACCCTCCGGATGTACCTCAAAAAACGCTTCTGTTGCCCACGGCCTACCACTCTCAAGAACGTAATCCTTAGCAAAGGCCTGTGGTATCTCAATAATCACCTTACTTGCTTTTGTAAGATCGTGGATACCTTTTGTCGCCGCACCGTAAGGGTACACAGACACATGTGACACATCTTCAAGAGGACTGTAGACCATGTCCGTACCCGTACCTACAGCTTGATACACTGAAAATACAGGTTCTCCTGTGGAAAGTGTTCCTGTCGCAATAACCCAACCTTGTGGGAACTCAATAGAAAAACCATAGGTGCCATCCTCATAGGAACGCCATCCTTCCCTTGGGTTGGTCGTTTGAGTGGTGGATTGTTCTAACACCTCTTCATCTGCAATAGATGGTGTGTATATAGGTTCTGGTTTCGATCTCCCAATAAAATACAGGACCACAACTCCAGCAAGTATCGCAACTGCCAAGCCTAAAAGAGTGAGTGCTACAGCATTCCCACCCTCTCCCTGTGCCACATTTCTATGTTTTATCATGTACGTACTACTCTTAGTTTTTTTTCTTCTGTTCAAGCGACCTTAGTGTGTCACGTTCTTTATAGTCCAAGTAACGGTTGTAGGTCCACTCTATTGTAGCACCAAGAACATACGCAACGCTTGCGTTCAAGAGAACAAATATTGGATACAGACCCCACGGAAATGAAAGTCCAAGGTCTTCAACGAGTATGTATGCCCAGGGCATGATAGGAGCAATGATGTACATGACACAGTACCCACCACCACACGTAAAAACATACAGGTACACACCTATTGCAAAAAGTGCGTAAGCAATAACAAAATACTTACCTACCTTTGACTCAAAGATGTCGTTCATATGACTTAGCTTACCTTTTCGTGTA
>QKEV01000014.1 GCA_003252295.1 bacterium
AACGCAAAATCTTAGGACAGTTCGAGGTGCTCAAAGAAAAACGACTGAAATGTATGTGTAATACTTTGAAGGAGGTTTTCTGTAGGGTAACGAAGAAATGTTCAAGATTTTGTACTCTGAGTTAAATCTTAAAAATGATAACGTCTCCATCTTGAACCATGTATTCTTTTCCTTCCAATCTCAACAATCCTTTCTCTCGCACACCTGCGTATCCACCTTCCTTCAGTAAGTCATCGCAGTGTATCACCTCTGCACGGATAAATTTCTTTTCAAAATCGCCATGTATTGCTGCACCTGCCTGTGGTGCAGTTGAACCCTTTTTGACCGTCCAAGCACGGGTTTCCGGTTCACCAGTTGTAAAGTAGGTGATAAGCCCAAGCATGTCATACCCTGCTCGTATGAGATCATTCACACCATTATCAAGTACACCATACTCACGACGAAACATCTCTTGATCTTCCTTTGCAAGTTCCTTCAACTCACCCTCTACATTTGCATCAACACACACATACCTTGAATTTGTTTCCTCAAAGAATTCCATTAGTGCATACCAACGTTCATCACTCTGTTCATCAAAGTTGTACCCTCCAGCTTTCTTATTTAAAACGTACAGTATTGGTTTAAGGGTAATCAATCCTAACAGTTTTAGTATCGCAACCTCATCATCAGCACTATTAGGTAATAACAGTCTACCAGTCTCAAGTACCTGCACTGCTTTTTCAAGCACCTCCTTTTCCCTCTTTGCATCCTTATCACCCTTCTTTACATCTTTCTCAATGGTACCAAGTCGCTTCGTAACTGTTTGAAGATCAGCCATAATAAGCTCAAGGTTAATTACCTCAATATCATCGAGTGGATTTACCGCACCGTGTACGTGGGTGATGTTCGTATCATCAAAGATACGCACCACCTCAGCAATAGCACTCGTCTCGCGTATGTTGCTCTAGAACTTATTCCCAAGCCCTTCTCCTGCACTCGCACCTTTTACAAGTCCTGCAATGTCTACAAATTCTACAATTGCTGGTACCGTTTTCTTAGACACACTCATTTGAGACAACCTCTCTAGACGCACATCGGGCACTGCAACCACGCCCACCGACGGATCTATGGTGCAAAATGGAAAATTCTCTGCTGACACACTCTTTTCAGTGAGTGCATTAAATAACGTACTCTTCCCCACATTTGGGAGACCCACTATACCGATACTAAGACTCATATACAATATTTGAAATTAATCTTGCGGTATTCAAAGTAGATACTACTTTCCAGCAAGATAAAAAATAGTGTATCAGGTTATTAGACTTTTTACCAACACCAGTATTGACACATACTGATTTTGTGGCTACTTTAAAAACAGATAAGAAGACATAGTACAATCATAAACAAATAGGGGAGGGTGTCATGGGAACGCAAGTAAGTACTCAAAAATATGCAAAGATCACCGATTTACTTATGCTCATCCGTGTCATATGCAACATACCAAAGGTGGTACGAATGAGTCCTGAAACCATGCATGATTTCGTAGAACAGGTAAACCTTGAAAAAGGAACTTGGACTCCAGTCAGTTGTAACAACCATGTACACAACGTTATCCGAATTGGGAATAACTCTCTCGATTCACACTTTAACGGAACACGAGACAATGTTATTGGGGTATACAATGCAAAAGAAAAAACAGACCTGTTTGCACTGCTCCATGATGCAGTAGATGCTCATAACAAAGAACCGGGTATTATGCACTTCATTACCATACAAGCCCGTACAAAAGAATGGGCAACGATACTTTGCGGTTCTGAGTCAGACATACCTCAGGAAATCGCACAACTTCCCTTTGAAGACAGGCAACCACAAATGGTTACTTGTTAATGTTAAGGACCCCCCACAAGGGTCCTTTCTTGCTTCCTGCAAGACACGTAAAACTTGCTATTTTCCTCAAACAATATATAACGATTCCAGACACATAAACACAAAAACTTTTCAAAACTACAGGAGAAGAAGGATGAAAAAAAGAAAAGCAAAACAGAACAGCAAGTACATTGGACTACAGTACATAGATGGGAACGTTAAAGTCATCGACATTGATATAAACAACCTCCCGGAGACAGTGGCGTGGATAAACACGAATAACGGGACCTGGCACTGTGTCCGAAAAAGTCCAAGTGAGAATAGTATACAGACACATAAAATCGGGCATGCACAGCACATTGACAGAGCCTGCAAATGGGGGATTATAGGGGTATACAACAGAGATAACACCAATCACATTGACAACCTCTGGCGTCATGCAAGGGATGCTGACCGAGCAACTCTTGATTAAAACGGTCAAGCTCACCCCCCTGTACTCACACCAAAAGGCCCCTTTGAGGGGTCTTTTTTACTACTCTTGCATTGCTTCTCGCAACTCCTTCTGGTACTTCTTACTCACCTCCATCATGGCAAGCATTTGATCCTTCCCCTCTTTCTTTACCTTATGTTCCATTTCCTTACTCATCTTCACAAACAGATCAGGATTGTTCTCCAAGAGACGCATCACCATTTCCTGCTGTTCTTTTGGCATATTCTTGAGCTGACGCTCGGCTGCTTTTT
>QKEV01000004.1 GCA_003252295.1 bacterium
GACTTACGCAACAATACACGCGCAAACTCATGCATTATTGAAAAATTCTTACCCCCTTCCGTATCTTTATTATTAACTAAAATTACAAAAGGTTCTTCGTTAATTAAAGAAAAAGCCCTGCAATCTTCTAACGGAAAACTATCACTAAGACCACTTTTCAAAGTGATAACCCCAGTCTCTTCTATCTTTTCTCTCAGATATTCAAAAAACCCTTCGTAAGTTTTATATGCAAATTGTTTCTTAATTTCTATACCCAGTTCATCCCTTATGTAGGAAGCTATAGAAATTGGGTTATCTGTTACTTTATATTTCTTGAATTTAAATTTATTTTCATGATAAGTTTCTGTATATAGCGATGACGCATAATCCTGAATTTTTTTCGCCTTCCTTATTACCAATCTCGTTTCAGGAGTTATGTCTCCACCACTTACTGACCCAAATGTTCTAAAGTCTGGAAGAGTCACATCTTCTTTAGGAGGTTCACTCAAAAAAAACACAGCCAACGGTCTTTTGTATAGAACAGACAATTCCCTGATCTGACTAAATGTAGGGTACTCTGAACCTTCCTCCCAAACCTTAATCTCATCAACTGAAACTTTTGCAGATGAAGGTATTTTTTTCTCAAGCACTTCAAACTTGGGTCCAAAACGATTTATACGAGCCCATTTCATCACTTCTGGTGCATAGGAGATATCATTCATAATATAAGTGTATATCAATATAGATACATTACATTTATCGTAATGTGTAAAAACTGTCACTTTTGTCACTTTTTGGTATGCTGAATATCAACATGAATTCCTTTCAAAAAAAATACAAGGTCCTTAAGGATATCAAAGAAAGAAAGAAATTGACTAAGAAAAAAGATCCCATCAACTTTACTCTCACTTCAAAAGTTGTTGGTGCTAATACAGTTTCAAGTACCGACAGAAGAATGATCATAAGAAAATTGGAAGATGAAAAAGTTATTAAAATTGTTGCACCAACAGAAGAAGCTGATTATGTAACTAGTGTTGACTTGCTGGACAGAGTTGACTCTATTTCCATAGAAACACTTCCAAAATTTATATTTATATGTGGATATTACTCACTAATTTCTACCGTTCAACAAGTGTCAGGTTTTTTAAAAAACAAAAAATATCTTAATACTGGTTTTATCATTTTGCTTTTAATAACCTTATTATCTGCTGGGTATAAAATATCTGGAATACAAATTGGACCAATCAATCTTGAACCCTCTGAAGAAACACCTCCTCCTCTCTTTAAATACTCTTTTGATTCTAATGAAAAAGTTTTTAAGGTTACAGGCGATGAAAATGTAGACGTAATCAGTGCAGACTGGTTTATGATTGGTTACTGGGGATGGGAAGAAAACAAGCTCGATTTGAAAAAAGTTAACAATCTAGATAAAGAGCTAAGTGTTATGGAAATCCGCGACGCATATGGTACTCCGTTAGTAAACATGCTTCAAAAATGGGGAAAAGATTTAATTGAATGTGAATTTTTTAGACTTACTCAAGATGCTTTACCTGTAATGGTAACTACTATTTATGACACAACTGAAAAAACTGGTCTTGAAAACAAAGACCTACTAATCATTACTCGAATAGATACCACCAGACCCAATCCAAAAATTTTTATAAGAAATGTCACAGATTACAGTATTGTTAACGATTTTTTTAATAAATATTCTTATCAAATTATTGATGCTTCGGAACACATAAAAAATGACTATGAATATAGTAATGAAAACTATACAGGAGGTATTAGGTTAGATAACGGTAAATGTATGATGATTGAGAATCAACCACTTGGAGGATATTAATGCACGAGACGCGTCGTGAGGTTATTGAAAACTAGTTGAAAATAGCTATACCCTGCTTGGCAGACTGTGGTTCTAACCCGAGACGGCCCGCCAATTAGAGCTAGCACGAGACGCGTCAGAAATGACGCGTCTCTGCTCGTTTTGCTTTATAATTTGTATATGAATGAAAAAGAATATTATTACAACCTGATCAAAGGTTGGCACTCAAAAGCTTCAAGTGATGATTATTTTGGAAAATTCATGTTTGAATACTTAGCATTTATCGCTTACCTTAAAACTCAGTGGAAAAATGAGCCTGAGTTAATAAGAATGACAGGAAACTGAAAGGTAGTGGTTGTTGATGTGTCTGCAGACACAATTCACTCCACTTTTATCTATTATACCATTCGGGTTTTTACACCTTCACTTTTTGAGAGTACAGTAAAAACACCGCACTACCTTACACTGTGGTATTTGACTTTAATCCAAAGGACTCTAATTTAGTTTATCGACAAGCATTCGCGCAAGTATGGCTATACGAGCTTCGTCTTTATGTTTTACAAGAGATTGTATGTATTTTTTATCACCCATCGAAAGATGAGATAGCATTATGCCAGATGACGTAAATGCAAGTATGCCCAAGATCTTGTTTTTTACATCCAAACTACGAGAATAGAGAGCGGTATGAATTGTTTTTTTATTCAGTAAATATTTACTAGCCACAACCTTGGGAAAGAGCGCACGAAGCGTAGCATTTGTAACTCGGTACTTATTTTTAGAAACATAACTCTCCAATAATCTCCCTGACCACTCGTGATCCTTTGACCATCCAAGTAAACTGATTGCTCTTGGTAACTCTTTAGTGTTTTTGTACTTAGCGAGCAAAGACATACACAGTTCCTTATCTTTTGCTGTTTGAATAAAAGAGGTCTCATGTTTCTGCAAGATCATATCACTGGTACACCACCAATACCCCTTGTCGTATGTCATAACTAAATCCACATTTAATTTTTGCTGGTATGTACCCAACAAAGAAACGTATTCTTTCAAGGACTGCATTACATCTTCATTCATTGTGAGTATTGTATAGGAAAATCGCGGTATTGAAACCGCGATTTTTTATGCCAACTCTTAAACCAAATGCCTAACAATGGTCTCACTAATCGGCATTCCAAGTTTAGTTTCCATCCATCCCCATCCACCTTGTTGGTTCAGTTCAAGAAAGTAAAACTTGTCATTCACATCCTCAATGAGGTCAAAAACAGCAAATCGTAACTGCAATATCTTTAGCAATTTTCTACACCTCCCCATAACATCCGTTGGCAATCGATATGGTTTGGATGTCTCAGTTGCTTTTTCATTTTTCCTCCAATCAACATCATTCTTGCTTGCATCACCAACACTACAAGCAAAAATTTCCTCATCAACCACAACTACACGTAGTTCCTGTTTTTTCTCGATTTCCTGTTGGAACAAAACAGGAGGATTCATATTTCCAAATGGTTGGCAGTTACCCTGTTTGTAAACAACACGGTATGTTTAGTGCCAGATGACACAATCCTCCCAACCTTTATGGCTTTTGTTATCACCCTCTTGTGTCTATCCCAAAACTTTCTAAGTTCCACAGAACTGTTAGTGACTATTGTTTCTGGCACCTCAAAACCAACACTCTGCGCAGTCCTGAGCTGCAGAAACTTTAGATCTGCATTATTAACCGCACTTGGGTAATTCATCCACAGCAATGGTGAGATATCACTTAACGAACCAAGTAGTGTGTCATGTAATTCCTGAATAGCGAATTGTTGGTATATGTCCTGAAGATTCGAAACAGAAAATGTACCAGCATGACGATACATTGTGTTGTATACGCCAGTAACACTATTTGCAACATCTGTAAGTTCTGAGGTTACGTGTGTTTGCCAAAGTATTTTATCTTCACCGTATGAATCGGCATCTATGGCAACATGGGGTATGTTTTTTTGAACACAGTAATTCTGAACAAGAAGTGCGTTGTTGTTGCCTCCTCGCTGAAACAAGACAAGTATCATAATGACCTCTCTTTTTAAAACAGTCCCGCCATGAGTCATGGCGGGACTTAGTCAAAATGTTAACCAATGCCAGGCAACGGCAAGGTGGGGTTGGGGCCTGCACAGCAGGTATCATCGTCGCATGTCTCAGTTTGGTCGTGTTCGATTTCCTCTGCAAAAATCATCTGAAAGGGCACATTACCGTTTTCGTTTTGTTCAGACATCTCATACCTCTTTTAGTTAAGTTTCAGTTGACTACTCTCGTCTATAATCATGTATAACATAGTATTCAAAAAATACAACGGTCAAAATCTGTCACTTTTGTCACTTTTTGAGGTGCACGAGACGCGTCGTAAGGTTTTTGAAAAGTAGTTGAAAATAGCTATACCCCACCTGACGGGGCCTGGTTCTAACCCGAGACGGCCCGCAATCAACCAAAACCAGAGCGTTAGCTCTGGTTTTGTTGTTGTTGCGAGAGAGTGTGGTGGTTCGAAAGCCGGAGCAGCGGGTCCCTGCTCGTAATGAAATGAAGAGTGGGGCTGCGAGGCGGGGTCGAAAGTGCTTAGTGTTTGAGAAGCTTTGCTTTGAATAACACTTAGCAACTCGTGACCGAATCCCACATAATTTTATAGTAATCTCAGAGCGCAACATGACCACAGGTCGTGTGAGCAGTGAGATTCCCACCTTCAAAATTCCTCTGCTATACTGGGACTCAATGAATACAAAAGTCACTCCTTTAGAAGGGGTAGAGTTTGATGTTTTGATTAGGAAAAGAATAAAAGACTTTTGGGGGTATGGTAGTTTAAAGTCTCCCGTGTGGTTTGTAGGTATGGAAGAAGGAGTAGGTGCAGGCACCCCAAGAAAAGACTTTCTCACTCGTTTTCGCCTTTCTGAAAACAAAGTGACAATCGATATGCGAGAAGGTATGGAAATTTACCCGGATCACATGCGCTGGTTTAAGGATGGAGCTCCTATTCAACCCACCTGGAAGTACCCTATTGCTCTCTATCTCTACCTGAAAAACAATATGATACCAATGAGAGAAGAGGTACGAGAACATCAAATACACACTCTTGCTGATAGTAAGAAAAAAGAAACTGCATGTATTGAACTCATGCCACTTCCTGCAAACTCAATAAAAGAAAACTCATGGGTCTACGGAAAACTCAATGTTCCTAACTTGAGCACTCGCAAGGAATACATAGAAACGTATAAACCAAGACGAGTTGCGAAACTACAAAAACTCATCCAACAACATAAACCAAAGTTGGTTATCTTCTATTCCCTTACCTATCTGCCAGATTGGAAAAAAGTTATCGGAAAAGAAATAGAGGAAGTAACAAAAGGTATGTACTTCACTCAAACCAAAGACACCTCCTTCTGTGTTATTCCACAGAGTGTGTCGTTTGGTATGTCATACAAAAGACTGTATGCGTATGGTAAAAAGGTAAAAGATAAGATTATTTTATAGATATCAGTAAAAAATATATGGAGACCCCCAACCTCTTGCAGACTCACAAACAAATTGGTAGATAAACACACCGATATAGCACTTAAAAACATGATTTCATTTGTAAAAATTACCTGTATACTTACCTACCATGAAGAACAAAAAATATATTTCAGGTAGCGTACTCGTTCTAGCGATAATTGCGATAGTTGCGGGTATATTCTACGTACAAGAAAACAACAAAGTACAGATCGTTTCCCGTGATGATCCAACCGATATTGTTGTTGATTTTTACCAAACATGGCTGGATACCGTGCAGTCAACCAGTACTGATCCATACCAAGCAGGTCTTACAGACAACACACTCTTGAGTAAAGCATTGCAGAAAAAACTATCTCAAGCTCATGAAGCCAGCGACGTTGACCCGGTACTATGCCAGATTCCAACACCAAGACGGTTTAAGGTTGAAACTGCTTACGAGCAACCTGATGAGATACAAATGAATGTATTCTCCAAAGGATCAGAAACGGTAAGTCAGTCAGTGGTTACCATACGACAACTTGACGAAGGTTGGTACATTGATGACATTTCCTGCATCAACGAATCTGACCCTAACACAGACCGTGAGTTTACCTTTGAACATGAAGGTGTCCTCTCAAAGGATCCCGCATTTGTGACCGATGCAGCATACTGGCACATCATATACATCCAGAACATTGTTCCTGACAGAGTTGTTCCCCTCTTCTTTGACACAGAAAGTACCTGTATCGACCAAGACAAGAAAGAATCAACTTGCGACCAAAACCAGTTCACCGAAATGCAGCATGTCATTGTTCGTGGCAACATGACCGAAGCTGGACTTGAAGTACAGCAAGTTGAGACACTGTAACCATTTACCGAAGACTAACTCAGACAGAAAACAAACCCCCAGGTCACATGTGACCTGGGGGTTTTGTGGCTATTACCTATACCTACCGTTGCCATACTCTGAGTGTGATACCCTTTTCCGCTGCCATCTTTTCTGCCTCACCAATGAGTTCTGGAACAGATGAATTGTTACCTTTCGCGAACAAATCTATCCTCGCTTGGTTTTCAGGATTTGCCAGCTTCGGTGCTTGGGGATGATGAAGATACAACCATGCAATCACCTTCACTTTCCAGTCGTCAGCAGACTCCAGTCTTGCTACAAGAAAATTTTCATGAGATCGCTGCAACTTGATTCCCTCTTCTGTGGGCTGTCTGTCACCCTTCTCACTTCCAAACGAGAGAAACCCTTCTCCGTGCTCAATTACTTTCTGAATGTCTTCACTCATACCTTATACCTCCTTATGTAAGATATATTCTCTAGCACAGGGCTAGTGTCTACACGCTACTATGCCAGAAGGTAAAAAAATTGTAAATATTTTCTACACGACCACCATTTACACTCCAGCTTTAGTAAATATGCTACTATAGCTACATGAACGATGACTCACGTTTGGCAGACTTCCTCTTTGAACTAGGCACCATGCGAAAGGTGCTCAGGATGCACCGTCAAACTCTGTTGACTGATGATATGTCAGACAACATCGCGACACACTCACTGCGTGTGACCATGATCGGCTGGCTACTTGCAAAGAAAGAGAACGCTGACCTCTACAAGGTTGTCATGATGTGCCTACTACATGACCTTGGAGAGATACGAAGCAACGACCACAACTGGATCAACAAGCGCTACATGAAGGTGCATGATGAAGAGATCATTGAAGAGCAGCTTGGTACACTACCCTTCCCTGAACTAAAAGAAATTGCACAAGAGTACGAGGAACGGAAAACAAAAGAAGCTATCATCGCAAAAGATGCTGACCTACTCGACCAAGTCCTCCTTTTGAAAGAGTACGAATGGCAAGGCAACAAAGAAGCAGCGGTATGGCTTCATGGAAAAGGAGATGATGTGGGCAACGCACAGCTCAAACGACTACAGCTCGACTCATCGAGAGAACTCGGAGAGGCTATCTACGGTAGAAATCCTTCAGACTGGTGGAACAACCTCTGGACCAGTGAGAACCGTAAAGATTAATATAATTCTATGGAACAAGAGCAAAAACCAAAAGTGGGTGTCGGAGTAATGATCTTTAAAGAAGGAAAGATTTTACTTGGCAAAAGAAAAGGTTCGCATGGTAGCGGAGAGTACGCCTTTCCCGGTGGACACCTAGAGTACATGGAATCTTTTGTAGATTGTGCAAAGAGAGAGATAGACGAAGAATGTGGCATAGAAGTTGAAAACATCAGCTTTCAGTATGTTGGAAATATTGTGAAGTACGCACCAAAACACTATGTACACATAGGACTCACTGCAGACTGGAAAAGTGGTACACCAAAAGTACTTGAACCAGACAAGGTAGAAACATGGGACTGGTATGATATGGAAGAACTACCTAAACCAATGTTTGAAATGAGCGAACTAGCGATTAAGTATCATAAAACTGGAGAAAACTATATAGACGAGTAATGCAACATAAAAAAACCATGACCGCATACAACAAACTCGTGAGAGACAGCATCCCGGAAATGCTCGATGGGAAAAATATTCCCTACGACCTCAAGGGTGACTAAAACAAACTCCTTACTTACTCCTTCCAGTCGGTTATCACCACACTGCTACCCTTCTTTTTGACCACTACTTTTTGCTTACTCTTCCATTTGAGCTCTCGGACTATCTCAATAGGAAGCGAAACTGTTATGGTACCTCCTCCTGCCTTACCGAGTTTACGAATATTTTTTTCTTCAAGTTTTCTTCGTGTCATATATACACAGTCTAACAGAAATACATATTAAAATACGTATTTTAATATGTATTTCTTTTTCATGGTGCTTTTTCAGAGAATACGGTACACTAACAACGTTGAATAGTAACTAGTATTTCTAGGTGTATGACCAAGGTAATAACTGATAAAGAAAAAATAGAAGAGCTACTGATGCGCTCTGTAGCAGAGATACTCCCTTCAAGGGATGGTCTTCGTGAGGCACTCTCATCTGGTAAGCAGCTCCGTATCTACATAGGTACAGACCCGACTGGTACTTCCCTACACCTCGGACACGCAACCAACTACATGATCCTTGAGAAGTTTCGCAGACTTGGACACGAGATTATTTTCCTCGTTGGTGACTTTACTGCACGCATTGGTGACCCGACCGACAAGAGCGACTCGGCACGAAAGCAGCTCACCCGTGAGCAGGTTGTCGAACATGTAAAGACTTGGATGGACCAGGTGCGACCGATTATCGACATAGACAACAAAGAGAACCCTGTTCGAGTCCTCTACAACCACGAGTGGCTCTCGAAGCTCACCTTTGAGGATGTTGTGAACCTCGCTTCAAACTTTACCGTGCAGCAGATGATAGAACGAGACATGTTCCAGGTGCGCATACAGGAAGGAAAACCACTCTACATGCACGAACTGTTCTACCCGCTCATGCAAGGATACGACTCTGTTGCTATGGATGTCGACATTGAAATGTGCGGTGCTGACCAGAAGTTCAATGCACTTGCGGGACGAACCCTTTTGAAGAAACTGAAGGATAAGGAAAAGTTTGTCTTCATTACTACTCTTCTCGAGAATCCGGTCACCAAAGAGAAGATGATGTCAAAATCAATGGGAACAGGTGTGTTCCTCGACTTTGACGCAGAGCACATGTACGGCGCCATCATGGCTCAAGCTGATGAAAACATGCGGCAGCTCTTCGTGGACTGCACATGGCTCACACTTGAAGAGATAGAGGAGAAGCTCAAGGGTGACAACCCTCGAGACACAAAAATGCAGCTTGCTCTTGAAATCACCAAGATCTACCACGGAGAAGATGCAGCACAGAAAGCACAGAACGCTTTTGTGCAAACATTCCAAAAGAAAGAGGTGCCTGACGACATGCCAGACTTTACCGTTACCGCAAAAATGACCCTTATAGACATCTTAACCAAGAGCGGTCTTGCAACTAGCAGGACCGATGCTCGACGCACCGTTGAACAAGGTGCTGTTAAACTGAACGGTGAAAAGGTTGCTGTTGACGCACTTGAACAGACTGTAAACCTCAAAGATGGTGAGGTGGTCCTCCAGAAAGGTAAACGCTACTTCCTTCGACTTTTACAAAAGTAAGCCCATATTGAATACTGTGTCTAAGTGAGTTACGATGTCACGGTGCATTTACTTATATAGCATATGAGCTTACTTACAGAAATACTCACCCTCAACGAACAACGTAGCAGCGAGTTCTCTACCCCGGCTGCACATGATGCCCGTGCACTCTACCTTAGTCAGCATCCTACAAAAATGCTCGTTTTCAAATGTATGGATGGAAGAATAAATCTCCCACTCATCACCGGTGTTCCCATGGGCCGCCTCCATCCTTTTCGAAACATAGGAGGTAAGTTTACCCTGGGTGACCCCTACCTCGGACGTCTCGTACTTGACGCAAAAGAGGACGCCATACGAATGGGACGAGAGACACTCGCACTCTGCACGTATCACTACTCAAAAGAGAGCACTCATAGAGGTTGTGCAGGTCGTGACTATGACAATGACACAGCAAGGAGCGGTGCCTTTGAACTTAAGAAGGAGTTTGAGGAAGTGTTTGGTGCAGACAACCAAACTATTGCTGCTATTGTTGTTGCCATAGAAACGGACAACGACGAACTCATTTTCTGTTCAGAAGAAAATGGTGAATTGCATATGAGTGCATGTGTGGAAGTATCTGAAGAAGAGTTACGTGAGAAACTCTTTGCACTCTATCCAAACCTTACTCACCAAATGGTGCACGATCTTTTACCGCTCGCTCTTGGCAACCGCACCCATATTGAAAAAACAAAAAAACGTCCAGTAACTGAACTAGTGCACAATGAAAACATTATTTGTGTAGGACGTGGTTTTGACTGGCTGCACCTACCGAACAGAGCACTCATCATAGGTCCATACGGCTACACAGACACCTCGTGGCACAAGGCGGTTGAAGTTGCTGGCACCATTGTCAGCAGCAACTTTAAAAACAACGAAAAATTGCAGAACACTGGAGCCCTACTCCTTGTATCAGCATCGTACAAAGATGTGCGTGAGAGAGGTCTCGCTGTAGCAAAAGCAAAGTATTTTGCACAAGTTGCAGAAACAGCACTTGCTCCAGTTGCCCACGAACTAAAACTTGAAACACTGGTAGGTGTAACAGATATGGAGACCATGAAGTATCACCCACTCACGGAGAAGTAATAAAAAATCCCAAAACCATTTGTATATGGTTTTGGGATCTCACACCTGAAAAGACGGCGGCTACGATCTAATTGAAGCTCTTATGACGGCAGCATTTCTATCCCACATTTTTTGGGCTTCAGTAATGATCTCACGAAGAGGCGGATTGATGTTGTCTATAAACTTTTGAACCCGCCGCGCATTATTATCATTCAATACGACACGAAATTTCGGATGCTTGAGATAGAAGTATGCATTAACGCGTACCATCTTATCATCATCGTCTTCAACCAGAACCTTTACCAGGGTATCTTCAGCAACATTCTTTAACTTCCCGGTCTTTAATAAAAAATCTTCACCATACTCTGCAATCGTCTTTTTTTTCTTCACAGCAACCTCCGTTGTTTTTATTTTTCTGGCAATACACCAGTCCCACACAACAGTTTGCCACTTTTCATATATTTGTAAATACCTACGGGTACATATCTTGCGATGGTGAACAAACACCATACCTTCACATACCCCATACTGCTATAGTACTCGTATGAAAATACATCCATTTCATGCACTTGCTGAGGTGAGTCCCGTCATACGACTTCTTACTGCATCGGACATCATTTTAGGTGCTGGTATCGGTCTTTTTGGTCCAATCTTTGCCATCCTCATCGCCAATAAGATCAACACAAACAACCCACTCGAGGTCATCAGTATTGGTACCTCTATATACCTCTTTACTCAGAGCGTTGGGTTAATGCCTCTTGGAATACTCATCGACAAGATCAAGGGAGAGCATGATGACTTTTGGATACTATTTGCAGGTAGTCTTGTGTACGTCCTCGTTCCACTACTCTACTTACTCATCACTGAACCATGGCATCTTTTTGTTATCCAGTTTATTTACGGAGTGGGTACTGCGATGACACTCCCTACCTGGACCGCTATTTTTTCTCGTCACATTGATACCGGCAAAGAAGGTATTGAATGGAGCTTATGGCAATCATCCACTAACTTGTCATGTGCGATAGCGGCTCCTGTTGGCGGCTTCATCGCTTCATACTATGGCTTTAACGCAATTATGTACTTGGCTTCAGCAATGGCATCATTGAGCTGTTTATATATATTCCTTATACGAAAAAGTCTCTATAAACGCTAACTATAAACTACGTCACCCTGATGTACTACTGTACATCAGGGTGTTTTACGTTACTAGTTATTCTTACAATAAACCACTATGACCTTTCGACAACCCTACCAAGCAAGAAACCTTCACTTCCCTTTTGATTACAGTTGTGTGCAAATACAATACGACATGAAGCGGGTGCACGAACAGCTTCATCACCATCAGTACCTATGAGTTGCCCCTCTTCCACTTCTTCAAAATTCTGAAACACTTTTGCAAGCACAAAGCTGTCGGTCTTGGTGAGGTACTGAAAGAACATACGAAGTCGTGTTTGACCCTCCTGTTTTTTTGGTTCACCCTCTATGTGTCCACGTGCTTGTAGAAACGACATAATACTCTTCTCTGCAATCTCTACACTCTTGGGATCTTTGTAGTACCCACACTCTATACAGAGACCCATGTGCCCCTTCTGGTTCAGGTAGTACTCAGTACCTCCCGGTTCAATGGTATCAAAACCGTACACCACAATATCTGTAGGTAATACTGAAGCAAGCACATCTGAGTGCGGTTCACCTATGGCAAACGATGGACTCCCTTCTATGGTAGTAGCATGGAGATCCAAGAGTGCATCTGCCTTATCAAAGTACTCCTTAATGAGCTGTACACGCTCATACTCGTAGCTATTTTTCTCTTCATCAGTGAGCTCTCCATCACTACGGAATAATCGGTTCAAGTTTATATCTGTCTGACGGACATCTCGCTCAATAGCTCGCGGGTTACCGTACCCAAAGAATACAACACCTTTTTCTATTTTTAACTCTGGCAACAGGTGCTCGAACGCCTCTACACCGCAACGCTCATTACCATGTACACCTGCGAGAATAACACTTACGGGACCAGGTGCTGTCCCCTTTTTTTCAATAAAATCTTCGTACATACAACAAGAAATGTAAGCAAGAATTACCAAAAGGTCAACTTACCTGTACACAGTGTTTTATGCTGTTGCTAGACTTACTTCACCACAAGACTCACCATGCGACCCTTCACCACAATCTCGCGCACTACCTCCTTCCCTGCAAGGTGAGGCTTCACACCATCAACCTCCTTTGCCTTCTTCACGAGCTCGCTGTCCTCTGTATCAGGTGCCGCTTCAAAGGTACCACGCGTCTTGCCGTTCACCTGTACCGCAACGGTAACTGTTGCCGCTGCAAGTATACTCTCATCACACACTGGCCACTCCTCTAAGTGAATTGAGTCTGTTCCGCCTAGCTCTGACCACAGCTCCTCGGTGAGATGTGGCGCAAATGGTGCGAGCAGCTTCAAGAATGTTTTGTACTCTTCAGTACCTACCGACGTACGTTTCTCCATATCGTTTGTATGTATCATGAGCTGGCTTATAGCAGTATTGAATGAGAAGTCTTGCACATCACGAGCAACTTTTTGTATGGTCTGATGCAGCACCAGTTCATTCATCTCACCATCATCACTCACCTTTTCTTTGATGCCGTACACCTTTTCAAGGAAACGACGAGCACCGGTCATGTGGTCAGTTGACCATGCTATCGCCTGCACAAACGGACCCATGAACATCTCATACACACGTAGCGTATCTGCACCAACGTTGTCTATCACGTCGTCTGGGTTGATAACATTACCCCAGCGCTTACTCATCTTTCGTCCATCCTCAGCCTGAATGAGCCCCACGGTGTAGAGTTTTTGGAACGGTTCTATATAGCTCACAGCTCCTATGTCGTAGAGCACTTTATGCCAAAAGCGTGAATAGATGAGGTGTCGTGTTGCATGCTCCATGCCTCCTACATACATGTCGACAGGAGACCAGTACTGCTCCTTTTTCTTGTCTACTAGCTCTTTATCGTTCTTTGGGTCAATGTAGCGCAAGTAGTACCATGATGAACCTGCCCACTGCGGCATGGTGTTCGTCTCACGCTTTCCCGGAGCTCCACACGTTGGACACGTAGTGTTCACCCACCCTTCAATGTTCGCAAGTGGTGACTCACCGGTTCCCGTCGGCTCGTAGCTCTCAACATCAGGAAGAATGACAGGGAGATCCTCTTCTGGAACAGCAACAGGACCACACTTTTCACAATGAATAATCGGAATAGGTTCACCCCAGTATCGCTGTCGAGAGAACACCCAGTCCTGCAAACGGTACTGAGTAGTGAGCTTACCGCCAGCATGCTTGGTTACTTTCTCTTTTGCTTCCTCTACCGTAAGCCCATCAAACTTTCCTGAGTTCATGAGAAAACCATAGCCAGGTAGTGCTTCATCACGTTGCAACAAGCTCCACACTTGCTTTTGATGGTCAGGTATGAGCCTCTCAAGCACCTCAGACTCATCCACCCATACGAGCGTATGCTTCTTTGCTTCGTCCTCAGGAATCTCACCTTGATTCTTTACACTATCCACCTCAGCAAGAAATACATGAGCAATCGCAAGCCTGTTTTCTTTTTTATGTGATGCACAGTATCTAGCAGCTGTAATCCATTCGAGTTTCTTTATGATTGTAACGCCGGCAAGTGCTGCTTCTTCCTCTATCTCAGCAAGTACAGCCTCCTCAGGAGTCTGCCCTTCCTCTATACCACCCATGATGGCAGTAGTAATACCTTCGAGTGTGCCATGCCAATCCAGGAGCGCATACTTACCCGTTTCTTTATCTTTCAAGTGAACTATGACGGTGTCTCGCTTCACTTCAGTAAATCCTTCTTGTGGAGGATTGTTTGAGTCATCAGCACATGGCACCACTACCTGACGGATAGGAAGGTTGAACTTTTTTGCAAACGCAAAGTCTCGTTCATCATGAGCTGGGACTGCCATGATGGCACCTGTACCGTAGGTAGCAAGTACGTAGTCAGCAAGGTAAACCGGTATCTCTTCATTGTTAACTGGGTTTACCGCATAGACACCATCAAGTACTACCCCTGTCTTCTCCTTCCCTTCTGCCGTACGTTCTATCTCTGTCTTCTTAGCAGTTTGCTCAATGTACACTTCAACCTCTTTTCTATTTGTAACTACTTCAAGAAAATCTGAAACAAAAGCATGCTCAGGAGCAAGTACCATGTACGTAGCACCAAAAAGTGTATCAGGTCGTGTCGTAAAGACCTCTATCTTCTTGTCACTATCTTTTACCGCAAAGGTGACCGACGCACCCTCACTGCGACCTATCCAGTTTCGCTGCATCTCCTTTACAGACTCAGACCAAGGCAAATCCTCAAGGTCCTCGAGCAGCCTGTCTGCATACTCAGTTATTTTGAGCACCCACTGTCGCATTGGCTTCTTCTCTACTACGGTACCACAGCGCTCACACACGTTACCTTCAAGGTCTTCGTTTGCGAGTCCTGTCTTGCAGCTCGGACACCAGTTGATAGGTTCATGTGACTCAAACGCTAAACCACGCTCAAACATCTTCACGAACGCCCACTGCGTCCATTTGTAAAACTCAGGGTCAGTTGTGTTTATCTCTCTATCCCAGTCATAGTTAAAACCAATCTTTTCCAACTGCTCTTTGAAACGTGCCACGTTCTTCTTTACTGCTATTTCAGGATGCACCTTGTTCTTGATCGCATAGTTCTCAGCAGGAAGACCAAAAGCGTCCCACCCCATTGGAT
This sequence comes from bacterium, assembly GCA_003252295.1. Lineage (GTDB taxonomy): Bacteria > Patescibacteriota > Minisyncoccia > Phycocordibacterales > UBA12088 > UBA12088. The sequence goes on from QKEV01000004.1 coordinate 15,241, forward strand.
GCAGTACATTGCAGCCACTCATGGACTTGAAACGTGCGTACACATCTGTTGCAATGTACCCCTTCGGATGACCCACATGGAGCCCATCACCTGATGGGTACGGGAACATATCCATAATAAAGTACTTCTCCTTCCCCTCGTCTTCACGTGTTTTATACAGGGCGGTATCACTCCACTTCTTTTGCCACTTCTTTTCTATTGCTTTGTGATCGTATGATTTCATATTTGCTACTGAGGATAACACCCCCTATTAATTGTCTAATACACTATATACTGTATATACGAGCAGCTACTCGTGCAAATAACTATACAATGAATATAAAGAATCCCAAAAAGTACGAACATTTGTTTTTTGACCTTGATGACACGGTTACAAGGAGTCGCTCCCCTATTACAATAAAGATGAAGGAACGGATGCAAAAACTGCCTCAGACCATAGCTATCATCTCCGGAGCCAGTGTTGACCAGATACGTGCACAGGTTGGTGACGACCTCGAGTGCTTCTGCATGGGACAAACCGGCAACCATACTGTTTTTGGGGACAAGACGCTTTGGCAGGATGTTTTGAATCCTGACAAGGTTATAGAGATCATGGACCACGTAGCAAAGTTTAAACTCCCATGGGATGTGCCGGATGAAAACGACCTTTTGGAAAACCGGGGTTCACAGATATCTTTCTCAATATACGGACACCATGCACCTACTGACGAGAAAGCTGCATTTGATCCTGATAGGAAGAAACGTGAACAGTTACTCAAGGAAAACCCATTTGATTCTGAAGATGTTGATGTAAAGATTGCAGGATCAACCTCCTTTGACTACATACGAAAAGGACGACACAAGGGGTACCAGATAGAGCGACTCATTGAACGCATGGGTTGGGACAAGGATACCTGTCTCTACCTCGGAGATGCACTCTTTGAAGGTGGTAATGACTACTCTGTCGTAGGTGTTATAGACACCCTGCCAGTAAAAAACCATCTTGATACATACGAAAAACTCAAAGACTTTTTGCTGTAACGTATAGCAAACTCTTTGACTTACACATTATTCTGTTGTATGGTAACAACAGAATTTTTGTTTTGAACTTTTAAAAAATGAGGAAGAGATCATGGAAACAGAAGACGAGCTCACCATCCTAAAAGAGTTTTGTTTGAGGTTCATACTACTTGCATTGTTTGCAGCTATAGTATTTGGCTTTGAGACACTTTTTATTGGCAGAGTTTCAAATTTTTCGGGATACGTTATGTATGCAATAACTTTTCTTGCATGTATTAGAATTAAACCGTTTCTGATTAAACTTTTGTCGAAAATAACAAAGGAGGATGTTCAATGGCAATAGATTTACTGACAAAAGAAATGCTGTATGCGTTTGTATCTTTGATGCTTGATTTAGCAGCACTTGTAGTGGTTGGTTTGATATTTTGGGTCATAATTTCCATAGCGTCATATATTGAACTGGTCCTCATGAACTGCAACTGGTGTGTCATCACTATTTGCATCACCACACTCCTTTTGTTGTTCATTAAATACCCTGACCCCTTAAAAAGGTTACGGGACAAACTGTAGACCTACCCCGCTGTTGTACTGGCGGGGTAGTTTTCTATTTGGAATTGACTTTGCTAATGGATACCTATATAAGGAGAAAAGAAAAACATTCAGATAAACTCAACTGAGAGGTGTACTAATGAAAAAAATAATTCTTATGTTATTGCTTCCTAGCCTGGTACTGTACTCATGCGTGGCTCAAGGTTCAAACGATATAACAGATGAGTATACTTCTGGAAATGCATACATCATCTTACCAACTGTTGTTGATAGGACAGATAAGACAATAACCATTGTGTACTTCCTTCAACAACCGATTATGATGGGGTTCCAACATAAGGTTAAAAATGAACTTCTGAGCAACAAGGCAATAACCATCGCAACGGTCGTCTCAGGAACGATCTCACTCACTGTTACAAACACCTGTGAACAAAACGAAACACAGGTAAACAACTTTGTTGCCAGTATACTTAAAAGGTATTACAACAAGAAGACATTGGTTGTTATTGATCCTGACCTGTACCGTCACTAACTCTGTTACCCCTACTGATTGAAAACCGGTAGGGGTGCTGTTTTTTATTCATAATAATTAATAAAAATTGAGTATCTATTAATTAGAGCGAGTCTAAAAAGACTCTGTTTTTATCCGGATCAAAGAAAACCCCTTCCCTATAATGAGAATACTTCTCATACCCAGGTACTGCATCAATAACAACATCATCACTTGTCACAACCCAAAAGTGCCGAGTATCCTCACCGAGTCCTGGCCCCACCATCATTTGTGACCCAGGATTATTTTTGTAGTTTTTCCATGCTTCACGTAAACATCTCTGCCTCATAAAAAAATTTTATGCAGTCCAGTGTTGCATAATGTCTCTATAATGAGTCGCGTTATCTACACCAAATAATTCCCTGCTTTTTGTATCGCTTATACTCTTCATTTCTTCAGTCATATTGTTCCAGTTTTCCCAAATTCGTTTCTGCTCATCTAATGTTGGTTCTTTATGAATTAACTCAATACCAGTTTCAGCTCTCCAGAGATGGGGTGAATCCTTCAACAATATCTCTGCTTTTTCGGGATATATCTTTTTTATCTCTTCAACTGTGTACGGTCTTTGGTACATGACTCTGTGTATATAATAAACAACAACTTTTAGTTACCCTTCAGTTTAAGTATAAATTCTGTGAAATACAATGCAGAAATACGCTAAAAATTCTCAGAGCGCAAAATCTTAGGATAGTTCAAGGTATTCAAAGAAAAACGACTGAACTGAAATGTATGGGTAATACTTTGAAAGAGGTTTTCTGTAGAATACCGAAGAAATATTCAAGATTTTGCGCTCTGAGTTAAATCTTAAAAATTATAACGTCACCGTCCTGAACTAAGTATTCCTTCCCCTCCAGTCTCAGTAATCCCTTCTCTCTCGCCCCTGCATACCCTCCTTCACGCAGGAGTTCCTCACATCCTATCACCTCTGCACGTATAAACTTCTCCTCAAAGTCACCATGTATCGCTGCTCCTGCCTGTGGTGCAGTTGAGTCTTTCTTTACCGTCCACGCCCTTGTCTCCGGTTCTCCTGTTGTAAAGTAAGTGATGAGACCGAGCATGTCGTATCCTGCACGTATGAGATCATTTATGCCATTATCAAGCACACCATACTCCTGACGAAACACTTCCTGATCCTCGTGAGCAAGTTCACGAAGCTCACCTTCGACATTCGCATCAACACAGACGTACTTTGCACCAGTCTCCTCAAAAAATTGCATGAGATCATGCCAGCGCTCATCGCTCTGCTCATCAAAGTTGTATCCACCAGCTTTCTTGTTCAAAACGTAGAGTATTGGTTTTATGGTAATGAGACCAAGGAGCTTCAACACTTTTTGTTCGTCCTCATCAACGTTTGGTTTGAGTAGCTTCCCTGCCTCGAGGAGTTGTGTCGCTTTCTCGAGGACTGTCTTTTCTGCTATTGCCTGCTTATCACCACGCTTCACCTCTCGTTCAAGACCACCCAGTCGCTTCGTAACCGTCTGTAAATCAGCCATGATGAGCTCAAGGTTGATCACCTCTATATCTTCAAGAGGATTTACCGCACCATGCACATGAGTGATGTTCGTATCATCAAAAATACGCACCACTTCAGCTATTGCATCTGTCTCACGTATATTGCTCAAAAATTGATTGCCGAGCCCCTCACCTGCACTCGCACCTTTTACGAGTCCTGCAATATCAACAAACTCCACCACTGCCGGAATGGTCTTTGCTGAGTGGCTCATCTCGCTCAAACGATCCAGCCGCGCATCAGGCACCGCAACCACACCCACTGACGGGTCAATGGTACAGAATGGAAAGTTCTCTGCAGCAACCTGTTTTTCTGTGAGTGCATTAAAAAGCGTTGATTTACCAACATTTGGAAGACCTACAATTCCTACTGAAAGTGACATAATGATGAGAAGTGTAGCAGGTTCTCAGTAAATTTGCGAATGTTTGACAAAAACAACCGGCTCGCTATGCTACAAATAGAACACGTAGCATATCTATCAACTATTTCAGATAGAGAAAGTAATGAATATAAAGGTAAAAAGAATTTTGTATGACCTATAGTATCTTGATCCAAGTCTTGCACGACTTACAGTAGGCATACTCATATCTACACTTCTTCTTCTCACATTAACACAAGAAGTACCCTGTTTGATACAAGAGGTCTGTGGTTGGTCATCTTTACTAGGTTCTATCTTGTATAGTTTTTACTTAAAAAGAGTGATTACTACTTTTTGAGGAGGTAAAGAAAATGAATACCTGTAAAAAGTTTTTTATGGACCTTATCTGGCTTGACGTGAGCACAGCAAGAATTATTCTTCTACTCATTGTCGCAGCACTGCTCACCCCGATTATGAGTGCTGAGGTATTGCTTGAAACGAAAAAAAATCTGTCGGTAATACTTTCAGGAATCTGTTTAATGTGGGGTGCGTTCATTCGCATCTAACTACATTAAGTCAATACACAAGGACCCCTTTCGGGGTCCTGAGTTTTTTTATTATTGACTATAAAATATATTAGGTTATAACTATAGCCAGAATTTATAAAAAAGTGTACTGACTACAAACATAGGAGAAAATGCTATGACTGAAGAAAAGACAGAGCAACAAGCAGAAAAAATCAGTGATTTAGTTGCCCTCAAGTTTGAAAGTGAAGAACCATGGGCAAGACTCGGACGGGTTAAGCTCACTGAAAAAAACTTTTTAGAACACGTCGACGCAATTGATCTTGAAGAACGTAAGTGGACACCAAAGAAAGAGAAATTCAAAATTGGTATCGGATGTAGCACCTATCACTGCAGAAACAAAACTGAACTGGTTATTGGTATTTTTAACACCAATGACCCTGAAGAAATGGGTGCTATGGAAAAAACCATCAAGATGATCATTCTTGATAGAACATTTGCTTTCTATCTTTCATGAGAGCCATACTCACGGAGGCAACCATGACACAAGTTAAAAATGAGTTGAAACAGGTACTTAGTCACAGACATGAAGATCTTGTAATACTCACCTACACTGAGAAGCGAGATGGTGTACAGGCAAAGCCGTTGGATATCAATCATCTCCCTACAGGTGTTTGCCTTGATTATGGGAGAGGTACATGGGGGGTTAAGGTGGACAGCAAAGGTACTACGATAACCTATACAATCGGCGAAAGCCACAAGATCACCAATTGTCCAATCCCTGTTATTGGTATCTACGATGGGAACGACAGATCACACATGAGAACTTGTCTAAGTGATATACAGCAAGCTCTAGCTCTATTGGAAGGGCGGTAGTAGCACACTTAGTAAAACCATAAGGACCCTTTTTGGGGTCCTTAGTTTTTTATCCTTGCATCGCCTCCTGCAGCTCCTTCTGATACTTCTTACTCACCTCCATCATGGCGAGCATCTGATCCTTTCCTTCTTTCTTAATCTTATGCTCCATCTCCTTACTCATTTTCACAAAGAGGTCTGGGTTATTCTCCAAGAGTCGCATTACCATTTCTTGCTGCTCCTTCGGCATATTTTTAAGCTGACGTTCAGCTGCTTTTTTTATGAGAAAATTTTTTACTGACATAGTTTTTTCTATTAGATACTTATGAATGACTATCTCTACTAGAGTAACACAGCCACACGATCTTTCGTAACCTCGAGCATACCGCTTGCAACTTCATGAGTAAATATTTCTTCAGAATCTTTTTTCACAACAAGCCGTCCTTCACGAAGTGCGGTTACAAGTGGTACATGATTCGGTAGAACAGTGAGCTCACCTTCAGCACCAGGAATCACTACAGCATCAGCCTCGCCGCTCCAAATAATACCGTTTACTTTGACAATGTGTACCTGCATACGTACTAAGCAATATTACTTCTCACTCTTCCCTACCTGATCAATGCTTCCCTTCATGTAGAAGTCGTTCTCATTTTTACTATCGTGCTTACCTTCAACGATCTCCTTGAATGAACGAATGGTGTCCTCAAGTGATACGTACTGTCCTGGGGTTCCGGTAAATACCTCACCGACAAAGAATGGCTGTGAAAGAAACTTCTGTATCTTTCGAGCACGGTTTACGAGCATCTTATCCTCATCTGAGAGCTCTTCTGTTCCAAGAATAGCAATGATATCCTGCAAGTCCTTGTAGCGTTGCAAAATACGCTTCACCTCATTTGCAACATAGTAATGCTCTTCTCCCACAACAGTAGGGTCAAGAGCAGTTGAAGATGAACCAAGTGGGTCAACTGCAGGGTAAATGGCAAGTGCAGCCATCTCACGAGAAAGCACTACAGTGGAGTCAAGGTGTGAGAATGTTGTTGCTGGTGCGGGATCAGTAAGGTCGTCTGCGGGCACATACACTGCCTGTACAGAAGTAATAGATCCCTTACTCGTGGAGGTGATACGTTCCTGCAATTGTCCCATTTCCTCTGCAAGTGTTGGTTGGTATCCCACTGCACTTGGCACACGACCCAAGAGTGCTGATACCTCACTACCAGCTTGTGTAAAGCGGAACACATTATCCATGAAAAAGAGCACATCCTTTCCAAGCTGATCACGGTAGTACTCAGCAAGGGTAAGTCCTGTAAGCGCTACGCGAGCACGTGCCCCAGGTACCTCATTCATCTGACCAAACACGAGTGCGGTCTTGTCGAGTACACCAGAATCTTTCATTTCGTGATAGAGGTCATTACCTTCACGAACACGTTCACCTACACCAGCAAAACATGAGTAGCCACCATGTTCAGCAGCAATATTTCGTATAAGCTCCTGAATGAGCACTGTCTTTCCCACACCAGCACCTCCAAAGAGTCCAACCTTTCCTCCCTTAATGAATGGGACCAAGAGGTCGATCACCTTGATACCAGTCTCAAATACCTCGGTCACTGATGATTGATCCTTAAACTTTGGCGGATCACGGTGAATAGACCAGGTGTCTTCACCCTTCGCCTCACCAAGACCATCGATAGGATTACCAACTACATCAAACATGCGTCCAAGTATCCCCTCACCCACAGGAACAGAGATAGCTGCACCTGTATCGGTCACCTCATCGCCTCGTTTCAGACCGTCCGTGCTCGCCATGGCGATGCAGCGAACCTGTCCAAGTCCAAGGTGTTGCGCAACCTCAAGTGTCATCATCCCCTCTTCCTTTTCAGGGTTACGTACGTGTAGTGCATTTCTGATCGCCGGAAGTCCTTCTTTAAACTCGACGTCAACAACTGTTCCAATTACTTGAGAGATTATTCCTTTCATAATGATGTAGTTAGTAATACTTGTAATGTAATAAAATTGACTGGTAATGTTTAACGCATTGCTTCAATGCCACTTGTTATCTCTGACACTTCAGCGGTAATACTCGTCTGCCGTTCCTTGTTGAAGAGAAGTGTCAGTTCCTTTGTAAGGTCACGTGCCCTGTCGCTTGCACTCTTCATGGCAACCATACGCGCACTATGTTCGCTCGCATTTGCCTCAAGTACAGCATGGTACAAGAGTACTCCAATGAGGTACGGCAAGAGCTGGTTGAGTACCGTAAGTTCATCAGGTTCAAAGACATACTCGTTGACGTTCTCACCATTTGCACCTTCACGCAGTTCACTATACTTACCCTTTCTTGGCACAATACCATCAATGAGCTCCTCAACTGCCGCAAATGATATAGGGAGTAAACGTCGTACTACCGGCTGCTGGTTGAAGGTCGACTCAAAGTTACTGTACACAAGCATCACTCGATCGTAACGCATGCTGGTATAGTCACGAATGAGCTTCTTTGCAAGGTCACTTGGATCTCCAAGAGTTATACCCTCACCCCATTTCTCAAGTCTATCTACCACCTCAAAGCCACGGTTATCAAAGTACTCTGCTGCCTTTTTCCCTATCGCAAGCACCTTCACCTGCTCCTTACTCCAACCCTTCTGACGTATGTGATCGTGTGCAGCTTTCAAAACATAACTATTGAGTGAACCAGCAAGTCCTCGATCACTCGTAATAACGATCATGAGAATGGTCTTCACTTCCTCATGTGCCTTAATGAGTTCATGATCCTTTGTAACACCAAGACGAGCAAGACGTCGAAGAAGTCCAATAGCATGCATAGCAAAAGGACGCATTTCTATAGCCACTGCCTGGCTTCGGCGCATCTTTACGGCAGAAACCGCTTCCATCGCCTTAGTTACCTGATGGATTTTAGAAACTGCTCGTATTTTTGTTTTAACGTCTTTGAGTGACATGTTTTAATTGTTGAATAAACCCTTGTGTGCCTCTTTGAATTGATCAAATGCTCGTGTAAGTTTCTCTTTTGTAGCATCACTCACCTCACCCGTATCCTTGATATCCTTCAATGAGTCAGCGTGCTGATTTTCCAAATACTCGATGAGTTTATCTGCAGCTGTCTGTGTATCCTCAACTTTCACTTCATCAAAGAGTCCTTCATTTGCAGCAATAATAGTTACTACCTGCTTCTCAACAGTGAGTGGTTTTGAGTGTGGTTGCTTCAAAACTTCTACGAGTCGTGCTCCTTTGTCGAGACGTCGCTTGGTATCCTCGTCGAGATCACCAGCAAACTGTGCAAACGCTTCAAGTTCTCGGTACTGTGCAAGCTCGATACGCATCTTACCTGCAACACTCTTCATTGCCTTGGTTTGTGCAGAACTACCAACACGAGAGACTGAGAGTCCTACGTTAATAGCTGGTCGCACACCCTTGTTGAAGAGGTCAGTCTCGAGAAAGATTTGTCCGTCAGTAATAGAAATAACGTTTGTTGGAATGTATGCAGATACGTCACCCTCTTGCGTCTCAATAATTGGTAGTGCAGTAATAGAACCACCACCTAGCTCTTTTGAAAGCTTTGCACTTCTCTCGAGTAATCGTGAGTGAAGGTAGAAAATATCTCCAGGGAATGCTTCACGACCAGGTGGACGTCGAAGCAAGAGTGATACCTCACGGTACGCTACTGATTGTTTAGAGAGGTCGTCGTAGATCACAAGCACATCCTTACCCTGTTCCATAAAGTACTCACCCATAGAAACTCCTGCGTATGGTGCTAAGAACTGCAATGCTGCAGGATCACTCGCTGGTGCATTCACAATAATGGTAAAGTCCATCGCACCTGCTTCTTTGAGCTTTGCCATAATGCGAGCTGTCTTTGATTCCTTTTGACCAATAGCAACATAGATACAAATTGGTCGACGTTCCTCCGGCTCGTTTAGCTGATTTAAAATGGTGTCGATAGCAACTGTAGTCTTCCCAGTAAACCTGTCGCCAATAATGAGTTCACGTTGTCCTCGTCCGATAGGTATCATTGAGTCAATGGCTTTCAGTCCGGTCTGTAGCGGACTCTTTACTGGAGAACGTTCCATCACGCTGTGAGCTGGCCGCTCTACTGGGTACATCTTTTGAGTTTCAATAGGACCCTTGCCATCGATTGGTTCACCAAGCGTGTTCACTACACGGCCAACAAGTGCCTCACCTACAGGAACAGAGAGTACGCGACCTGTTGAACGAACCGTCATTCCTTCTTTTACTTTTCTTGTGTCACCAAGAACAACAGCTCGAACAGAGTGCTCTTCAAGGTTAAGTGCCATACCAAAGACACGGTCAGAGTCTGCTATGGTTTCAGACAGAGAAATGTCGCTCGAGGTATCGAACTCAAGCATTTCTGCCATAAGTGCATGCGGAAGGCCATCGATCTCTGCGACGCCATCACCGACTGAAACCACAGTTCCCACTCCCTCAGGAGTAGTGGTGGTCTCAAAAGATTCTATTTGTTTACGTAGTTTTTCTACAATCGTGGTAGTCATGACTATTTTAGTTAGTAATTAAGTTGTTATACAAAGTTAAGAGTGAACGTTTGTACGTTCGATCAATACGAGATCCCTTTGCTCTGAGCTCGTATCCACCTATAAGGGTGTCATCTGTTACGATCTTTCTTGGAAGAGATGCTGCACCAAGTACCTCTGCATCACGTTGTATATCATTCATAAATGCTTCAGCGTCAGTATCTTTTGCAACACGAACAAGTAGTTCGTCTATTCCTCCCCGCCTCTTCTGTATCTTTTCGAGTTCAAGTAACACCTTTCCTAGTAGTCGTTCATGACCCTTCTCTTTGAGTAACGATATAGTCTGCGTCACAATACGAAGAACCTCCTCCTCACTTTTATTTCGTGATGCGATGTAAAGTGCTTCTGCGTATTGTGTAGCTTTCATACGTATTACTTTTGAGTTCCGTTGCGAAGTGTTTTTTCAACTCCTAAAACAATAAGGCGAGCAATCTCTTCTTTACTCTCTTCAAGTGCACCTCGTTTGATCTCCTCTCCTTTCATAGCTGCCTCAGTGAGAAGTCGATCATACTTTTGCTGCCCTTCTTTTATAATATCTGCTTCTTTCTTTTTAGCAGACTCACGAGCTGCTCCCACTATCTTATCCGCCGTGATGGAAGCTTCAGCAATAATGTCAGACTTTTTCGCGTCTGCATCTTTGAGTGCTGACTCTGCTCGTTCAGCATCTGCAACACCTTTTATGATCTGTGCACGTCTGCTCTCGATTAGAGCAACGAGTGGTTTGTAGAGCACGTACCATAGGAGCGCAGCAAGGACAACAAAGTTTACGGTTTGCACTAGGAGTATTCTCCAATCAATACCAAATGTATCAATAAGTTGCTCCATTATGCTTTACGTAAATTTGATAATAAATCCAACTACAACTGCAAAAATTGCAAGTGCCTCGGTAAAGGCAATACCAATAAACATAGTGGTCTGGACCTTGCCAGATGCATCTGGATTGCGACCGATTGCTTCGAGCGCCTTACCTACAAGGTTTCCAATACCTAAGGCAGGGCCAATAACGCCAATGCTGACAACAATTGCCATAGCTAGCGCTTTTACTGCTTCAATGTCTTCCATGTTTTTTTACTATTACTATTAATTATGTATAAGGGGTGCATGCACCCATACAAAGTCCAGCGTTGCAGAACCTTGTACGGAAGCGTGCTAGTGTGCCGTACTAATTGCTAACTTGATAAAGAATAATGTTAAAAGAGCAAATATGGATGCTTGTATGAATCCAACAAAGACCTCATAGAGCATAAGTGGAACAGGTAGTACGAACGGAACAAAGAACATAGCAACTAGTATAAGTGTCTTTCCTGCAAACATGTTTCCAAAGAGACGGAATGAAAAGGAAACGAGACGTGCGAGTTCTGAAATGAGCTCAATGATACCAACAAGAAAGTTGATCGGTGAAGAAAAATTAAAAAACTTTCCTGCGTACGATGCAACACCAAGGTACAGTATGCCTGAAATCTCTATCGCAAAGAAAGCAATGATAGCAAGTGCAAGTGTAAAGTTAAGGTCAACTGATACTGGATGGAAGAGTGCTATGGTTGCTGCATGTACAGCACCTGTTGCTGCGTGTTCTGTAGTTACCTCATCCTCGGTAGTAACATCTTCCAAGTCACCAACAAGTGGATGTGTCATTGTTTCCTCAGCGTGAGCACTTTGTGGGTTAAAGGTAAGTTCTTCAGTAAGGTATATAGAACCAATACCAGGAATTAAACCAAACCAATTGCCAATAAGTATAAAGAAAAATAGGGTTGTAATGAGTGGGAAGAAACGTCTTGCTAATTCACGACTCTCAAGCACCTCCTCCATGTAATCAAGTAGAAAAGAAAAAACGAGTTCAAAAAAGGTCTGCGTTTTGCTCGGTATCCTCTGTATATTTTTACCAACAAAGTATGCAGTCACACCAATGACCAACATCACTATCCAAGCCATGAGCATCGTGTTCGTAATAGGAAACCCGAAAACCTCGGCTATTTTTTCTGCTTTCAGTGCAATATGAATTCCTCCTTCCATGGCAAAAACTAACACAAAAAAACACAAAACGTCCTTATATTGACGCATGTGACGTTCACCCACTACTTGCTAGAAAGCAAGGAAAAGAGCGAACGCATTGCTACTATAACACAGAACGTACCGATAACTACGTGACTACTGTGGAGATGTATGGTCTGCCATTTCCTCTTCTTCAAGAGAAGTGTCAGGCACCATTTGCACATCACATGCACCTTGTTCTGGTACAGTAACTATTGTTTGTATAGCGAGCACACCTTCTTCAAGATATCCTGAAAACACGACAAAAACTCCTCCTTGTACCTTTTCTTCTCGCTCCCTCTCACGATAGATTGCTTTGAGAGCTGCATATGACGGAGATGTGCTAACAATACTATACTCATCTCCTGCACAACTGGTAAACGACATGCTCTCATCACTAAATGAGTACCAGCCAGTGAACACCTCATCATCTTCTCGTAGCACTGACACCTTTCGAAATACCACACCGGAGACAATGTAGTATTCGTACACAGTAGATGACAGTTCCATTTGCTCCGATGTGTATGAAAGTGCAATGTATTCGTTACGTATCACAACCGACATCGGAAGACCTCTATCGAGTGGTATGGTCTCGAGACCCATGAAACCACGTTCATCCTGAAGCGCAACACCAATAAAGTATGATGTTGCACCATCCTCATAACTCAATAGAACTACTGCATCATCATATCCATCCCCATTCAGATCACCATAGTACGGTTCACCTGTAACTCGTAATGTTCCAGCATCTGTCAAAGCCTCTCCATCAACAAGTTTATGTTCATGTTCAAGTACTCGATAGGTAGCATTTTGTGGTGAATCTGGTAATGAAAGTATTTCTTTGATCTCTTCCTGTGTAAGAGGCACAACACGATCCTCTCTACTGAGCCAAACTAGGAGTACTATAGCCATCACAACCAAAAGTGACAATACAATATATATAGTCTTTTTCATGAGTGGTATTGTATCACAACAGACATATGCGGCATCTACTGATAGATGTTTAACGAGATAGAACTCGTTTGCAAGCAAGCATAATACCCTCAATGTTTAATCCGTAGTTATCCAAAAGCTCCTCTGCAGTTCCTGACTGTCCAAACTGATCATGCACCGCAACCATCTCCACAGGAAGCGGTGTGTTTTGTGCAAGTATTTCCGCAATCGTACCCCCGACACCACCAAGTATTTGGTGCTCCTCCACAGTCACGACTCGCCCTGCCCGTCTTGTTGCCTCAAGCACCATCTCTATATCCATTGGTTTAATAGAGTGTACATTGAGTACACTCGTACCAATTCCCTCGCGCTCTAATTCTCGCGCTGCAAGAAGTGCATCATGCAGTATCGGACCAACCCCAATGATGGCAACCTGGGGACTGTCTGAGTGCCAGAGGTACTCAGCCCTACTTTGTCGAAATGGTGTTTCAGTTGTTGTAAAGTGTGGCACCTTTGGTCGAGTAAAACGAATATAGGTAGGTTTACCGTTTGTACTTGCAGCAACGACCGCTTTTCGTGCCTCCTCTTTGTCACAAGGTACTATGATCTGCATATTTGGCACCACTCGCATGAGTGTTATATCTTCAAGTGCCTGATGCGTTGCACCATCAGGACCAACCGAGACACCTGTATGCATACCCATGATCTTCACCGGCAAATCTGAAAGCGCAATAAGTGTTCGTATCTGCTCCCAATTTCTCCCAGGACTGAACGCTGCATATGCTGCTATGTACGGTATTTTCCCATAGTTCGCAAGACCAGCAGCAACTCCTGCCATATTCTGCTCAGCAACACCAAGCTCAATGTATCGTTCTGGGTACCTATCTTTAAATGCAGCAACCTTTACTGATTCGCTCACATCAGCACTCAACACCACAACCCGTTCATCTTTTTCTGCAAGTTCAAGGAGTCCCTCAGAGAGACCATCACGAAGTGATGCATACGGCACCTTCCCTATGTCAAACACATCTGTGTGCAATTTTTGATCATTTGGTACCATGCTACTTTTCATCACCTAACTCTTGTAACCAGGCTTCTACCTCACGCTCATTTGGTACACGCCCGTGCCACATGTAGTCGCCCTCGATATCTGACACCCCTTTACCGGAAACAGTATGTGCAATAATAACAGTTGGCTTTTCACTCTCCATACGGGCGCGTTCCACCGCATCACAAAACATTTCGACGTCGTTACCATCAACAAGTATACTATTCCAACCAAACGCTTCATACTTCTCACCGAGAGGTTCAACCGGCATTACCTCCTCAGTACCACCACTTATCTGAATACTGTTCCTATCAATTACCGCTGTGAGATTTGCAAGTCGCTCTTTTCCAGCAAGCATTGCTGCTTCCCACACAGCACCGCACTGCTGTTCCCCGTCAGACATGACGCAGTAGGTATGATTGTTTGCAATATCCATACGTACACCGAGTGCTATACCAACTGCTTGTGAAAGCCCTTCACCAAGAGGACCGCTCGTTGTCTCCACTCCAGGAAGGTGCAGACGCTCAGGATGTCCCTGTAGACGTGAACCAAACTGACGAAGTGTCTGTAGTTCATCAACATCAAAGTATCCAGCAAGTGCCATTGCAGCGTAGCGTACCGGTGCAACGTGACCATTGCTCAAGATGAGTCTGTCTCGTTCCTCCCATTCTGGATTCTTTGGGTCGTGTTTAAGTATGTGAAAATAGAATGCTGCAAAAATATCAGCCAGACCGAGAGGTCCTGCAGTGTGGCCACTTTTTGCTTTTCCTAGCATAGTGATAACCTCTCTGCGAATTACTCTGGCATGATGCTCAAGATGAGCAACATCTGTCTCACTCAAAAAACTCATATATATAGTATAGTACTACTCCTTACTATGTTTTGAAACAATGCTTTCCAGATGTGCAATCGCACCCTCAGGAGAACCAAAGTTAAAAACAGCTGAGCCTGCAGCAAATCGTGTCGCCCCTGCTGCACAGAGCTCCGGTAATGTTTCAGCATTTACACCAATATCAACACCAACGGTCAAATGAGGCCAACGTTTTCGTATTTCGCGTATTTTGTTTGCTACCCCCTCCTCGAGTGAGACACCATGGTAGCCAATACGATCACTTCCCATTACTTGTACAAATAGTGCTCGATGTACATATGGTTCAAGTACATCGATGTTTGTTGATGGCTTCAGTGCAAGTGCCATCTCAAGACGACGGTCAAAACACTCCTTTTGTATCTCCTCCAGCTTTTCTGTGCTCTCTACATGAAAAATAAGACACGCTGCTCCAGCAAGCGCCCATTGCTGTATAGACTCCTCAGGGTTTTTTATGAGCAAGTCAATCTCAAATTCAAAATCTTGCCAGTACGGCAAACCCTGGTCGTCTTTTCTAACAGCCTCAAAAGCATCACGTTCAACACCAATGTATGGCCAACTTGTTCTCGGTGCATACGTGCCATTCATGACATCTATTTGTACACGCTTTACTGCACCATGCACCTCCTTGAGCCTTGAACGCAAGTGTTCAAGTGAATCAGGAATAATTGCTGGAACAATACATTGTAACCTCATGCCTGTTTTGGTAAATTTTCGATCTTACT
This sequence comes from bacterium, assembly GCA_003252295.1. Lineage (GTDB taxonomy): Bacteria > Patescibacteriota > Minisyncoccia > Phycocordibacterales > UBA12088 > UBA12088. Next base: position 30,747 of record QKEV01000004.1, read on the forward strand.
GATTCTCCTTACATGACGTTCCTCTGAGAGGTACTCTGTTTCCAACCAACGAAGGATCGCGACCTCCGTCCTATGTTTATCTAAAAAACGTGCCCCGAGTGAAAGTATATTTGCGTTGTTGTGTGTTCTTGTGAGTGCAATCAAGTCACCACCTTCGTCGCCACCACTTGGTTCACCGTAATAGACTACAGCACGTACATGCGGAAAACGATTCGCCACGATCGCCTCCCCTTGACCAGAACCACCAAGAATAATGGCTCGGACGTTATCTGGATCTGATGAAACTTTTTGAGCAGCGAGTGCTATGTAATCTGGATAATCATCGGCAGGCTGATACTCATGCGCACCAACATCATCAACATGATACCCTTTCTTAAGGAGTACTCCTTTCAAGTACTCCTTAAGTTCAAAACCTGCATGATCTGTTGCAAGTACTATTTGCATACTATATATATTACCACACCACCCTTGCACGTGACTTAGTTGGTTTATTTTCCAGTAGCGTACCTTCCTGTCTTTACTACATGTTCAACAAGTGAGTAAGTATAGCCCATTTCATTATCATACCAAGCACAAACTTTAACGAGCGTCTCATCTACTACACGCGTCATACCAAGATCAGCAATACTTGCATATGGTTGTCCAAGAATATCACTCGAAACGAGATCGTCTGAACTTGCAGTGAATACTTTCTTCCACCGCTCATCTTCAGCTGCTAGTCGCAGAATGCCGTTTACTTCCTCCACAGATGTTGGTCGCTTTGCAATAAACGTTACGTCAGCAATAGAACCAGCAATAACAGGCACACGCATTGCCAGACCATCAAACTTACCTTTAAGGTCAGTTATCACTTCGGTTACCGCCGTCGCTGCACCTGTAGTGCTTGGAATGATGTTTTGTGCTGCAGCACGTCCTTTTCGATAATCCTTAGGTGAAGGAACATCAACAGTTGTTTGTGTTGCTGTGTAAGCATGTATGGTATTGAGCATAGCTTTTTCTATACCTATCGTCTCGTGCAGTATCTCAATAACAGGAGAAGCACCGTTAGTGGTACATGAACCATTAGAACTAATTACACTGTTGCGTAGTGCGTCTTCATTGATACCCATAAGCGACGTTGCACCAACTATCCCCGCCTCGCTCGGTTCACCCTTTGCTGGTGCACTTATGACAACTCGCTTTGCGCCTGCATCAATATGCATTTTTGCCTTTATGTACTCACGAAATACTCCTGTTGCCTCAACCACAACATCTATCTGCATATCTCCCCACGGAAGCTTACTTGGATCCTTCTCCATGAACACTGGTACATCGCGCCCACCCACTGTTAAGAGCGTACGCCAGTCTTCCTTGCGAGTGCCGACCTCAAATGAAGGTCTGCCATATGCCGTATCGTACTTCAAAAGATAAGCAAGGTTCTCAACATCCGAGAGATCATTAACTGCAACAACTTCGATTTCTGGATTACTCTCAGCAATACGAAGGAAGGAACGACCAATGCGTCCAAAACCATTTATGGCAACACGAATAGGCATATGAAATAAACTCTAATGAACTTTAATAATGTGTACCTAAAGTATACCAACTCTCCCCTCACCTGAGTGGGTAGATATACACAAAGTCATTCCTATAAATCTTACCCATCATCGGTAACAAGTGAATAGAAGTTGCATACCAAACACGACTTTGCTATAGTCATGTACAAGACTACTCCTACGACACGTATGCAGAACTGCGTAACTCCTCATAGGTGTAACTACTAGTGCGTAAGCACAAGAAAAAAATTATCACTAATAATTATACAAAAACTATATTACACGTATGTCATCTCAACCTGCGCGAAGAAAAACCTCCACAAATTCGCGAAACAACAATAGGCGACCATCTATACGAACGCTTGATGATACAGGTGCAAATTCATCGGCACCACAAGGTGAAAAGACGGCTAAGTCTGATGCATCCACATCACGCACTAGACGCTCTCGACCGTATGTAGCACATGGACCAGGTGTTCGTGGTGCTACCAAAAAGAACACACCTGCAAAAAAGAATGTACGAAAAACTGCTAAGAAAGGTGGCAGGAATGTTACCAAGTACAACTCAAAGCTACCAAGCAAAGCACCACTCAATAACCTTCCAGCAAAAAAACTCGATGTATACATTCCACCGGTACCAAAGAACGGTGTTCGTGTCATACCACTTGGTGGTGTAGAAGAGGTGGGAAAAAACATGATCATTGTAGAAACCCCCGAAGACATCATTGTCTGTGACGCTGGTTTCCAATTTATCTCTGATGAAGAGTCACCAGGTGTTGACTACATCCTTCCAAATACACGCTACCTTGAAGACCGTAAAGATAAGGTTCGGGCTATCGTGATTACTCACGGTCACCTCGATCATATAGGTGGACTTCCCTACATCCTTGAACGCCTCGGTAATCCACCAGTGTACTGCACAGAGGTAACAGCGTTACTTGTTAAAAAACGTCAGGAAGAATTCCCACACCTGCCAAAACCAGACATTAAGGTTGTTGACCGTATCTCAAAGGCAACCATGGGAAGTACGATTGTACGCTTCTTCCCCGTTACTCACTCTATCTCCGATTCATGCGGTGTTATTGTTGAAACAGAATTTGGAAATATTGTAGTTTCAGGTGACCTTAAACTTGAACACGAAGATGGTATACCAAGTACACGTGAGCAGAAAACTTGGTCTTCAGTCGGCAAGGGTAAGAACATACTCCTTTTTGCTGATAGTACGAATGCTGAAAAAGATGGGTTTTCAATTCCCGAATCAAAGGTAAACACTACCCTTGAAGAGATCATTCGTGGTGTACAAGGACGTCTCATTATTGGCACCTTCGCTAGTCAGTTTGAACGACTCATTCACATCATTACCGTATGTGAGAAGCTCAACAAAAAAGTTGTTACAGAGGGACGTTCTATTAAGACTAATGTTGAGATAGCAAAGCTTGCAAAACGGCTTAACGTAAAACCAACAACCTTCATTACACCAGATCAGATAAGTGACTACCCTGCTGAACGTATTGTCATTCTTGCAACTGGTGCACAAGGTGAGGAGTTTGCTGCACTTATGCGTATTGCGACAAAGAAACACCGCTTCATAACACTCAGTGACCGTGACACGGTTGTACTTTCAAGTTCTATCATTCCTGGAAATGAAATATCAGTACAGCACCTCAAAGACAATCTCTACCGACATGGTGTTCGACTCATCCACTACCGTGCAAGCGATGTTCACTCTACTGGTCACGGAAATACTGGTGAACTCGTATGGATCCGTAAACAGGTAAATCCAAAGTTCTTCATGCCAGGCTACGGCTACCACTCCATGCTTCGCTGTCACGCACAAGCAAACATTGATGCTGGTTTTCCAAAAGAAAATGTCATCATTCCTGATAACGGCACTATTGTTGATTTTATAGAAGGTAAAGAAGCAAAGGTACTCGACGTACGTGCTCCACACTCAACCATGATGGTAGACGGACTCTCTGTGGGCGACATGCAGGATGTTGTGATACGAGATCGAAGGACACTCGCTCAGGATGGTATGTTTGTTATCATCGCAACTGTAAATGCTCGCACCGGAGAACTGCGTAAATCACCAGATATTATTTCACGAGGATTTGTGTACCTACGAGAGAGCCAAGAACTCTTGGGAGAAACACGAGTCATTGTAAAGAAAGCTATTTACGACACAACCAAAAACGCGAACCCGATAAACTTCGAGTACGTAAAGCAGAACATTGCTGAACAAGTTGGACGTTTCCTCCTACAAAAAACTAACAAGCGACCTATCGTCATCCCTGTGGTACTTGGGTTATAGTTAGGTAATGGAGTACATTTTACGACGTGTACATAGAGCAGGTATATTTGGTTGGCTCTATGTAATGACGCTCTTTCATGCGTTTCACTTTTACGCGGTACACTTTATCAACTCAAGCTTCCTTGAAACCTACCTTTCGCAAGATCAGGTTGGTTTTATGGTTGCTGTTAGTAATGCTCTCACCCTAATCGTCCTCCTCACCACAGTCCTCTTCCTGAAGCAGATTGGTAACTACTACACAGCACTCATCGTTACTGGAATAAACTTCATTGCAACACTCGGACTTGCACTTATTACTGATATTGGATGGGTCTTTATCTTCTACGTACTGCACACTATAATGCTCCCCGTTACCCTCTTTTGCTTTGATGTATTTATTGAAAGTTTTACAAAAGATGAAAGCACAACAGGATCAATACGTGGTTTTTTTCTCACCATCTCTCTCTTTGCAGCACTCATTGCTCCAATCGTTTCTGGACAGATTGTTGGTGCTAGTAACAGCTACCGTTACGTATACCTAGCAGGTGCACTCTACCTCATCCCTGTTCTCACTCTGCTCGTCATACGTTTTCGAACCTTTACCGATCCTCAATACAACGTACTTTCTCTCTCTGAAATGGTACGTTCCCTCAGAAGCAATCGTGACATTTTCCATGTCACCATGGCTCATTTTTTTCTTCGCTTCTACTTCTCATGGATGGTGGTGTACATGCCTATCTACCTCCATCAGGTCATAGGTTTCTCATGGGTGGACATTGGCTACATTCTCTTCTTCATGGTCATTCCTTACGTACTCATCGAGTACCCGGCAGGCATTATTGCTGACAGGTACCTTGGTGAGAAAGAGCTCATGGTGACCGGTTTTCTCATCACGGGAGTAACGACACTTGGTATATTCTTCCTCACATCAACAAACATCCTTGTTTGGAGTCTCGCACTCTTCATGACCCGTGTCGGGTGTGCATTTGTTGAGAGCATGACTGAAACATACTTCTTCAAACAAATAGATGGTGATGATACAAGCATCCTTTCAATCTTCAGAATGCTTCGCCCTCTCGCCTACACTGTTGGACCATTTAGTGCAGGTGTTCTCCTCTACTTTGTGAGCGGCAATATGGGACTTCAGTACCTCTGGCTTATTCTCGGTATCTTCACCTTCTTTGGCATCATCAACGCCGTATCACTCAAAGACAGTCGTTAGTTACTTCAAATAATCCTGTATGAAAGAACCCTTCTTTCATACAGGATATATTGTGTTAATTAGGTATGTAATTAATTATATACCTAATTACATACCTGTTTGGCGAGGATTATGCCTGTGGTGCATCTTCCGGTACTGACGATACCTCTTGAGTTGGTTCCTCCCCTGTTGTGGCTACCGGTGTGGTGTTGTCGGTGGTTACCTCTATGTTGGTAGGGGTGTCAGGGGTGTCGGTATTAGTTGACGTGTCGGTTGGTACCTCCTCCGTCGTAGTGTCGGTTGGTGTGTCGGTCACTGGTACCTCAGTGGTAGTGTCAGCTGGTGTGTCAGGGGTTGTGGTGTCTGTTGGAACCTCTTCGGTGGTGGTATCAGTAGTACCTTCTACTGTATCAGTAGTGGTATCTGCGGTATCAGTTGGAGTCGTATCAGGAACCATCACCTGTTCCTCTTCCTCTATGAGTGTGTCGGTTGGAGGTGCTGCCTCACAGTAACCCTGTGTTTCTACAAAACTATTGTCTACCACACGAACACAGTATGGCACTCCATTCGCCTTATCATACAACTGTATACCTGTCGGTAACTCTTCAGTACCAACCGTAAGTTCATCAGTGAAGAAGGACTTAAAGGATACGATTTGGTCTCCAATGTTCACCCCGAAGTCTTTCAATCCATCAATCACAATAGCCACCAGTGAGTT
>QKEV01000020.1 GCA_003252295.1 bacterium
ATTGAGTAAAAACAAAAGGAATGCTTTACCTGCAATCTCAGGAGAGCCAGCACCAAGTGCTATACCCACCACAGCAAGTGGTGGTACGAGTGATACTGATATCGCAACACCAGGAAGCAGCTCGTTCAAGCTTGCATGTATGAGTGCGTATGATGCACCAAGACCTGAAATAAAGGCAACAATGAAAAAGATCAACGATGGTCTTGCACGTGCTGCAACTTGCTCACCAAGCGTAAAGTCATCCATAAAAATCCTGAGAAGAAGTGCGAGTGCAAGCGAGAGTAGGATCGAGATACCAAACGATACAGCCATGGTGCGAAGCGATCGATACATAAGTGACAAGTCTGAAATGACGAGTGAAAGGGAGAGTGACAAGAGTGGATAGAGTACCGGCGCTATGAGCATGCCACCAATAATAACTTCTGGGGTGTCAAGTATGAGACCCATTGAAGCCATCAAAATACCGAAGAAGGCAAACATGTAAAAATCGAAGTCACCGGTACTTGCCTTTACCAACCGTGCAACCGCTTCGGTCTTTTCTTTTTCCGTTGCTATGCGAAAATGTTCTGCGAAACTCATACTATTCCATGTCCTTACTATACTTACCGTTACGTGCTGCAACATTGAGTGCAAGACGTTTCTGTAAGACTGCCTGTGCTTTTGCAATGTTTACATCATCACCATTCCAAGCTTCTAGTACCGGCTCCTCTATTGCACGTGAGTAAGAGAACGTAACTGGCCACGGCATATCATCAAACTGCGCTATGGCATTGAGGTTTTCCGTTGCCTCGATAGGAGTTTGTCCTCCTGAGAGGAATACGATACCTGCGGTCTCCTTTGGAACTATTTTCTTGAGAACTCGCACCGTTTCCTTTGCTATTGCGATAGGGTCAAGATCTTTACCAGACTCACGTCCCGGAAGCGCCATACTTGTCTTCAAAATGAGTCCAGGTAGGAAGACCTTGTAAAACTCAAGTGCCTCAAAGAGTGAACTGAGTGTATCCTCCAGCACCTCTGCTGAACGTGCTAGTGTATGTTTTTCAAGCGTGTACTCCTCATCAAAAAGCACTTCCGGCTCAACAATAGGTACCATGTGCGCCTCCTGCACTATAGCTGCATAGTGTGCGAGCACGTCTGCGTTCTTATGGAGTGCAAGTGCGCTCGGCGTATCATCACTGATACGTAGAACACTGCGCCATTTTGTGAAGCGTGCTCCAAGCTCGTGATACTCCTTCAAACGCACTCGTAGTGTATCAAGACCATGACTCACATCCTCTTCTGGGTGGTTTGGCAGTGGCTGTAACCCAAGATCAACCTTGATACCCGGCATAATGCCTTTTGACTCAAGCAAGAGCGGAAAAGCGAGCCCACTGTCAGCAGCCCTGTGTATTGTTGCGTCATACAAAATAACACCACTCAAGTACTCTTCTATCTGTGGTGTAGTAAAGAGGAGATTTCTGTAGCGACGTTCATTCTCCTCGTTATCAGGAAGGTTAATAGAACTAAGACGTTTAACCATTGTTCCCGTACTCTCGTCAGCTGCGAGAATACCTTTGCCTGGCATCATGAGTGCCTCAGCAAGCTTTTCAATTTTTGGTACCATAGTGTCCCTATTTTACCAGTCATTACTGCTTTTGGACAATCAATTAATAAAACAACAAAGGAGTGGTATAAAAACACGCGCCAAAGGCGCGCGGTGAAGGTGATGTTTACATGCTGCTGTCTGCCAACCTGCATAACAGTTCGTGTTCCTGGAAACGGAGCGAGTATTTTTCTATATGTATTTTGTTGATGAAAGTACTCATTAAGCATAGCACCAAGCAAAACACACACGAGACAAACGATTAGCAGTGCTACTATTCGCAGTAAGCTCAGTATCAATTTTCGCATCAATACACCCCTCTTTTTTTACAGTTTCAGTTTACGTATGCAGTTTCTATTTTCAAAAATAAGATAAAAAAGAAAAAGCGTCAACAGTAACGCTTGTTTAAAAAAAAATACAGAACTATCGTTACTAGTGTCCCAGCATAAGGCCTAAATGATGGTAATGTGCCAAAATTTTCGTGCACACAAAAAGAGCGAGGGGTGTCACGGGAGTCACCATGAAAAGCAGAAATGCGAGCGCTCGTATGTTCATATGTAGCGTAAAGTATACACCAGAGCACCTAAAAATGAGAGTCAGTCACATGTGCATATGTATACTCATTCCCTATTCCTTCAAAAAAAGCTGACGAGACCACTTTTAAATAATTACACAAGCTTCACAATAAAAACATCTGTCTTACAATACATAGACGATTACTAACCGACGGGGGTTTTTTTGCCCGTCATCATTATCAGCTAATGTTTAATTAGCGTATGAAAAAAATTTTACTAGGACTCACAAGCATGGTCTTTGTGGGTGTTTTTGCGGTAGCAATTGTAGCAAACGCCGCTACGATTTTCTCTCAAGGTTTTGAGACTGATACTGTAGATTGGCAAGATGGCAGTAATGGTTGGTATGGCACCATTACTCGTACATCATCAGGAACAAATGGCATTACTTCTTCAGAAGGAAGTTATCATGCAATTTTTGAAGGTGATGAGGACTCTGGGCCTTTTTCACGTTTTGGCGAATATCGTGACACATGGACTGGTGACTGGTATGCAGAGATAGATGTGTACCTCGACCCAGAATGGACAAACGATGAGGGTTTTGACTACTCAGTAGCATCAAGCAAAAGTGATGGTAGTCACCTGCGTGACTTTATATTTCACGTGGGAACAGTAGAAGACTATGCTGACATTGTAGGCAAGAAGCTACTCGTAAACGGTAGCAACAATACTGACTTTCAAACCAATCCGTACAAATTGGTTAACGACAACGGAGGTGATTACTACGTAGTAGAAGATGCTGGATGGTACACACTCCAGCACCACTTCTATGACAACGGGGGTGTGCTCGCAGTAGACTTAAACTTGATTGATTCAGAAGGTACTGTTCTTTGGACAGCCACAAGGTCAAATGCTGCTGACTTGATCCCTAGTGTAGTAGGTGGTAACCGATACGCTTGGTTCACACATATTGATGTGACCGGTGGTATCGCTGTTGATGAACACAAGCTGTATGACACTACTGCTTTTGTACGTTCTGCAGAAATAACTTCACCAGAAGAAGACGAGGTGATCTCAGGTGACGTTGAACTTGCTGCAACCTACGATGATGAGGATGGTAACGATAATGTTGCATGGGCGGTTCGCTTCGAAACTTGTGCAGCAAATGATGCAGCAAATGTTGCTGGAAATGTTGGAGGTTTTTCAACTCCTTATGATTGGGATGGTGCAGAATTTTACTCACAAATTGACACTACTTCCTGGGATGATGGAAAGTACTGCTTTATCTTCAACCCTCTCGATGACCCTGATGAGGAAAACCTACGTGAGACCAGATGGTTCTACGTTGATAACGATGCGGATGATGATGGAATACAAGATGGAGCAGACAAATGTCCAGCAACAGAGCCAGACGGCTTTCCTGAATGGGGTAGTAAAAAGGCAAAAAATCACTGGATGTTCGATGGTGGAGCATGGCTGGTAAATGGTGATAAAGAAAAAACTCAAGGTGACTTTGACCCAACAATTGAGGATACGTACGGCTGTAGTGGTATGCAAATCCTTGATGCAATGAGTGAGGTAACAGGGGAAGATTTCGGTGGCCAATACAAATTTGGACTAACCAAAGGAACCATCGAAGATTGGATGAGTGGCATGTACCACGTGGGTCCAACATTTGTAGAGACTGTTGAAGTGCCTGCAAACAGCGATACCCCAACAGAAAGTACTGTTGTTTTGGAGTCTGGAAATGACTACTCTCTGAAAGCACACGGTACTGCGTACGCATGTAACCAGTCAGGGTGTGTTATTGAGTTTGATGCTGAATACAGCACTTCAGATGCTACAGATTGGGTAGACGGCGTTGCAGCACCATATGACACTGAGGGAGTAGACCTTCTCGACCTTATGGTTGATGGGTCATATGTTGATTGGGGTAGCTACAACCCATCACATGAGTATGAGATTCCTATGACCGGCACGGGAAGCACACTTTCTCTACTCATTAATGACATTCACTACCCTAGCAATAGCGGAAGTATCTTCGTGGACATTACTGAAGATAAGTGGATCTCGCTCTGGTAAAAAGAAAGGATTTCTTTACCCAAAAACACCCCTCACATGGGGTGTTTTTGTTTTATCGTGATAATGCTATGCTGGAAGCTATGCCAACATTGGTAAACAACAAAAAAGCGACGTTTAACTATCAAGTGCTCGACACCTTTGAAGCAGGTATTGAGCTTTTTGGGTATGAGGTGAAGTCGCTTCGTGCAGGAAAAGGAAAGCTAGAAGGTGGACATATTGTGGTACGTGGCGGTGAGGCGTTTCTCCTTGGCTGCACCATACAACCCTACCAGGCGAGCAACACACCAAAAGACTACGAACCGGAACGTGCCCGTAGACTGCTCCTCAACCGCAAGGAACTCAACGAACTCTTAGGTATCGAGAGTACCAAGGGCTTATCACTCGTACCGCTCTCGTTCTACACGAAAGGCAGGAACATCAAGCTTGGTTTTGCTTCAGTACGAGGAAAGAAGAAGGCAGACAAACGCGAGACCATCAAGGAACGTGACACTAAGCGCGACATAGCACGCATCATGAAATCACAAAACGGGTAGTTTACTAGACTACTTGTAAACTATTTACATAAATACTATTTTGTGTTACAAAAAACTGGGCTATAAAAACTGTTCGGACAAAAACCACAAAAAGAGGGGGTACAGAATGGGAAATATAAACTCGACAGGATATAAACTATTTACCAAAAAGGTAAACGATGAAATGGCACAATCATGTGCAAGGATCCATGATGAAGCAGGGCTCAGAAACTACTCAGCAGCAGCTGCACTACCTGAAGTGAAGTTTTTGATCACTACCACCATTGATCATATCGAGTATGTATGGAACCTTACCGGAGAAGAGGATATTGATTCTCTAGAGGAAAAATATCCTGAAATCACTATTGGACTTCTCCACTCTAACCCATTTGTCGAAGCAACGGTTCAAGAAAAAATTCAGAACGCCTTGAAGGTAAAACCTGAGCAAAGCAGATACGACCTCAACGCAAGAGGTATGGGGTTTCTGTTGAGAAGTGCTCTGGATAATGCTACAGATTGCTACCTTGCAAGCGGTAACAAGAACCGTATCCTTGATTGTGCTTACCGCATGCTGGGACAGTCACGGTTTTATGATGCTTGGATACTGCTCACGTACCTAGGTGAACCGATGTTACAAAACTATGCAAACCGCATCGCTCACCAACTTATAGGTCAAGGCAACTTGGAAGCTGCCCTCATGATCTACATGGAAACATCGGATGCAGGTGTGCCTAGCAAACTTAGCATTAGGGCAAAACTTACCGGGCAGGTAAGTATTGCTAAGCGAGTAGAACATGTCGCCATGCTCGTCGAAGTGCTGAAATCAAATGACAAGCAGTACACCCAAAAAATGCAGCAACGCATATACGAACGCCTATTCACAAACACAGAGGTGCGCGACCTAGAGCATGAAAATCTACTCAAACTAGGTTACTGTCACGTGGCATGCGCAGAAGAAAAGTTACTTTCTGCAAACCATGACGTGAGAAAAAAAGCTTTACAAAATCTTGAAACAGCACTGTTTTACTTTCTCAATACAGGAAACGAGCAGGCACTGAGAAAGCTTGCAGATACATGTAATACACACGGATACACGAGCATTGCTTGGCGTGCACTGGGACATATTATCTACAGGCACACGGACAAAGATGAACTCTTCGGTAGTACCGTATGGCAGGAACAACTGGAAGACTTTAACCTTACCGATCTGTATGCAAACGAGTGTGACAGATGTCGCGATTGTATCGCGCCATGCCTTAAGGAAAAAAGTGTAATCAGTAATCTTGATCCAGTAGATGAGTATGACTTTCTTCCACAACACTGGAATGAACAAGATGTTTTTGGCATGATACAGCTATACAAACCATGGTAATTGCCGTTAGTAACAGTTCTTTTTGCAGGGTCACGGAAACGTGGCCCTGTTCTAGTGCATAATGGCAAAAATTGACACGCATGTAGTATTCATTGTATAATATAAAGATACAGGTATAGGTAAGTACATGCTAGTCTGAACGTCAGAACAGATACCCTGCTCTTTTACAATTTCATAGCACTCAAAGTTCCCCTAAAGCATATTTTACAGAGTGTGTTTTAGGGGGATGATCGGCTTCGACATTGGAGTCGTTCTTTGAGATGTGCAAGTAGACCTCCATGCAAGTCTTAAAAAGGTTTGGAAACCAATACGTGCAAACAAAACTGCACGGGCTATTCTTTCACCTTTCCAGATGAAAGACCTAGCTCCTGCTTTTGCATAACCGCTTAGGTTACCAAAAGTCGTCGGTTTCAGTTGACGTCGATATACTGACTCCGGCGTAATACTATTCGACTATGGTTAGTATGGTCGCACCACCATACTCGTCGAGACACTCGGTGCTAGGAAGGGTAGATTTTGTTTATTTAGCCCTGCCCTTCTGAAAATGCTTCGGCAGTAAAATAAACTACACTTGTAGATCATCTCGAAGAATCTTCGATGAACGCGGGTTCGATTCCCGCCATCTCCACCTTCATGAGGTTTTTGCCTCGAACTAACACTGCCTGTATCGTCCGATGCGGGCAGTGTTTCGGTTATAATAACGGGCTGCTTTGCTAGTTCACGTAGCATGTCTTGCGGCAATCGCAGCTTTATATGTATACGATAAGGCAACAACTGCCCTTCCTTCTTTCTTCCTGCCACCTTATCCTCCTCGGTCACAGGACGAGAATACACCACCACTTCCTCTATCAGTAAGTGGAACAGGTCATACAGCATTTGAGTATCCTTTTCTATGTTTTCTAGCACATTCTGATATTTCTTCACGAAGAGATCGAGTGTACGTATATACCCCTCGGAAAGACTTACTTGTGAACGGGTTCGCTCAATCTCATTCAAAGCTGCATGGTATTTGCGTTCACTATTCGTCAACTCATCCATTTGCTCTTTGAGCCTGCGACCATCAATTACACCAAGCTCATGCTGTTCACGTAGCCGATCTCTTCGCGCAGGCAATCCGTTCGCAAGTTTGAGTATTTCAGATTCACGTTTCTCCAATTGCTTCATCTCAACCCTGGATGACTGTAGCTTACGTTGATGCTTCATAACTGCCTCTGGGTTCCTTAGAATCTCTTTACACTTATTCAAGATATATTGTTCAATCTCATCAGCTGGTAGAGGTAATACCAAGCACGTACTGTCATACTTTCCGGTATTTTTATGTCCACAATGATAGTAACGAACTCTCTTTTTCTTTCCTTTCTTGAGAGTTTTCCCGGTTCCAACCCAGTGGTTGCGCGTATCACCCACAGAACAGGCATCACACACCAGCAATCCACTTAGTGGGTACAATGATTCTTTTGAACGACCTTGCCCTTCGTGCTTGAAACGCTTCAAGTTACGCTGTGTCATCTCAAATACTAAATCACTAACAATCTGTGGCGCACGCTGATCTGCCTCTTTCCATTCCTTTTTGGGAAGTGGTTTGCTGTTTTTTGATTTGTGATAGTAAATCTTTCCTATATACACCTCATCAGTAAGCACCTTTCTAACAACCTCGGGTCGCCAATGATGTACTGTGTTGTTTTTCCGTATATTCTTTTTTACTCCCTTCTGAATCACTGCGCTTGCTTCAGGAGAGAATACTTCGTTCTCCCGTAAGTAAGTGGTTACGTCACCAACAGTCATTCTCCGACTAGCAACCATATCAAACATATCCCTGATCACAGCAGCTTCTTCTTCAAAAATGACCAAATGCCCTTCGTTGTCTTTTCTGTAACCGTATGGAGGTATTCTACCCATTACACGACCCTGCTTGAGTGCCTGTTCCTTCCCTGCTTGTGTACGTTGGACAATAGTCTCACGCTCAAGCTCAGCAATAACGCCAATGAAGCTAAGCATTGCACGACCGAATGGAGTAGAAGTGTCGATACTCTCATTTACAGATAAAAACTCAAGTTCATTATCCTGGAAAAAATCAATGATACTGAGTAATACGACTAGTTTACGAGCAAGACGATCAATGCGATACACAGCAACAGCATCGAAGGGTCGGTTGTCGGGTGGAGCCAGTTCAACAGCTTCCTTGAGGCGTGCGAAGGCTGGGCGTTCCTCCGCCTTGACTGTGCCACTTATCCCATCGTCGCAATACACATGATCCTCTCCAGCAAAAACAAAAGGTTGAGGTGTATTTGCGCGTGAGGCAATAAGTGCATCAATAGCGCTCCGTTGCAGGTCTTTCCCGTATTTTTCAACTTGTTCATCTGTTGAAACACGTATGTATATAGCGACTCTTTTTGGTGTTTGCTGCTGCTCTGACATGACAATATGAAATAGAGATGATGGTATAGAACTATAGTAAGACACTCGTCATTTACCGTCCATATCTATGCAATATCAATGCTAACATATGCTAACTTTTTGCATATAAAAACATTGGATTTTCTACCTAAGAAAACCTAAGATTCAGAAAACTCATCTGGCTCAGAAATGCTCAGATTCAAGTGCTATGTGGTTTTTGATAATGTTCACATTTGTTCACTTTTCACTCTCTGGCAACTAGCATAGATGATGGTGTAACGTTATAATCAACAACACAATTGAATACATACACCTAAACTCCAAGCATGGGGCATGGTGGCAAAAACCGACCAAGTTGAAGAACTCCTCGTTTAGGAGCACCTTGGTCGGTTGTCGAAGGAAACTTCGGCAGGTGGGGCGAAAGTCCCATCGCCTAGCGAGGAGCTTTTTGCGTTCCCACTAGGTTATTACCAACCTAGTTTTTTGTTTTATGTTGATGCAATTTGCAGTCGGTGGTGCAGTGGGTATGTTTGCCATTACTCTCGTTTACGGTATGCAAAAGGTGTTCTCTACCATCTCACTCAAGCGTGGCACGTCAATAAGTTGGCGCGAGGCGATCCACCAGAAACTTACGAGGTGGTATGACTGGCCTGCCGTGATATTTTTCTTACTTTTTGTAGCAATGGTAGTATTGGGTCTAAGCGCACCCAACTTTTCCTAGAAACCATGAATCGAGAAGACCGCAATGGTGGGCTTTGGGCTATGTCATACCTCACGTTCCTATTGATCTACATGACGGCATCTGTGTTTCCCATCACCAAAGACAACATCGTCATTGTTGGTGGCGGACTTTTTTTACTCGCCAATTTGTTTGGTTGGTCATGGACGAAGGGGTGGTTCTAAATACACATGTACATGGAAAGAATACATAAGGAAATGGATTGTGAAGTCTCTCAGGAAACGATACTGTTGTATAAACTCAATGCATACCACCTCCTCCGCATCATCCACTCATGCGACCAATCAGAATCCAGTTTTGAACTTGAAACAACCATCCCGCTTCAAATAGCCTGTAGATGCTCTCAAATAGCTGCTACAGGTGTCCTGATGCTTGCTCGTGGTAACGGTACTTACGAACCTTGGTCATTTCATGCATTCCTACAAGCTGCCTTACTCGGGTACCTAGACGCTAAGTACTTTACCGATGATTCTCAGTGGTATACCTTACGACCTCACCTACTTGAACACCTTTCCTACACAGCAATATACGACCGTCGAGACGCGTTTCAGTTCATATTCAACTCATCCGCAGCAGACGGAGCCGAGCTTTTCCCCAACTCACAACAATCTCATTAGTTGTTTGACTGTTGGACTATAGGTACTTTTTGCACCACTCTTGAACCTTTGTGGTTTTCAGTTATTTTTATTGCTTCGGTTGCACCTAAAGTGTGCATCATCGCATGATGAATCGATAATACGATTTCTTGTAATTTTTGATCATCCTCAAGTTTCTCAATTTTTAGACCAATTTCTTCACATTTTGATACAGAAAGATGGCGTCCGTGTGAAAGGCTAACAGCATGATTACCAAGCTCCTCAAGTATTCTATCTATTCGTTCATCTCTCTCATTCTCTTCTAGATCAGCAAACATGCGCTCCTTTAGTCGTGCAGAAGCAATTTGTTCTGCCCAATCAATAGCTTTTTTGCACTCGCCTAACAGTGTTGGAGTGTATTTTGACAGCACATGAGACCAAACAAACTGTCTTGCAGGGTCACGTTTTATATCCTCAACTGCTTGATCCACCTCCTCCAATATTCCATGCGCAGGCACCTGTCCAAAAGGAGTGCGAAGTTGCGGATCAATCGGACCAAGACTACTGTGCTTACCCATTACAATTTTATCTGCAGCACATGCAATCATTGTCCCTCCTGACATTGCTAGCTGTGGAACAATAACACGTATGTCGCTAAACATTGTACAAAGATAATCAATAATTGATTCAGTCGCTGCAACATCACCTCCCGGCGTATGAAGTAAGAGATCAAGACCTGCATTCTTATCAAGTCCTTTCATTGTTGCCATGAAAGCATTTTTATCAAAATCATTTATGGCTACTATAGGTGACTGAACAGGTTTTTGTAACCATCCACTGTAATATGCTATAGCCATCCGGCCTGTGTGTTTTTGCAGTTGACGCAAATATTTGCCACGTACACCATCAAAGTCGCCTCGTGTTTGTTGAAGTTCTCTTAGAATACCTGACCAGTCTGCCATTGTTTTACATTTGTTAGATGATTATCAAAATCTGACTTACTTCCTGTAATTACCCAATCGTGCATATTGTTCTGATTCTCCCAACACCCACTTTTAGGTATCTCAAATTGATGGGCCCCAGTTTTTTGGACTTCTTTGAGAAGTTTTTCAACATCTTTTTCTTTTTTGGAGGTGGTCTGTTTCTTCATATCTACAATGGTAACACGAACCATATCGTAAACCTAGATTTAGTATTTGAGGACTCTCAAGTCATTACAATGCCTTACTCGGGTACCTAGACGCTAAGTACTTTATCGATGATTCTCAGTGGTATACCTTACGACCTCACCTACTTGAACACCTTTCCTACACAGCAATATACGACCGTCGAGACGCGTTTCAGTTCATATTCAACTCATCCGCAGCAGACGGAGCCGAGCTTTTTTGGACAACAGTTGATGAACTTTCAAATGACTCATCAAAAAACGCTAGTCAAAAACCACCGACTCCTTCTCAATATCCACAACAACATCAAATCTTCTCAAAACTGGCTCAGTATTTGTATCTGTTACAGATTGCCAATCTCCATCCCACCAATAAACAGTTGAATCATAAACATTTCTCACAAAATCTTTTTGTCTATATATTGGCGTAAGTTTTAGAATTACAACCGCTTTGACTAAATTCACATCAAGAGGATCCTCATGAATGAATGATATATCTACTGCATTTGTGCGCTGAGAAAGAACGTAAGCAACCACTTTAGTATCATCTGACGCTTGAGAATAAAAAGGGTTTTTGTAAGGCTTGTATACTGGACCAGGATTATCAAATGTTAGGTATTTTTTAGATGAAACATAACTTACCTGATCTGGCGTGTTATATTTTTCAAGCTCCTGATTTGCCTGCATAATCGCGAAGCCAATATTTCTATTTATTATATTTCTTACCAGATCATGCTTTTTTTGTAGCTCTAAATTTAGCGCATATCGTTCATCTAACAAACTTGTTACATCATCAATGGTTCTAAGTATTGATAATGCCTGTTTTTTCCCAATCTCGTCAGAAAACTCAGCCTTTAGAATGTCTGGTGAAAAATCACCACCATTGTTTTTTGTGTTTTCTTTCCAATTATCTGTACAAAGAACATAATCACAGTCTACATGTTTTTTTGCATCTTCTAGCAACGAAAGCCAAACGAGTGTATCCCTCATACCTTTGTCTTTACCAGAAAAAGGCTTCACCCCTGCACACGACCGATGTAACAAATTTGTTGGAGTTATGCTTGAAGGTATCTCAATGTATTCAACTTTGCATTTTTTTAGTTGTTCGAAAGCTGATTTTTCAAGTTGAGTATTGAAACTCTCGTTTGGGGCTTTTTTTAGCTCATAAACAATATCAAGCTTCTCAAGCTGAGTGATACCGTTTGTAACCACATCAAACATTTTTTGCGCCTCCTTAGCCTTTTGATAGACACGTTCCTGCAAGACAGTCTCAGAAACACACAATGTCACCTTTTCTGAAAGCTCATGTTGATCAACAAAACCATGAATGTTCTTCAGTTTTGAGTTGAACACAAACTGAAAATCATCGGGATTATCATCCCAAAAAACGTTTGTATCAAAAAATATTCTCAATTTTTTTACTGCACTCTTGGACATACACGAAGAATTATTATCACCAACATAAAAACGTTCAAGAATCACTCCGGGTCTTTTCTAATAGGAGATGTAGGACTGCTTCATTTTCTGCCTCTGTGGACGAAATTTCGACCTCTAGTGACGGTAAACCGTAGCCTCGTGCCAAAGCAGAATTTTTATTACTAAAGTAGTAATCAACATCATCACCAACTCCCATAGACATCTCAATACCGTCACCAAGGTCAAACTCTCGTGCGTGCTCATCAATACATCTAACATCATGGTTACTCTTTGCCATAAAGTATATTGTAACATGCATAAACAACACTTTGTTCTCAAAAATTTTACCGTCCCCAAATTGGCACTTGCTATTTCTACAACATGTTCTCTACTATGATATACTGCTTACATGGACAACAATACTATTTTAGAAAAATATACAAAACTAGTACCAGTACCAATCGTTGCATTAGCTCAAGAGCTCGGTTTGAAGATATATGAGACAAATGAACTCAAAAAAAATGAGTCAGGTGCTATCAAAAAAGAGGGTGACGATTATGTTATATACCTAAATGCATCAGACCCCACCACTCGTAAAAGGTTTACAATTGCGCATGAAATTGCACATTTTTTGTTACATAAAGAATTGTTGGATAACAACAGAGAGTTTGTAGACACAGCGCAACAACCTACCACACTTTACAGATCAGCTGGTGACACACCTTCCGAAGACCGCCGATACGAAATTGAGGCCAACATGAAGGCTGGTGAGTTGTTGATGCCAGAACAAACCTTCATTGAGGCATATACTCAGGCAGATAGTATTATTGACCTTGCTCGACAATACAAAGTGTCTCCTAGTGCAGCAACCGTTCGCTCACAAATACTCTCCAATTCTTTCATAAGCTAGATACCGCATGCCACTAAACAAAACGTTAGAAATCAAGGATGATGCAACGCTTGAGGGAGAAAAGAAGAACAACAACCACAAGCGAACAGAAAGAATGCAAGAAGTGCTCAGCTGGCTTGTCATCATGGTACTTGTTGTTATTGCACTGGCGTTAGTGACAGTAACCGCCATGTACGTATATCACCTTCTCAAGATTGAAGATTGGAACACAATAAAAACACTTATATTTTCGATAGGTTCAGGTATCACTGGATATATGCTTGCATACCTCAAGCAAGTACATGGAATCGACCTTGGAAAAAACTAAGCACTAATAAATAAAAAGGTGATTGTCCAGTTTTTCTATAGAGGCATTATCTCCCTATTCGTACTATTTCCCTGTCTATATCAGGACAGAGCAATACTAGAGGGTATGGTGACCACATCTTGAGGTTCCCGGTAAAAATTTCATCTTTACATCGTATGAGTTCGTTGACCCAAATTGCTCAAAAAGCTCGTAAGCTATTGACGGTTTAGCGGTTCCAAAGCCGTTTTCTGGGTCAACAGATAAATGTTCGGCAAAAGCTAGTCTCAGTACTAGCTTTTTGTCATCTAACGCACCAGAAGTCCATATATTGTATGGGCTTTCAACATATCCAAATACTTCTTCAAGTGCGGTTCCAAAGTCAAAGTTTTCTGGCACAAAAAGAGCTACGCTGTTTTGTAGCTCTTCAATCTCTTTTGATAACTTTTCAATTTTTTTCTCATATACTTTTTGTATGGTTGGACTTCGAGCAGTTGGTATTAGATCAGCATACGAATCAATCTCGTCTTCAATCTCTTTGATTTTTTTGTTTTTTACCTCCCTTTCAGAACGCATGGCATTCATGCTTGTTTGCCAAATATTGGTAGCAATTTCTTTTGTTAGTTGAACCACACTCTTTTTGGGTTTGAAACTTTTCAAGAGTTTATCAAAATCTCGTTCCACTAACGACATACTGATACTCTTACCATAGATTCTACACTCCTTATTCTTACAACGGTAATACCCATACCGTTTTGTTCTACCTTTAGAATAACTTGCTGTCAGCAAAGTATGACACTCACTACACTTCAAAAATCCTCTGAGTGGAAAAGCTGGATTGTCATCGAGTCTGGGTTTTGCTATGAACCCCTTACGTAACCTTTCTTGGATTCTTTCAAAAGTTTCAAGGTCAATTATTGCTTCATGATGACCCCTCCTCCTCGCAACTTCCCATTTGGGATACTCAATGAATCCCGCGTACAAAACTCTAGTTAGCAACCTGTGTACTTGCTCTAGGTATACGTTTTCGGACTGTTTTTTATGAAAGAACCCTTTAGATTCAAGAAATTCTTTCACATCTGTCTGTGTATAAAACCTGCCCGAGGCAAAACCCCTCAATGCTTCTTCAATGATACTTGCTTTTGGTTCATCCCTAACCAACAACCACCTATGTACCGGATCATTATTTCTTTTGTATCCAGGTACTTGTGAATTGAAAGTCCAATATCCAGCTTCAAGTCTAGCTTTTTGTTTCTGAACTACTTGTCGTTTATTCTGTTCCCTTTCAAGCTGACCTTGTGCAGCCAAAATTGTTTCAATGAATTCTCCCTCAGGAGTATCTTCAAATGAAAAGTTTGGACATTCCACTTTTACCCCTCTTTTGTCTAGTGACCGACGTAACTTGATGTGATTGACGGTATCTCTAGCAAAACGTTTCAAGTCATCAAAGATGACCACGTAGTTCTTATGAGGATGTGTATCTACATGTTCAATTAGTTCACGCATGGCAGGACGCTGCATAAAATCACCGCCACCCGTAAAGCTATCTTTGAAGACCTTCTCTACACCATAGTTTTTTGCAACTGCATAAACACGACAACGCTGTTCTTGACTATCAAGACCATTTCCCTCTTTCTTTTGTCTCTCAGAGGAAACCCGTGCATATATGAGTGCGACTGTTTCTTTCGACATAAATATTATATTAGGCTATTTCTGCTCCTTTGTGAGCAGTTCTTTTTTGTTACTTATAAAGTTAGTAATGATTGGCTCTATGAGTTGATACACTTGGTCACGCAAAACAAGCACCTCCTCATCGGTGAGTTTTTCGTTTTGTAGAATTTCTCTACATTTTTCAAGTGAGATACGACTCATAAATCCACTATTTGCTGAGTAGGTACAGTCGCATTACCCGCCCAGCAAACAACGGACCGCGACTTGTCCAGACACAAAAAAGACCCCCAAACAGGTGTTGACGTATTTACATCAACATTTGTTTGGAGGTCTTACTCTCAATCTCAATTGTTTATTTGAGATACCTCGAATCGAAGAACCATAGGATCGCTTTTAGGTTCTTTCTGGACTGTGGTTCATCACTGAACCAGACAACTTCTGATAAAGAAGTTCTTGGAGCTTTTGACTTACATCATCATTCTCCACGATCTTTGACGTCCGAGGACTTTATATGTACCTGACACAATGATACACACATCGACATCGCAAGTCAAAATTATTCTTGTGAATTATCTTTACGCAAACCAAGTTTTACCAATTCATCAAAGAACGAATCATCAACGACGTACTCTTCTTTATTTATATTCAAATACCTGACATTCCAATGATTCTTATTCGCCCAATCATTTCCTACTAGATTCATCGCAACTACCCACTTACTTTGAAGCATTGCTCCGAATGCATTTTGACTATCTACATAAGAGGTAACGATCCATGTACCATCTTCAACCTGCCACGCTTTGTAATCACTAGATGGATATTCCGCTGTACTTGGCGACAGTAATCTTTCTGTAACAAAATCTTGTGCAGCAATGTATACCTTCGATGAAGTTACAACATCCTCTTGCGTGCTTTCGCCTGAAAATATATTCCAAAAGAATATAAAAATTCCAAAGAAAAGTATTCCGGTAGCTATGTTTATAAAAACCTTTTCTTTAGTTGAATAGTCTTCGTATTTTTTATGCATAAAAAACCACCTAACTAGTAACGTGGTGGCTGGGTACAAAAAGCCCGCCACCAGGAGGACCGAAGTCCCTATATGGGTTTCCCCATATAACGTAGAAGACGCCCTGAATGACGGGTTGTTTGTCTTCTACGATTTGCGACCATGCCACCCAAAGATGGTTTAGGTCTTTTTATTCAATTGTGTACCAAGATTGTAGCGCGTATACGCACAAAAACCAACCTGAGGTCTCACAGAACCATCCAGATTGCATTATTTTGTTCCAAAAGTACCCAAATGTGTCAGATTTGTCAGATTTGAACTAACGGTTCATGTAGTCTGGGTGTCTTCTGCTGAGGAAAAACCTTATTGAAGGTCCGTCTAATTGGTGAATTTTTATCTTTAGCGCATCTTCGGTAATGTCTAACATTTTCTGATCTTCGTATTCAATGCCTTCACGAAACTTTTTGTCAGTACGCAACCACCTGTAGTAAGTATCTCTACTTACCCTCGCGATTTTACATATCGCACTGACATTCCTTCCTGCATTACGTTTATAAGCAGCTAAAAATATTTCTTTTTTTGATTCAATTACACCACAATTATCTTTTCCATCAGAATCATGCATACATTATTTCTTTTGGTAGATCAGACTTCACTTTTACTAAAGCCCGACGAAATTGATTATATCCAAGAATACCCTTATGTTGTAAAAAACCAACCAAAATACCTGGATGAACACCTATTTCTCCACTGATATGCAACAAGGAAGAGGGTCTCAAAACAACGTTTGTCATACTCAAAACCTCACCTACACCAAGGACTCTGACAGCAAATTCATTTGCCTCTTGTTCTTCCTTTTGAGCACCAAGGTTATTTATTTCGTCATGAAAATCTTTATTTGGATGAAGTAATATGTGTCCAATCTCGTGTAATAAGGTAAAGTAAAAATTATCAATCCTATCGTAACGTAGTGACATAATAATCACTGGTTCTCTTTCACTAATCCATGTCGCTGCGCCATCAACTCGAGTTTTAGAAAAATGTGGAAGTATAACAACTCGAACACCAAGACTATTCAGTTTAGCAAGAACTTTCTGAACACCGTCAGTATCTATTGAATATCTTTTTATTTCTTGAGCAAACCGTTGCAAATCTTCGGAACTATATGATGGTGTTTTTTTTATTTTTTCCGCTAATCTTTTTCCCAACTGAACCCATGTTGCCAAATAACTTTCAACAACAGTCCCACACGAAGATGCACGCAAACACACTTGCATACCACTGAGGTTATCCTCCACCCCTTCTCCAAGCAAATCTTCAATTGCTTTTTTTATATCTAAAACAGTTTTTTTGTTAGGTAGATATTTTCGTTTTATCAATTCAGCAATAGGATAACGTGCATACAACTCTGAGCGTTCCTTTACTTCATCAACTTTTTTTTGCTCCTTTTTAGAAAGTAAATATGCATCATAATCAGCTTGCAACCTCAGCCAAAAATCCGGAGTATTACCAATTGCTGCTCCAATAGACTGAGCCAACTCAGGTGTAATGGAACGCTTTTCTTTACAAAGCTCATTCACAGTCCTCAAAGGCTCGTCAATTATCTGAGCAAATTCTGTCTGTGTTATTCCACGCTCCTCAAGTTCATCACGGAGATGTTCTCCAGGATGAAATGCAAGATGTGGCATACTCACTTCTTGTCGGCTTTTCATGTTTTTCATATTACTCATAATGGTTAGTAATTTCTTGAATCTCTAACTCATCTTCATCTGTTTTTGAAAACACTAATCTATATCCTTGGTTTAGTCGTATTGAATACTTGTTTACTTCGCCTTTGAGTTTTTCAAAATGGTTACCTTTCACAGCACGTAAATCATTTTCATTTGTGGCTGCTTTTATCTTTTGCATTTTTTTGAAAAAAGCTCTTGCAACCCCATCAGGATACCTATTTGCTCCAATTCCTTTGGTGTACATTTTTGCTAGACCCGAGTCCCTGAAATAAAAATTCATACTGTACTTTGTAACAGCTAACACCTTTCATGTAAACCTATTTTATGCTTTTTTTGTATACTTGTCAACAGGTTATACACATATTTTGTAATATATCACATTTACATTTTTACGTTTTTTACAATTTTTATTTGTCAAAATAAAAATTGAAGAGTATAATCATGTTGGTCATCTTTGTTGACCACATTACTAGATAAACATATTTTCGATATGTTTTCAGATGAACAACTTGTGCAGGCTGTTTGGAACAAGGCGACAATTGTCCCAAGCATGAACTCTGCCCTGATGCGCATGGATAACTGTGGCGCATTCATCAAACGTTCTGAGTATGGTAACCGCAACAGTGCATATGGATGGGAGATGCACCACATCATCCCTGAATCACGAAACGGTTCAACAACACTCGGGAACCTTATTCCACTGCAGTGGCAAAACAATCTTCGAACTGCAGATAACACACACCTGCTCTGTGTTATTGGAAACAACAGGTAGCAAAAAGAACTGACGTTTGCCAGCTCTTTTTGATCTTTTCTTTGTGAGACACTCCATATGGAGTGTCTCTTGTATTCTAGAAGACCTAGATACATGAAAGCAAGAATAATATATCATTACCTGTTGATTCTTCACCTCTATTGTCATCAAGACTGAAAGATGTCAGCTTCTAAAAAACTATACACAGCTGTTTCTGACCTTACATGCTTAGCAAGTTCTATCATAAAACTATCTGGTGACCCTCTAAAATCGCACATTTGAGTTAGCTGGTTGGACTTTTCGCCTTTCAAATCTTCTTTCTTGATGTCTATAACAATCTCATCAAAGCGATTCTCATCAAAAGCAACACCAACACTTTGGCAGTAGAGTTTCAAAATTTCTTTATCAAAAAGATAATTTTCAATTTCTCTTCTATAGAGCATTCTGTTTGAACCATTTTTACCAATAAAAGCTTTTCTTTCTTCTTGCGTGAGACCATCTCTATCTTTCAGTCTAAATACCTCTACACCAACAAAAGCCTTTGATAATATACTCAAAGCTAAAGAAGAGTTTGCTACCATATCAGCACCTCCTGCTGATATAAATAAACTATCGCTGTGTTCTATTTCAAATATTTGGTTATAAACCTGAGCATCAATACCCTGCTCCTCCCCATTTGCGGACGGATCAGGTCTTCCTTCACAATAAAATATTTTTTCAGGGGCCATTAGTCCAGTAATGTCTTCCAGAGCGGTTTCAAAAATTCTCACCCAATTTCGTCGAGAAAGCTCTATAGGTACAGCAGTTTTCGTGCCATTGAAATAATCTTGTTGGGAGAAGTCTATTACTTGAACTTTATCCTTCAACTCACTTTGAAGTGCCCTCAAAAAACCAATACTATGTGTAGCCACCCAAAGTTGGCAGTTTTCAGGTATGAGTCTTTCTATCTCCAACAACAAACGTCTCTGCACTGCTGTATTTAGATGCAACTCAGGTTCATCAATACAATAAACCGTATCATCAAAATGTTTTATACGTATAATTAGATCAATGATTATGTCGACCACCTCCTTCTCACCAGAACTCAAATTATCGTAAGGAAAGTCAATCGATGAATCCTTTTCAAAGTAAAGTTGACCTCTGTCGTCCACAATATTACCGAGTGAAGAAATTTTTACATCCAACACTTTTGAGAGAACGCTGTTTATTTCACCAATTATACGTTCACGTACCTCTTTGCCAGTTTCTCCAGATTTATCATCCGTGAATGCTGTGAGAGCATCACCCCAGAGACGCTCATAATTTTCCTCAAGTCTCTTATCTAAATCAATTGAACTAGTAGGGCCATTTGTATTTTCAATAATATCTTTGTGCGATTGCAAACTTTTTGCTTTCAACTTCGGAGTAAAGCGATACGAATTCCTTATATGAAAACTTTTTCTACCGATACTATCTTCTGTGTTCGCGGGCTGAATTTTCACGGAATCATACTTATTATATTCCTCTGTTTTTTTCTTTGGGTCTCGACTAAAAAAGAGTTTGGAAAAGAAACTCGGTTCCTCTGAAGCGCGATGATAAGTCCTGTGGTTTTTCATTTCTTCTTCAAAAGCATCAAAAACAGAACTTTTACCGCTCCCGTTTGGCCCCACCAAGGCAATCACTTTCTTAGGACTATCGCTAAGATCGATGGTCAAATCGTCAAACCTTTTGAAGTTTATTAGTTGTACTTTTTTTATCCGCACCCCCAGATACTACCTTCTTATCTGTTCTATTACCAGTATGTGGTAGATACAGAAATACTTTTTATATAGTTTGCAACGTATTTCCTATCTCTTTTCGCTTCTGCAACAAGTTGTAAGCCTCAAAAACCCAGCTTTGTAACTGGTTCCATCTTTTTTGAATCACGTCCACCAATTACAAAAACGAGCACGCGACGAGCGTGCCGTTTTTTGTTTGGTGGAGATGGAGCAAGCAAACTGCTTTGCTTGCGTCGGGAATCGAAGCGCGGAGCTATGTTCTGAGTCCAATTCCTAGGACAAAGAACAAGCGAGCGTAGACGAAACGCACTTACTATCTTTCTAAGCATGCGCAAGAAAGTAGTTAGTGACGTATCGTCATTCCCCTCAAAATACAGAATGCGGAGCATACAATTAAAACGCAAAACACTGAGGTGAGCTGACACCAATTCCCGCAAAATACAGCATGCAAAGCATACCTTTATACGAAGTTAAAAGAAATACTGATTAAAATACGTATTTTAATCAGTATTTTTTATATAACACTTTTTAGAGATTAATTGTACCTGTCCCTATTTCCACATCATCAAACCAAATGCTCCGGCAAGCGTTTAATCATTGAAGATTGGAAGAAATAATCCTGTAAGTATATTAAAATTTTAATCTTTTTAATACTCTTTCCTTCCCTAATACGTTCATTATTTCATACAGATCAGGTGTCTGGGTCTTACCTGTCACCATAACCCTAAGAACCATGGCAACATCTCCAACATGACCTTTATAGCTATCTGGACTAGTTTTAAAATCCTTAATATTTGATGCGTAACCGAGAGACTCTGAAAGAGTTTTTATTTTTTCAAACCAATCGTCTCTGTTGTTCTCTTCTTGATACACATTGCTATATGAGTCCACTATTTCTTGTATGTCAGTGTCAGTTAAATGCTCAGGAAACAAATTACTATTTACTTTTACTTGCTCGAATTTCGAATCAAAAAAGTAAGAAATAGACTCTTCAATTTCTGACCAAGAGGCAAAATCTTTTCTTGGTTTTTTATCATTTCTTTCAATAGAAAAAATCTGCAAACAAAAATCTCTATTTTCAGTTAATATGTTGGCAAAATTTTTATTATGAGATGTTGCCCAAGTTAGAGTTTTCTCAAACACTTCTTCTGCGGTCATTTTTGATATTACCTCTTTACTTATATTATCCAATTTATTTAGATCAAAAAGAGCACCGCTTTTGCTAATCTTTTCCAACTTAACCGGGAATTCCATGTTGGAAAAATATGGGTTACCTCTTCTCCAATCTTCGAAACCAGAATTAGCGATATTAAGCAGATACTCAATTATTGAATCAACTGGATATCCCTTTTCAAAATAGAAATCTACTGATGATTCAGGGTCTTTTCTTTTACTTAGTTTTCTCTTGCTACCATTTTCTAATTTTAATATTGGTGAAATATGAGCATAAAATGGCGCCTTGATCCCTAAAAATTTGAAAATCTGTAAATGTATTGGCAAAGACGATAGCCACTCATCACCACGAATTACATGCGTTACACCCATAAGAAAATCATCAACAACATGGGCAAAATGATACGTTGGGTAACTATCTGCCTTAATTAAAACAATGTCATTATTGTTTTCTGTAACATTAATCTTACCTTTAGCCAGATCTGAGAAGACAAAACTATTTTCCTCAACACCGTCAGATTTTAACCTTATGACAAAAGGAATATTGTTTTTTAAATTATCTTCAATCTCTTTCAGACCAGCATCTCTATGTCTTGCCCATTTACCATAGTACCCTGGTCTAATTTTATTAGACTCTTGCTCTTTTCTTAAAGTTTCCAACTCATCCTTGGTACAAAAACAAGGATAAGCAAGACCTTTTTCCAACAAATGTTTGGCAAAAGTTAGATATATATCAACTCTTTCACTTTGTTTGTACGGTCCATACTTACCACTATTCAAGCAAATTGATTCTGATTGTGGACCCTCATCAGTACTCAACCCAAATTCTTTTAATGCATTAATTATTTGTGCTGTGCCATTACTCACCTCCCTGGTTTTATCAGTATCTTCTATACGAAGAAAAAAGACGCCATCACTCTGATGTGCAATCCTTTCCGATATTAAAGCGGTGTAAATCCCACCTATATGAAGAAAACCTGTTGGACTTGGCCCAAATCTTGTTACTTTTGCGTCTTCAGGTAAATTCCTAGGAGGATATTTACTTATATAATCCCCAGTCTTTTTTATTATATTTGGCAGCAGAAGATCTGCTATTTTTTTGTTTTCAAGTTCACTTGTCATACTATATTTTTGTAACATTCTTAACAAAGCACCCGTGGTCGATATCCCAAATGAATTATACTTAAATTTTATATTCTAATTCTTTTTTTTGAAAATTTGCACAAAATACTCAAATCAAGTTCTTTCGTATTATTTATATATGCAACATAATAATATCTACGCTGATTTATTGTACCTTGTTTTACGTACGTAAAAAGCTTTTTTACTTTAACATCTCTAACGCCTACCTCTTCCAAAATTTCTCTTTTTACTGTGCTTTTTGGCATTTCATTTTCTTCAATCAAACCAGATAGAAATTTAAGAACTTTTTTATTGTTTTTCTCCCATCTAAATTCGTTTATTAAATATATATTATTCATAATTATTGACAACACTTCACTACTGGTGCATTGTTGCGTTTAGATAATATGTCACGTCACCTAAAAACTCATCTCAAAGGGGGAGCGCATGAGAAGAATGACACCACAGGAAAAAGAGACGATGGTTCAAGGTGTTTTAGATTCCAGAAATAAAGAGGAAGTGCAATCTTTAAAAAATTTTGTAACCCACCATCCTGAAGAAGTTGAAGCATACTTTAAAGACGCAGCTATTGGTTGGGTTATTAAAGAATATGCAAACTCTCTTAAAGAAACTACCGTTCCAGATACTGAAGGGGTTGCGCAGGAACTTCACGGTATGTTGAGAGAAAAGCTTGGATTGCCACCGATTGAGGAGCAGCAATGTGAGGTGTCTAATCTTTCAAGAGTAATGATGATTAGCGTGCTTACTGTTTTCGGTTTTATTTTCTTACTTTTTTCTCTTCCAAAACTTTAGAAACAGAGACGCAAACAGACCGCACTGAACCTAGGTTCAGTGCGGCTTTTCTTGTTTTACGTATCTTCTGCTAGATAGCTGCACCGTCAAGATCAAAACTTTCGATGTACCGATCAATAACCTCTGGATGTCCCCCTGCTACACACTCAGCAACAAACTTGTCTGCCTGCTCTCCTGTTTCAAACTGCATGTATGATAGGGCGCTCTCACAGGCAACCTGCACATCTATCTTTGCACCTAGTTGCACATCTTCACCGACAAGTGGAACAAAGCGAACAGAGTTAATGATACCCTCAAAATCCTGATGGATAACTGAGTCTACTTCTAAGTACGAACCACTAAAGTGATACGTGAGATTCCCGCTAGCAACGACAATGTTGTCGGTGAGATACAAACCATCAGTTGTGTAGCGAACAGCATTAGCGCCACCAACCACTGCATCACGGTCCACCTCTCCAAATGCCATACCTATATTAGAAAACTTAGGAGTAGCATCTACCCACATACTGGCAGTTTGCCTTTGGTCATTTTTGAACACCATGAGCTGCATAGCAGGTGACCCTTCTCTTCCACCCTCACTATTCTCAAGTTCGAACTTTTCCTTAGCATTCATGATGCGATACGCTTGTACCACTTCGCTTCCCGGGAATTCCTCACGTACCAATTCGGTCACATCATCTATAACGTAACCATCTGACCCTTCTGGATAATCAAAAGCAAGCCCTATGGACTGGTCTTCAAACTGACCGAGATGCACGTCACGCTCTACCGCTTCCGGTATTACTGTATCAGTTCCTCCTTCTTGAGAGCTGTTCTTATTAATAATAAAGAAACCGCAAACCACAGCAATTACAACAACGAGAGCAATAACTACCTTGTTCATACAATGTAAAATGTTCTTCTATTAGTCGGAATAGTATACCCTTTCGCCCACATCACCAGCAATACATCAGTAAACGCAAGAAAATGGTCTAATTTAAATTTCACATATGCACTTCAACATACACACCTGATGCTACAATACTGTTTATGAAAATAGTACACATATTCATAAATATTGCTTACACAGTACTTAGGTTATACTGGAAAATCTTTAAGCCAAAGACGTACGGTGTTCGCATGCTTATTTATAACAAAGATCACGTACTACTCATCAAACAAACCTATGGCGATAAAAATCTCCTGCTTATTCCAGGAGGCGGGTACAGCCCTAAAAAAGAAGAACCACTGGAAGCAATACTGAGAGAGGTCAAAGAAGAACTTAGTGCAAACGTAGAACAGGTAGAAAAAATTGGTATCTACACAACAACTGCCGAAGGAAAATATGATACTGTCACACTGTTTTCTGGCACTGTAACGGGAACACCTGAGTTACACCTTCAAAGACTTGAAGTGTCTAAAGCTTTCTGGAGAGATTACAAAACCGCACTTGCAGACCCAAATCTCTCAAATGTTGCACGACAAGCAATCACCACACACTTTAAAAAATAATGCCGACAATCTAAAAACAGATCGTCGGCACTGCATCAATGACGCCAATACCTTGGCGTACGATAGTGTCGAGGATAGGGTCGGTAGTACCTTGGTGCACGATAATACCTGACACCTCGATGATGATTACTGATGGCAGTACCCAGTAAAGCACCTCCAGCTACACCCAGTACTGCTCCGGTCACCAGACCTTGGTTATAGTTCTGAACTGCCTGCTGTTGTTCATAGGGGGCACCGGGAGGTGCCATCATGCACCCTGAACAAAAAAATAATACCACTGACACAACAGTAACGAGTACAAAATGTACTTTACTATTTTTCATTGCAACCTCCTTTTCGTCAAAGTTTACTTGTGCACTGCGACTCGATAGTTCTAATTAGATTAAACAATTTACCTAAGTCATTGTCAACATATTAGGTAATGGAGGTATTTTTAGAGTGTCGTTACTTCAAGAAGAAGTGCAGGAATCATAGACACCCCAACATAAAGAGGCAGTATACCGAGGTAGTAGAAAGAAAAGAAAAATGCCCTCTTCCCCAACGCTTTCCTGAGTCCACTACTCCTCCTAGATACCCACCAGTACAGTCCACCTAAAAATAACGTAAGGATAAGTAAGCAAAACAAGCTGGCAGATACTACTGAGAACATTTGAAACATATCTCCCTTTTCAGACATTACCTTTCCCCAGTCCCCATACATAAAAACAATAAGAAGGGTGTAAATATACACAAAGAAAACAACCATTGGCGCACTTGCCAACATTTTATACTTCAGGTACCTACTCTCTTCAAACGTAAGTTCTTTTGATTGCATGCCAAAATGCATTCTCAGCATGCTTTTCAAAAACCTCACAACAGGAAACAAAATATAGTTGAGAATAACAACAAAACCAAGAAAGAGGCATGCCTGAATGAGTATTGTTTCTACCAAACCCACTGACATAACCATTGCAGTAGGTATCCCTTTTAGGTATACGAGTGTATTGAAAAATGACTGCACATCTTCACTAACGGATACTGATGAAGATGATAACACCTGTATAAAACCAGTCACCGTAGGAAACACAACAATAAAGATAAGCAACAACGAAACCGCCCAAAAATAAAACTTCTCTTTATTCATTGTTATTATTATGACACATACTGGCGTATTTGTTCACATTACTCACAAGTACAAAAACATGCACAATCTCTGATTCTTGACATACCGCAGACTTACAGGCACTCTGAGAAAAGAGTATATTTACATACCACTTTGAAGGAGGAGGATATGAATACACATGACATTACACTTAATGAGTTTAAAAAAAGACAGGAACAATTAGGTGAATACGCCAACGGAATTATGATAAGAAATATTGGTGTATTGCAGGACATGGCATGGAGATCAATCAACATAACTGAATTTGAGAGTCATGACATTGTTATTTTTTGTGTAGAAACCGCTTCAGCTAGGTTAACTGAATTTGCTACATCTTTTATCAAAGAAGGTGGATTTCAGTTTGACCCAGAAATAAAACCAAACGGTATTACCAGTATCGTTACAACACATAACGCTTGTCTTGGGTTAGCTAAACTCTTCCCGTACTCTGCAAAGATACTACAAACACCCACGAATGACGGTAAGGTAAAAGTTGTCATACTTACAGAGTACGGACTGACTGTATACAAGATCTTCCCGAAAGCAGCACCTGATATACACTAGGTCGCCAAAAAGAACACCGTGCCTAACTACAGGCACGGTGTTTACTGTTGATTGTATGCAGAACATCACCATAGCCATGCCACTTTCCTTCGAAAATTCTTGACATACCGCAGACTTACAGGCACTCTGAGAAAAGGTAAAAAATACTTTCAGAGGAGGGATACATAATGGCAAATGAAAAACCTATTGAGCAGTATAGAGAAGCAGTAAGAGAGCATATTAGCGATTTAATCGCTAGCAGGATCCCGACCTTGCAGAATCTGGCATGGAAAGCTCAATACACGAATGGACACAAAAACACTGATATCGTCCTCATATGTGTTGATACACACTCGGAAAAATGGGTAGAGTTCATAAGAATAATGTTCTCAGGTGAACCAGTAGAAGAAGAACTTGATAAGGCAAACGGCGCTCTGGTAAGTTTCATAACAAAAAGTCTTGCATGTGACATGTTTGTAGACATCTTTCCCAAACATCGTACTGCTTTTGAAGCAGAACCCCTTGATGACTTCGTAAAAACCATTATCCTATGTGATAAAGGAGTGTACGTCTTCACACTCAAACCTGAGGCTTTACCCAATGTTCACTGATCGTTTTCCCAACAAGCGTCGCACCAAAAGTGCGACGCTCTGTGCGTACTAGAATTGAAAGAAACAACAAGAATACAGCGTAGTAAAGACCATGGACAAATCAAGACTGACGTACAAGAAGATGCTTGGAGCACTCATCATGTTCGCTGTCGTTCTTGCTATCACACTCTGGTTTGTTCTTGCACATTCGTACCCATCTCATGTCACGATAAATGAAGTGTCAGCGAGTGGAGAACAAGGTGACTGGATAGAGCTCTATAACCCATCACTCACTTCCCTATCACTCAAAGGATACTATTTAACCGACAGTAACAAAAACTTAACCAAGTTCACCTTTACTGACGACTTTATCGTTCCGAGCCATGGTTACCTTGTAGTGTATGCACAGAACTACACTAGTACAGCATCGGAAAATGTCATACAACTTCCCTTCAATATTAAAAACGGCGAAACGATCTACCTTGTAGATAAAGATGGTGCAACCATTCTTGACCGCTTCACCATTATCGAAAGTAACACGAAAGGAGGTTCAGTTGGACGATTTCCTGATGGAACACAGGAGTTCTTCACGTTCACTACAGGTACGCCTGGCACACAAAATGACAAAGATGAATCGCGTGTACCAATGCGACGATAAGTATGAACACAAAAGAAGCACAACTTACTGTCACGCGACATGAACTCAAGTACTACCTGAGCTACAGTGATTACATTGTTGCCAGAAACATACTTAGAGAACTCATGGATCGTGATGCATACAGTCCTGAAGAGGGGTACCCGATCCGCAGTCTCTACTTTGATGATATTCAAGATGCATCTGTTATAGAAAAACTTGATGGTATTGAACTTCGCGATAAGTACCGACTTCGAACGTACGACCCAAAGCTCGACTGGGTAAAACTGGAACGTAAGAGTAAGAACAATAACTACGTTCAGAAGACCAGTGTACGGTTGGCCAAAGAAGAAGCTAAGGAGCTCATAGGTGGAAACAGTGACGTACTCCTCAGTATAGATACTCCAGGCGCACGTTCCATGTACTTCGACTTCAAACGTAAATACCTTCGCCCTGTTGTAGTGATTGACTATGTTCGAGAAGCGTACACGCTACCCTTCAACAACATACGCATCACCTTTGACAAAACATTGCGATACGCAACACACAACTTGAACCTCTTTGATGAACACCTTGAAACAATCCCGTTGCAAGGAGAAGACATCATCATCTTGGAGATAAAGTTCGATAACTTCCTACCACCTATGATCCGCGACATGCTGCCACTTCAAAGTGCGACCAGCTCAGCGATCAGTAAGTACACACAGTCCCGTATCACACAGATGGACTCGTGGTGGGGATTACAAGCGTAAATTACCAGTAATAGATTATCAACATGAATGGAATAAACTTAAGCGAGCTACTTGCTCTCGACAAACTACTCTTGGACTCATCGTTCACACTCTTACAGATACTCCTGTCTTTGACGATGACGTTTGTGATGGCAATGTTCATCTACTTTGTCTACAAGAAAACCTACAATGGTGTTCTGTACTCGAAGAACTTCAACATTACGCTCGTCATCTCTGCTCTTGCAATAAATGCGATCATCATAGGCATCAGTGGCAACCTCATACTCTCACTCGGACTCGTCGGTGCACTCTCTATCGTTCGCTTTAGAACTGCTGTGAAAGATCCAAGGGATACTGCGTTCATGTTCTGGGCGATTACGATAGGCGTGGTGAATGGTGTTGCATACTACGAACTATCAATCCTCGCGAGTTTGTTCATAGCAGGTGTAATCTTTATCCTCTCCCGCAGCGCCAGCTTCGAGCCAACATACATGCTCATTTTGCACTACGGAGATACCAAGGTGTTTAGTGAGGTGAAGAACATCCTTGCCGACACCAAACGTATCAAACGATACTTTATTCGATCAGACGTACGAAAGAATGAACACACTGAAAAAGTGATAGAGGTGAAGTTTCTGAATGATGCACAAGAAAACGTACTCAACGACCTACGTGCACTTGCAGGACTGGAAACTTGCACCCTTCTCTCGAGTAACGGTGAGTTCGCTGAGTAATATTTAGAAATTATAGGCTTATGAAAAAAATACTAGGAGTAGGTGCCCTCATGCTCGCTCTGGGAACAGCAGGAATCATCTACTCACAAAACAACATAATAACAACAACCACATTACCTGAAGGCACACCTGTAGTAACTGAAGTTGAAGACGTTACTGTCTCAGCAAACGCAACCCTGAGTGCTGACATCACCTTGAGTGATACCGAGGGTTCAGTTGTGATTACAAACGGTGGCACACACACCCTCACGGGCACCTTGAGTGATGGACAGGTAGTGGTAGATGCAGGAGACGAAGATATCACACTCATCTTGAATGGAGTAGACATCACGAACGATAATGGTAGTGCCATCTACGTAGAGAATGCAGGTGATGTTACCATCCTTCTGGCAGAAGGAAGCGGAAATAAGCTCACGCAAACAGGGTTAGATGGTGCAGGTGAACAAACCGGAGCACTCTACAGCACGAGCGACCTTGTGATTGAAGGAGAAAGCAATGCAGAACTGCAGGTGGTAAGTACTGTTGCAGATGGTATTTCAGGTAGTGATGACTTGGATATCGTAAACGCTACCATAGGAATAGAAACTGCTGATGATGGTGTACGTGGTAAAGACTCTGTCACTATAACCGGCAGCAGCGTAACAGTTGACGCTGGTGGAGATGGTATCAAGAGCACCAACGATGAAGATACTGAACGAGGATGGGTATACGTTGCAGACAGCATACTCAGCATACAAGCAGATGGCGATGGTATATACGCAGTAACCGATGTGACCGTAGAGAGTGGCAGTATTGCTATCACAACAGGAAACGGGGCGAGCGGTTCTACCTCGAACGACACATCACAGAAAGGTATCAAAGCTGATGGTGATATCACCATACTAGGAGGTATCGTATCAGTTGATGCAACAGATGATGCCCTACACACCACCGGAAGTATTGAAGTAAAGGCAGGAACCCTCACCTTGGCAAGTGGAGATGATGGAGTACACGCTGACACTTCTATAACCATCTCTGGAGGTACCTTAACGGTAACTAAGGCATACGAAGGTATAGAGTCACAGTACATCACCGTAAGCGGAGGAACCGTTTCCCTCACCACGAGCGATGATGCGTTCAACATTGCAAACACCTCTGGAACGACAAACACCACAACAACCAGCATGCGTGGGGGTCCAGGTGGTGGAGATCAAGCAATCAACGGACTCCTCACAATCAGTGGAGGTACTATACTAGTGAATGCTCAAGGTGACGGACTCGATTCAAATGGCAGTACGACAATGACTGGCGGACTCGTCATCGTGAACGGTCCTACTAACAATGGTAACGGTGCACTTGATACGAATGGAACCTTTACCATCAGCGGCGGTACGCTCATTGCAGTTGGCAGCTCCGGTATGGCAGAAGCACCAGACAGCACCTCAGAGCAGCTCAGCGTCTTGGTAAACCTAGACGCAACACAGAGTGCCGGAACACGAGTATCACTCGTCAACACTGATACAGGTGAAGTCGTAATGAGTTACACACCGGAGAAGATATTCCAGTCAGTGGTCTTCTCTTCCCCAGATCTTGAAAGCGGTGCAAGCTATGAGTTCTACCTTGATGGAAACGCAACAGGTACTGACACTTATAACCTCATCACAAGCGGAACCTTAAGTGGAGGCAGTCTCCTCACTACACTCACCCTGAGCGGCATAGTCACCACCTACGGCTCACAGAGTATGATGGGGGGACCCGGAGGAGGTCGCACACGTCCAGGCAGTATGTAATTTCTGTTACACACAACACGGCAGCACTACACAGTACTGCCGTGTTTGTGTTACCTGTATAGAAAAGGTTATAAAAGTATTGACAAAAAACTTTAGACGATACATCATGTTGCCTGGTCAGCACTTTCAATTTCATACAAAGGAGAAAAAATGATCGAACACCAAGATATTGTCGACAATGTTGTTAAAAGAGTTCTTGCTATATACCAAGGACATCTCTCAAGATATGAACTGCAGTATGAGTTAGCGGGAGAAGATCTTTCACCAATAGTAAAGAACTGTATCTTTCAACTTGTCGACGAAGAGATTATGTCGAGCACCATTACAACAACCAAGAGTGATCAGTCCAAGAATCCCGACCAACTGCTGAGCAAGATTGTCAATAAACTTTCTTCTGTTCTTACATTGGGAAAAGCTTCTTTTACAACACAGGAAACTATTCTCATTTAGCTCCAACTATATGGATTAAGTATCGCAGCAATATTCAAGGGCTGCGATATTTTTTTTACCTTATGACAGTGATTGAGATACTTATTTCATGTGTTTTATGCTACCTTTTATATAGACAGCATCACGATAGTAACCCCAACACGTAGGAGGATTGCATGAAAGAAGACAAAAAACTGGAAAATGGAAGTGAGGTACAACAGACAAAAACCGAGATACTCGTCTCACCTCACCACTATGGAGGAACCGTGTACGGGGAAAGTTGTGCACCAGGAACCAACACTATCGTACGAAACGGTGAAAGAATTACTGTTGCATCAGGAAAACTCTAGTCAGGTATTCTGAACCCAAAGCTGCATTGCCATCTGAGTAGTGCAGCTTATATTCTATTCCCCACCCATGCGTAACTAAAGTATCCCATGAGTACGACAAACAGTGTTATGAGTACTGTGTACCACCCACGAAAAAAATCAGCAAAGTAGGTACCTACAATGATCCCAGTAACAAACAGGAACAACTTGAATAGGACTACCTGCCACCATGTAAATGAGTAGTACTCTCGAAATAACTTCATACGAAACTAAGTTAGAGCTACTAATGCTTATAATACTTTCAGTATACTCTCGCCGTCGCATAATGTCATTGACAGTGTGTACAAATATAGTATAAAAATATACAGGCAACGATTCACCTCAACATGGGAGAACAAGTATGGAAAAAACTGCTGCTGTATTAAAAGAAGAAGGTAAGAGCTGCACGACAATAGCACGTTTCCTCAAATCAAAAGGGTTTACTCCTGATAGGATCGCCCAGGTTCTCAAAAATATCGGGTACATTGTTACCTTGAAAAAAACTCGATCAGTAGAGTACTACACGGTCTCTGAGTAACATCGATATTTCATGCAATATTTGCCCGCCATTCCTTTTGGCGGGTTTTACTTTTTATTAAAACTTTATATGT
>QKEV01000003.1 GCA_003252295.1 bacterium
GCTCGGCAAGCAGTACCGACTCCGCGTTATTAACGGTGACGACTCCGAAGATTTCGCGACCGTAGGTGGAGCGTACAGTGTCTACCCAACCCTCACCATCGAGAGTGCAACGAGTACCCGGTACAGTAAGATGGCGAAGGGGGGAGCGGTGTATAGTACGCTTGATTATTATGCAGCAAGATGGGTGGGTACATATAGCTCTATCGCCATCGGTACTGATGGTTTTCCGGTAATCAGCTATATAGATGACACTGATAATGATGTTGAATTCATAAAATGCAATGACAACTCCTGCTCTGACACCACCAAGCGTACACTCCAGAGTGGCAGTGTTGGTGGATACACCTCTATTGCCATCGGCACTGATGGCTTCCCGGTAATAGGTTACACAAGTTCGGGTAATCTAGAATTTATAAAATGCAATGACATCTCTTGCGCGGACACTATAGAACGTACACTTGATGATGGTGGAGGAACGAATGGTGTTGGTCAGTACACCTCCATCGCCATCGGCACTGATGGCTTTCCAGTCGTAAGCTACTATGATTATACAGATGATGATCTTGAATTCATCAAGTGTAACGATGCTTCCTGTTCGGATACTATCCAGCGTACACTTGATAGTACTGATGACGTTGGCTACTACACCTCCATAACTGTAGGTGCAGATGGTTTTCCAGTAATCAGTTACTATGATCAAACAAATGACACCCTCGAATTCATCAAGTGTAATGATGACTCCTGTTCGGATACTATCCAGCGTACGCTTGATGATGGTGGTGGAACAGACGTTGTTGGTGGATACACCTCCATTGCCATCGGCACTGATGGCTTCCCGGTTGTGAGCTATCACGATAACACAAACGGCACTTTTGAATTCATCAAGTGTAACGACGTTTCCTGTTCCGATGTTACCCAACGTACATTACATAGTACCGGAGGTGGGGGAGATGTTGGTGAGCACACCTCCATCACCACAGGTGTCGATGGTTTCCCGGTCATGATTTACCTTGATGTTAAAAATTATGAACTCGAGTTCATAAAGTGTAACGATGCTTCTTGTTCTGATGCTATACAACGTACGCTTGATGTTCCATATAATGTTAATTTGTACTATACCTCTATTGCCATCGGCACTGATGGCTTCCCAGTCATGAGTTACAGTAGCAATACAAGCCACTCCCTTGAATTTTTCAAATGCAACTCCCTCGACTGTGCTCCAACAGGTTCATCGACCGCTCAACTCATAAACGACAACTCTGACCTCGACTACTACCTTGATAATGATGAGTACTCTGCCATAGCTTCGGATGATAGTACCTACGATGTACTCCGTGCAGGTACGAGTACCATGGGAGCAGTTGTGGCAAACAGCATCAACACGAACAGTACTGATCAGATACGGGTGACCTGGGATGGGCAGATAAGCGTTGCAACCACAACGAGCATACAGCTGTACAACTACAACAGTGACGGATGGGAAACACTCGATTCAAGTACGAGTCCTGCACCAGACACCGACTTTACCCTACAAGCAGTGCAGAGTACTTCTGTTGCTGACTACTACGATGTCTCTGATACGGTGACCGCACGTGTGATCATTGGTACCACCACGGACTACACCGAACTTAGTACCGACCAGCTCCTCATTGAAATGTCAGATGCATTCGTACGTGCCACCACTACCCAACGTGCCTACATGTTCTACAACGACAACAACGGTGGTGTAGGGAGCAGTACTGTTCGGAGTGGAGCAAGTACGAGTACCGCCATCACAGGCGTCAAGAAAGGAGAACGTATGGTGGTACGTCTCCAACTCGATACTGATGGGAATGATACCACTGCAGGTACGAGCACCCACACGTACCGCCTCCAATGGGAGAACTACACCGACGCACTGGGAACATGGAACGATCTCTCGACCACTACCGACATAGCATGGTCACTCTCGTATGACGGTGCACGATGGGGAAGAGGAGGACCGATACCACTTGCAACGAGTACCGGCTCCATAGACACCTGTAGCGGTAGTGCAACGTACGAAGGAGGACAGTTTGTGGCAGGCTTTGCTACAACAACCGCAGTAGCATTCCTCCCTGATCAATGTAAAGACCTCGCCTACGCCATACACACCGGCAACGCTAAGCTCGGCAAGCAGTACCGACTCCGTGTCATTAACGGTGACGACTCAGAAGACCTTGCAACTGCAGGAGGAGCGTACAGTACCTACCCAACCTTCACGATCGAGAGTGCGACGAGTACACGGTACAGTAAGATGAGTAAGGGTGGGGAAGTGGCTACTGTTCTTGATGATGGTGGGGAGGTGAATGATGTTGGTAAGCACGCCTCCATTGCCATTGGCACTGATGGTTTTCCGGTTATAACCTACCATGACAATACTGACTATGATCTGGAATTTATCAAATGTAACGACCTTTCCTGCTCCGATACCACACAGCGCACGCTTGATGATGGTGGGGGTGTGAATGATGTTGGTGTGGCCACCTCTATTACTATTGGCACTGATGGTTTTCCGGTTATAACCTACCATGACAATACTGACCATGATCTGGAATTCATCAAGTGTAATGACGTTTCCTGCTCCGACACGACTCAGCGTACGCTTGATAGTGATAATTTATCTGGCCTGTACAACTCCATTGTCATCGGTACTGATGGATTCCCAGTGGTAAGCTATTTTGATGGACTCCTCAGCTTCATCAAATGTAACGACCTTTCCTGCTCCGATACCACCCAGCGTATCATTGATAATGGTGGTATGGTGAATACTGTTGGTGTGACCACCTCTATTACTATCGGCACTGATGGTTTTCCGGTTATAACCTATTATGACGATACTGACTATGATCTGGAATTTATCAAGTGTAACGACGTTTTCTGCTCCGACACGACTCAGCGTACGCTTGATGATGGTGGTGGACAAATGGTTGGTTCCGCAACCTCCATTGCTATCGGCACTGATGGTTTTCCGGTTATAACCTACCATAACAATACTGACTATGATCTGGAATTTATCAAGTGTAACGACGTTTCCTGCTCCGACACGACTCAGCGTACGCTTGATGATGGTGGTTACGCCACCTCCATCACCATCGGCACTGACGGTTTTCTTGTGGTCAGTTACTATAATGATGCAACTGACCATGGTCTTGAATTCATCAAGTGTAATGACGTTTCCTGCTCCGACACGACTCAGCGTACGCTTGATAGTGATAATTTATCTGGCCTGTACAACTCCATTGTCATCGGTACTGATGGATTCCCAGTTATAAGTTACTATAATGACACTGACAATAATCTTAATTTACTCAAATGCAACTCCCTCGACTGTGCCCCAACCGGTTCCTCGACCGCTCAACTCATAAACGACAACTCTGACCTCGACTACTACCTCGACAACGACGAGTACAGTGCAGTAGGGAGTGACGATAGCACCTACGATGTAGTACGAGCAGGCACGAGTACCCTCGGAGCATTCGTCTTCAAGAAAAAGCACACGAACAGTACGGATAACATAGAAGCTACCTGGGACGGGCAGGTGAGTGACTCAGCTACCACCTCACTACAGATATACAACTACACTTCAGAGAGTTGGGAGACACTTGAGTCAAGCTCTACGCCGGTAACCGATACCGACTTTACCCTAAACGGCACACAGTCCACTTCACTTGCTGACTACTATGACCCGAGCAATGTCGCTACGCTACGCGTGCTCGTTGGTACCACCACCAACTACACCGAGCTCAGCAGTGACCTCGTGAGTGTCGTCTTTACCTCAGGATCATCCTTCACCTTTGCAACTGACATTTCCGGTTTCGGTGATATCAATGAAGGGGAGTACCGTGTTGCAACAGCAACGATCTCCATTAGTACTGAAAACGAAGCAGGTTACAACGTGTCACTCATTTCTAATGATCGTACCATTACTGATACGTCTATGGACCTCACCACTGATGCTTCTGTAGGTATCATTGACCGTTTCGAGTGGTTGTCAGGAGCAGCAACAACCAGTGCGGGGAATGCCGTAAACATCGTACCTGGTAATGAGTTCTTGGCATTCCGTGTTATGACCGCAAGTGGCTCAGTGCCGTTTCTTGCACCAGACTGGTGGGGTACCGACGACACACTCTTCTCCATAAACAACCTCTGGGCAGGTATCGCGAGCTCAAGTGCTGGAAACATTCAGATAGGGAACAGTAGTGTCGCTGCACCTTCCACAGAGTATGGCACCGTACAGTTCTACCTCGATGTACCATCGACACAGAAGACAGGATCGTATACTGGTGACATTACCTTTACGGTTATTGCGAATTAGTGAGTAATCACATTTACTAAGCAATACAAAGGTAGTTTAGTAAATATTTATCAACAGGTGTGATAAAAAAGTGTTCAGGTGCGTGGTATATTTAACCCAATACAAGGAGTATGCACTATCCCTTGCCATATTTAGTTTTTTAAAAAATAATCATGCAGACACAAATAATAAAATTCTCCAAGTTGCTTGAAAATGAAGTACAACTTGCAGGAGTATCTTTTTTGATTGCTTCTCTTATATTTGTCATGTCTTTTAGTTTTATTGCTTTTGGACAAGACTCATCAGGAGAAACACTTACCGTAACTGTACTAGAAGCTATGACCTTCACAACAGATGTGAGTGGTTTTGGTGATCTTACTCCAGGTACACCAAAATATGCAACCACGACAACTAA
This sequence comes from bacterium, assembly GCA_003252295.1. Lineage (GTDB taxonomy): Bacteria > Patescibacteriota > Minisyncoccia > Phycocordibacterales > UBA12088 > UBA12088. Next base: position 4,731 of record QKEV01000003.1, read on the forward strand.
TGTAGTTACAAATTCTGGTTCTGGTTTCAATCTTACATTATCAGGTGATGATCAGGGTACTACTGATACGGTAATGGATCTTACCACTGATGATACTGTTGGTATCACTGACCAGGAAGAGTGGGTTGCTGGAGCAGCAACAACTACAGCAGGAAATGCAGTGCTTGTTGGAGCACTTGATAACTCAGGAGATGTGCTTGCGTTTCGTATGATGACCGCATCCGGTACGGCAGAGGTCATTTCTACTAGCTGGTGGGGTGCTGATGATACAGCTGGTAATGCACTCTGGGCAGGTATTGCTAGCTCAACGGTTGAAAGACAAATAGGAAACAGCTCTGTGTACTCATCTTCTGCAGCGGTAAACACTGTTCAGTACTACCTCGATGTACCAGCTTCACAGCAAACTGGTTCATACGATGGTGGTGTTACGTACACGGCAACAGCAAATATATAGAAATTCTGAACTGTTTTTGCCACAGTAGTGCTATTTTGACTATATCGACGCTGCTGTGTTGTCGTGCTACGATTTAAGCAATAACGGGTTAGTTGTACTGAGTGGCTATTGAAAAAAATGGATCAATCACGCATAACATTATTGAAAGCATTGAAACAAAAACTGCAAACCCTGTTTGCAGTTTTTGCGTGCCTCATGCTCGCTGGTTCATTTGCAACACCAGTGCATGCTGCAGTTGGTGTAAAAATACAGCCAATCAAGGTTTCGACAACAATAGATAAGGGGGCAGAATCTGTTGGATACATCACACTTACTAACGAGAGTGATCAGCCGGAGGGTATCATAGTTGAAACTGCGGTTGAGGACTTTGTTCCACTTGAGGGTGGTTCAAATATTAACTTTGTCTCTAGAACTGAGGGACTTACCACAGCTGCTGATTGGATAACCCTTGATGTTCCTGAAACATTTGAACTTGCTCCCGGAGAACAGAAAAAGGTAAAGTACACCATACGTGCTCCGGAAGATGCAGAGCCAGGAAGTCACTTTAGTGTCGTGTTCTTTAAGGCATTAAAGAAGGATGATGAAGGGCAATTGAAGGTGGGAACACGAGTTGGTTCACTATTCTTTATTACGGTACCAGGAAACTATGAGCAGAAGGGTGAGATAGAAAGCTTTACTGCACCAGAATTTATACAGCGAGGTCCAGTTCCATTCACCATACATTTCAAAAATACCGGTACCGTGCACTTTGAACCAAAAGGTACCATTGTGATAAAGAATATGTTTGGTAAGCAGGTTGCTGAGGTCCCTGTTGAGGGGCAGGTAGTGCTTCCTACCGGAGCCCGAGATCTTAATGCACAATGGAGTCCTTCAGGACTCATTGCAGGGAAGTATACAGCATCACTCTCTATAACTGATGGTGCTGGTGAGGTGCTTACCGCACAGGATGTCACCTTTATTGCCTTTCCTATTTGGTATGCGGTTATCTTCTTCCTGATCTTTATCTTTATCTACTTGTTGCTTCGCTTCTTCCGAAAGCATGTGAACATTTCTATCTCGGTTGGTAAGTAATCAGTAAAACACTGTGTCTGATAACACACGAACAGTTTCAAAATGGAAGTTTTTTCCAGCATTTTTGTTGGTCATGTGCTGTTGGTTCTACACTGTGCATGCTCAGACGTTGCAGGAAAGTTCTGATGAGATGCTCATCGTAACCATACTGGGAGACACGGCATGTAGTGATGGGGTAGATAATGATGGTGACACTTTCATTGATTTTCCGAATGACCCAGGGTGTGGTTCATATACTGATGACGATGAGAATGATGCTCCGATACCACAGTGTAGTGATGGGATAGATAATGATTCTGATGGTCTTATTGATTACCCAAATGATACTGGGTGTGATGATGCAAATGATGATAATGAGTATGTGTACTCACCCCCACCTTCAGGGGGAAGTGGTGGAAGCGGGGGGAGTTCCCCAGACAAGACTGCAGTGCGGTTTAGAGGATTAACATTTCCTGAAGCGGAGCTCTCTCTTTTGAAGAGTGGTCAGGTGATTGAGACTGATACAGCAAACTCGCTTGGTGAGTTTGATTTGCGCTTAAGTGACCTTGCTGAAGGGCAGTACAACTTTGTGATTTTTGGTATAGATTCTGAGGAATTGCGCTCTGAAACGAGCGCATTCAATGTTTCTATTGAGGAAGATGTAACCACGTCTGTGACTGGTATTTACATGCCACCAACCATACGCCTTGATAAAATACAGGTTAAAAATGGAAACATACTTACCGTTGATGGATACGCTATGCCATATGCTGAAGTCTATCTATATGTTGATGGGGATATAGACACGGTTGGTGTTGCAACATCGAGTGCTGCTGGAAAATGGCTGTATGAGTTAAATACTGGCAGTATTGGATATGGTGACCATACAATACGTGCACAAGCTGTGAAAGGTTCGTTTGAAAGCATGCTTTCAAATTCACTCTCATTCAAGATTGGTCTGAGTGATATATTCCAAACGGTAACAGATTCATGTGGATCAGTTGCTGACGTAAACTATGACTGCCGAGTAAACTTGATAGATTTTTCTATTGTGGCTTTTTGGTACAAGAAGGATGGTGCGCCATCAAATGTTGATATCAATAATGACGGGGTGGTGGATATAAAGGACTTTAGTATTATGGCGTATCATTGGACGGGGTAATAGGATTTGTATGTATAGAGTTCTATTTTTACAACTAGCTATCATCCATACATTACTGTTTTGTATATGCACGACTCCGCTCTATGCAGCTACGTACTACTTTGATCCAGTGCATAATGAGGTAGGTGAAGGACAGGTCAATGAGGTTGCTGTACTCGTGAATACAAATGGTGAATATATTAATGCGTTTGAGGGTGCGGTAGTGATTCCTGATACTGTTTCAGTGGTAGATGTGAAGACAAATGACTCTGTTGTTGACCTTTGGCTCAGTGCCCCGGCGTTAACTGACGGTCGTATTACATTTTCCGGTATCGTACCGGGTGGTTTTGATGGTATTCGTTCAGCGTATGGTGATGAACGCAAATCTGGCATTTTGTTGCGTATTGTATACAAGGGTGAACATGTTGGATCTGAATCATTTATGTTTGAAGACATGAAAGCATACCTGCATGATGGTAAAGCAACTGAAGCTGAAGTTGACCTTGTCCCTGCTGTAGTTGATGTGGTGAGAGGGGGAATAAAAAGAGAAGAAACAGAAAAAAAAGATACCGTAAAACCTGAAGTATTTGAGCCATATATTGTCCAAGACAATGCACTTGCCGATAGTGCTTACGTTGTTGTATTCCACACAAGCGATAGAGGTAGTGGTGTTGCTTACTATGAGGTGTCCGAGACTTCAACAGGAGAGAAAAAGTGGGTACGTGCAAATTCACCATTTGTACTCAAGTATCAAACTTGCTCAAATGATGTGTACGTGAAGGCCGTTGACTATGCAGGCAATGAACGTGTTGTACAAGCGGTTTGTGGGGAGGATGGTAGAATCGTTCAAGCATTTTCAGTACTGCCAAAATGGTTCTGGTATGTAGCAGCTCTACTATTTGTTTTGCTACTATTTGTGTATATTCGTCGTTCTCGTACTGGCTAGTTAGGGTACACTGTAAGTACTATGAGGTTATCTCGTGTTCTTTGGGCGTTTCTCTTTGTGTTACTGTTTGGGTTTGGAACTGTTGCAGATGCTGCAACAATGTTTCCTTCACCCACTTCTGGAGAAAAAACAGTGGGGGCAGTGTTTTCTTTAAAGGTGTACGTTGAAAGCTCGTCACAAGCGATGAATGCAGCTGGTGCAACGCTGTCTTTTCCTACTGACATTCTTGAGGTTGTGTCGGTGAGTAGAGAAGATTCTATTATAAATCTATGGATACAAGAACCGACATTTAGTAATACATATGGAACGGTAAAGTTTGAAGGAATCGTTTTTGATCCTGGATTTAAGGGTGCTAGTGGGCAGGTAATCACGGTTCATTTTCGAGCGAAGAAAATCGGGGTGGCTCCTATTACACTCGATTCCGGGACAGTGCTTGCTAATGATGGTATGGCAACAGAAATCCTCACTGGTACGAAGAAAGCATCATACTCAATCGTTGCTCCAAGTGCTGTTGAGGTGGCACCATCGCCAGTGGTAGTGGATCCGGTGACAACACAGGTGAACCTCCCAGCACCGGTTATTGTCTCAGATACACATCCTGACCAAGATGCTTGGTACAGTAACGGTAACCCTCATTTTTCATGGAAGAACGATAAAGGGGTTACAGCAGTTCGTACACTTATAGACAGGGATTCTAACTCTGTTCCAACAGTGGTGTACGATCCTCCTGTAGAGGAGAAGCAAGTGCAAGATCTTGAAGATGGTGTTTGGTACTTCCATGTACAAAGTAAGGATGAGAATGGTTGGGGTGGAATTGCACACTATGCGGTACATATAGATACAGAAAAACCACATGATCTCACTATAACCGAAATTGAAAAGATCGACACAACTACACCAACTGCTGGGTTTACTTTGAATGCTCAAGATGAGGTTTCTGGTATAGATTACTACGAGATTGAAGTAGGTGGTGAGACAGTTACTTGGAAGCCGGGAAGAGAAGCATTCATAACTTCCGTACTTGAACCGGGAGAATACACGCTTAATGTAAAAGTATTTGATCAAGCAGGAAATGTTACTGGTGGTTGGGCAAAGTTCACTATTGAAGGAATTCCAACACCTACAGTTGATGGTACAGTGACAGAGATTACCGCAGGGGAATCCTTTGAGATACGCGGGAAAGTCACCCAAGGTACTCAGGTAGTGTATGCATACATTACTGATAGATTTGGTGAAGTGTACGAGTTCTCTACTTCTGATATAGCTCAAGATGGATCTTTTGTGCTCATGGTACAGGGTACACTTTCGCCAGGTGAGTACGTTGTGACACTGGTGGCTGAAGATGGGCAAGGTGCAAGAAGTAGAGAGAGTGGTAAGTTACCTTTAACAGTACTCATCCCAGGTTTGTTTGGTCTGACAGTAATGGAGGTGTTGTATATAATTTGCGCTCTCATACTTCTCGTGTTGGTACTCTTTACCCTACTTATTTTCCGTCATAGGAAAACAGAGCATCTCATCAAGCATCTTGGAAAGGGTGTAGACGAGATGGATAAAAGTGTCGTAAAGGCAGCGGCTCTCCTCAAGAGTGATATTTCAAAACAGGTTGATGACATAAAAAACAAACGGTCAAGCGGTAAACTGACAAAAACAGAACGAGATCTTGTTGTTACCATGCAGCAGGACATGGCTGATCTTGAAAGGTATCTTAAGAAACAGATTACTGAAGTAGAAGAATTGCTTGGCAAAGAAGAGGAAAAAGAGGGCTAGAAACTTAGGTATCTATCCTTAATTACCCTTTACTGTAGTTTCTTGTAATAGAGATACTGCTGTAGGGGGTAGTTTTTGCTATACTTTCAGCAATGAGAGAAGAACATGTTATATCGTACACATCCATACTCAAGGCATTTATTGTTTTTGTTGTTGGAGTTTCAGTTCTAGTTGCAGTTCAACTTTTTTCTGAGGAGAGTGAGGAAGATACCGGTACAGGTACACAAACTCAACAGGAGGAAACTGTTGCAAAAGAGACCGGGACACAAAAAACTAAAACACAAGGGAATGTAGATTGGAAAACATACGTTAGTGACGGCAAGATATTTCAAATACAGTATCCTGGAGAGTACTACTATGTGCGAGAGAAAACGAATGGAGCAGAAATGGTAAATATTTTTGAAGAAGATGAGTACAACAGGGCATATCGTGAGGCGCAGCAGACGTGTGTGGAGCGAGGTGAATCAGATTGTTCGGTGTACTACTCTCGTACAAGTTCAATGCTGATCGTCATAAAGGATGATGGTAGAACAATCAAAGAGTATGCAAACATTTATGGTGCAACAAACAAAACCTGTACTGTAGGAGGGAAAAAAGGTTTATGCACCGTTGCATCTGGTTATACTGACCCAATACCGTATTTTTTGTATGAAGAGAATGGGAAAGTAGTGATATTTTCTAATGTAGGGACAGCCCAGAAACCAAGCGTTCCTCTGCCAACAGTTGATCCTCGAAGTAGTTTACTTAAAGACGAACGGGAACAAATAGTAGGTACGTTCCGTTTTTTGAAGTAATTTATCACCTTACAAAAAGTTAAAACAAAAAAGCTGGAGAAATCTCCAGCTTTTTTAAAATGAGCGCTCCAAGAGTGTATATGGCTAGCTTAATGTCAGAGCCATCCGTTTTTTTTCTGGGTTTTGCTATAGAAGCAATGTTTATTTCGTCTTTTCTGTTTGGGCTGTTTGATGGGCTGTTTGATGGGCTGTTTAGGTGGGATACCCAAAGATAACATAGCAGTCAGTAGTGACCTTAATCATAAGACTCTTGGAGGCGCGATTCGTTCTGATAGCAGGGTAGCAAAATTACTTTGTATGTCAAATGGGATTATTAACACGTATACAAAAAAGAACCGGTAGTACAACTTGTACTACCGGCAAATACTGCCCAGTGTTTTGAAGCAGATAGATGAGGGGGCGCTCTATACTATCTGTTGAGAGGACACTAAACAGTAGTTTAGAATTGCCTCCAGTGAGGGTGAATGTTGATCTGATGTTTCAGAGCCCGTTTCATATGCAGAAGTGAGCGCTCGTTGCATGTACTGTACTGGACTACAGAGCATAGATGACTTCAACAATTCCCCCCGCTGGGGCAATGTCGTTTTCTGTGCGCAAGAATATATGATAATGTTTATTTGTCAATAGTATAGAAATAAAAAAATGATACCATAGCAGATGGAGTAGTTTTCCCACTAGTTGGTGAGGTTACGGCTCACCAAGGTGTCGTAGACGTCAAAAGGGCAGTCATAGTGATGTGACTGCCTTGTCTGTTGCATAGGCATATTGACCAAAAAGGTGAATCACCATATAGTCGAGAGAGGCACTATTACAAAGTAATAGTACATTACTAAAAGAACTGGAAAGGGGTGCGACATGGTGCATTGTGGTGTTACATCGCGTACTGATGATTGGGAGAAGCAAGTGGTCTTTTTTGAGGAAGTTGGTGATAAAGAACTTAATGAGTTGTGTGCCGTTTTGAAAAAATGTAGAGAAGGCGAAGGTAATATACAAATAGTGAGAGAGCAGGCATATTATCTCATGGGAAAACATCCAACCAACATCCGCATTCTGCATTTTTGCAAACATCTTAATTAAAACCGTTTGTTGAAATATTCATGCCGGAGTACATATGCTTACTCCGGTTGTTTTATTAATTGTTATGTTTGACAAATACAAATACGATTGTATTTTAAAAACAGGATTAATATACAAAAAAACTTCAAACAGGAAGGGGGATTACATGCAAGACTATATCTTGGTAACAAAAGCTGTTGCTACTGGGAGAGTATACATGACAACGTATTTTCAACCTGATAATGAAAAGGCTTTTCTAGAGGCAGAACGATTGTGTAGCACTCAAACAGACAATGAGGTTGTGTTTATAGGTAGGGTGGAAGAGTTAACATTAGATTTCAAACGTTATGTCGACAAGAATGACTTTCCTTACCAGTATAGACAGTTGGTTCAACGATACAATGAACTAGAAAATAAAGAGGAAGGTGGTCTAGGAATACTTGCTGATGCAGTGTTGTTGGGTGAACAATTTCCTAATGAAAGCCTTATAATACATTTTGTAAATTTTTTGAAAGGACGTTTGAGGATGCATATGTAGTCGTTCAATGGTAGCGACCCCGTCACAAGCGGGGTTGCATTCTTTTTTACTTTCCTGTATAGTGCTTGAGCTGATAGATTTTGCTGCGTAGAGCAGTAGAGCCATGTCTCAAGAGAGACCACTGGACAAAAAGCCGTACGGGTGTTTGTTCAGTACAGGCTTTATTTATTTAAGCTAAACTAATAACGATTGTGGCGACTATAGTTTACTTATCCTTTAGGATAGCAATACGACCTAAAAAGGTTTAGTACAAAACATGAAATTTATTCTTGCAACAAAAGAAAACATGACACAGGTCTTCGATGAAGAAGGTCGTGTTCATCCTGCTACTGTATTGAATGCGGGTCCAAACACCGTAACACAGATAAAGACAGATGAAACTGATGGCTACCGTGCAGTACAGGTTGGTTTTATGGATAGGAAAGAAAAGCGTGTGCACAAGGCACAGCGCCCAAAGGGGCTTTTCCGCTACTTCCGAGAGTTCCGAGCAAAAAATGGCGAAGCATTAGATTTTGAGACAGGGAAGATCATTACTGTAGATGAGGCATTTGCAGTAGGAGATAAAATCGCAGTTTCAGGACTTTCAAAAGCAAAGGGATTTCAGGGCGTAGTTAAGCGACATAATTTTGCTGGTGGTCCACGAACACATGGTCAGAAGCATACCGAGCGTTCACCTGGATCAATTGGTGGAGGACTTCGTTCTCGTGTACCAAAGGGTATGCGCATGGCGGGGCGTACCGGTGGAGAACGTGTTACAGTAAAGAATCTCACAGTAGTTGCTGTAGATAAGGAAAATAACCGGCTCATAGTCGAAGGAGCTGTTCCAGGCAGACGAGGTACACTTATTGAGGTAAGAGGTATATAACATGGAAGCAAAGGTATACAACAAAGAAGGAAAAGAGGCAGGAAAGGTAACATTACCTGAAAGCGTCTTCGGTGTAGCATGGAACGATGATTTGGTGCATCAGGTAGTAGTCGCAATGCAGGCAAATGCGCGTATTCCATGGGCACATACAAAAGATCGTAGTGAGGTGCAGGGTACTGGCAAAAAACCATGGAAACAGAAGGGGACAGGAAGTGCACGACATGGCTCTAGACGGTCACCTATCTGGCGAACAGGAGGTGTTGCACATGGTCCACGAAATGAGAAGAGCTACAAGCAGAAAATAAACCGCAAGATGCGTTCAAATGCACTCTTTGCAGTACTTTCAAAGAAGTATGCAGATGGTGAAGTACTTTTTGTAGATACATTGAGCTTTAATGAACCAAAGACAAAGGATGCAAAAGCATCACTCACTGCACTTGCGAGTGTGAAGGGATTTGAGGAACTTAAGACAAAACGTAAGAATGCAGCACTCATTGCAATGGTTGATAGTGATGATGCGGTTACAAAGAGTTTTCAGAATATGGGCAACGTGACACTCGAAGGTGTACGTAACCTAAACCCAGTTGATCTTCTTAAGAACAAGTACCTCGTGCTTGTTGGAGGGGAACATGCGGTGAAGGTTATTGAAAGCCGAGTTGGTACAACTAAGGAGAGTAAATAGAGGTATGGCGATTTTCAATAAAAAAGAAGAAAAGAAGGAAACAAAGAAGCCAGTGGCAAAGAGAAAGGCTGCTCCTGTAAAGGAAAAGAAGGCAATAAAGCCAAAGAGCGATGCTGGGGCAAACCTTACAAAGGCACCAGGACGTATCATCAAGGCGCCTGTCATTACTGAGAAGGCGGTAAAAATGACCATGCAGAATGCATACGTGTTTGAAGTAGCGATGGATGCCACAAAGAACGATGTAAAAACTGCGGTACGTGCGCTCTACAAGGTAGATCCTGTAAAGGTGAATATGGTACGAAAGAATCCACGTGCGTATGTAGCACGCTTCCGTAACCGACGTGGCGTTAAGTCAGGTATAAAGAAAGCATATGTTTTTCTCAAGAAGGGAGAAAAAATTGATCTTGCATAAATAGTATGAAAAAGTATCGACCAACAACTGCATCACGAAGACACATGACCACTCGTTCGTACAAGAGTGTTGTCACTAAGAGTACACCACACAAGAAGCTCACAAAGGGTGGAAAGCGTGCTATGGGACGCAACAGTCAAGGACGTATCACGAGCCGTCATAAAGGAGGAGGTCATAAGCGATCCTATCGAACTATTGATTTCAAGATGGAGAAGGTAAACATTCCTGCACGCGTGGAGACTATAGAGTATGATCCAAACCGCAGTGCGTATATTGCACTCATCTGCTACCGTGATGGAGAACGACGTTACATCATTGCACACAAAGATATGAAGGTGGATGACACGTTCATTTGTTCAGAGGATGCAAAACCAGAGGCAGGTGTACGTATGCCACTTCGTGAGATACCTATTGGTTCTGAAGTGCACAACATTGAGACAAAACCTGGAGCAGGAGCAAAGCTTATTCGTAGCGCTGGAAATGCTGCAACTATTCTTGCTCAGGATGGAACGCATACACATATCAAAATGCCTTCAAGTGAGGTGCGGAAGATAAACTCAGCAGCTTGGGCAACTATTGGTGTGGTTTCAAATTCAGAACATCAACTCATTACTTTAGGAAAAGCAGGACGAAGTCGATGGCTAGGAAAACGACCGACTGTTCGAGGTAATGCAATGAACCCAGTTGACCATCCACATGGAGGTGGAGAAGGACGACAGGGACGAGGACATCGACGAGCACGCAGTATCTTTGGTAAACCAACCGGTAAGGGTCATAAGACTCGAAAACCAAAGAAATACAGCGATTCACTCATCGTAACTCGCCGTAAGGTAGGTAAGAGGAGAAAATAGTAGTAATTGACAAGGGTTTGAGCGTTAAGTACTATAGTGCCCACGTTCAAACACTGAAAGAAAACAACAAGTAACATGTCACGATCACTTAAAAAAGGACCATATGTAGACCCACGAGTCTTAAAGAAGATTGCAGGGAAGAAACCACAGGAGACGGGTGTTATTAAGACGTGGTCTCGAAGCTGCACTATCAGTCCAGAAATGGTTGGGTTCACCTTTGGGGTACATAATGGAAAGGATCATATTGATGTGCTCTGTACCGAGGAAATGGTTGGACATAAACTTGGAGAGTTCTCACCTTCAACGAAATTCCTACGACACGGAGGTAAGATCCAGAAAGAGCTTGAGCAGGCTCGAAAGGAGGCTGAGATTGCTGCAGCAAAGGCAGCTAAAGCAGCAGCGGCATCAAAATAGTATAGTATATCATGCGAGCATTTCTTAAAAACAACAGACAAGCGCCACGTAAAGTTCGACTTATTGCACGAGCGGTCATTGGTAAAGACGTTGCTACAGCAGTAGCAGAACTTTCCATGATGCCAAACAAAGGTGCACGCACCTTGAAGAAGCTCATTGACTCTGCAGCAGCGAATGCACGACAGAACGATGTGAGTATCAAGAACGAGGATCTTATGGTAAAAAATATTACTGTAGACAAAGGTTCAGTGTATGTACGATACATGCCACGTGCTTTTGGTCGAGCAACACCGCTACATCGTGAGAATTCACATATTCGTGTGACACTTGAACTTAAGAATGGTAAGCAGGTTGTAACTGATGCAAAAGTTTCAGAGAAGAAAGAGGAAGTAAAGAAGGAAATGAAAGAAGAGAAGAAAACAGAAACTAAGAAGGAGAAAAAAACTGACGAAAAGAAGAATAAAGAAGACAAATAACAATTACTAAGAATCAATAACGCAACACGCAAAGAATTATGACGCACGTAGCACACCCATACGCACAGAGACTTGGAATCATTCGCGACTGGAAGTCGAGGTGGTTTGTGCGTGACCGTGCACAATTTAAGGAGTTTCTTAAGACTGATACGATGCTTCGTTCTTGGCTTAAGAAGCGACTTAAGGGAATGTATGTTGCAGATATTGAGATCGAGCGCGGTGCAAGCATGCTTCGCATTATCGTAAAGACCGCACGTCCTGGTATGCTCATTGGACGAAGTGGTGAGGGTGTACAGAAGCTTCATAAAGAAATTGCAAAGAAGTTGAACGCTTTGAAGCTCACAGAAATGCCAGAGGTAAAACTTGATATTGAGGAGGTACGCAACCCAGAGGCAAGTGCACAAATTGTTGCTGAAATGGTAGTTGAAAGTCTTGAGAAGCGTATGCCATTTAGGCGAGTTTTGAAGCAGACGATTGATAAGGTTATTGCTAATCGTGAAGTAAAGGGAGTACGTATTGCACTTGCAGGACGTATTGGAGGAGCAGAAATGAGTCGACGTGAGGAGATCAAGAAGGGTCGTGTACCACTTCAGACACTCCGTGCAGATATTGACTTTGCTAAAGCTGAGGCGTACCTTGCCTACACTGGTCTTGTTGGAGTAAAGGTTTGGATCTACAAGGGTGAGATATTTGAAGGAGATGATCAAAAGGTAAATCAGCCAAAGGAACAGAATCGAAATAATCGAAGGAATAGTAGATAGTAAAGTAGTATGTTGTTACCAAGAAAAACAAAGTACAGGAAGTTGTTCAGAAAGCGAGACTCTATTCAGTATCGTCATGCTGCAACACGTGGAACAAAGGTAAACTTTGGTTCATATGGCATGAAGGCTGCTGAGCAAGGACGTATCCGCAGCAACCAGATTGAGGCAGCTCGACGAACCATGAACCGAGCAATGGGAAAAACAGGTCGTGTTTGGATTCGTATCTTCCCAGATAGACCATATACTCAGAAGGCAGCAGAGGTAGGTATGGGTAAAGGTAAGGGAGATGTGCAGGCATATGAAGCACCGGTGCTTACAGGACGTGTACTCTTTGAGATTGATGGTGTTGATGAGGCTACTGCACGTGAAGCTATTCGAAAGGGTGGTGCAAAGCTTCCGATTAAAACTAAGTTTGTAATTCGAGAAGGATAATATGGCTAAGAAGGAAACATTTACAAATAAAGATGAAAAGGAACTCAAGAAGATCCTCGCTGAGAAGCGGGAGGCATTACGAGATTTCCGTTTCAATATGAAGGGTAGTCGTGTGCGAAATACCAAAGAGGGTTCAGCATTTCGAAAAGATATTGCACGCATCCTTCAGGTACTTGCTGCAAATGAAAAGAAAGTTCAGAATGAGGTTTCTACCACAGATGAACAAGAAAAAAGTCAAAATAAATAACACGTATGAGTAAAGAAGAGACAACAGTAGTAAAGAAGAGAAGGGAGCTGCGAGGTGTAGTTGTATCAGACAAGATGCAGGACACCGTAGTAGTTGCGGTAACACGTTTTGTTAAGCACCCTAAGTACCGCAAGTTCATCAAGCGTGTTAAGAAATTCCATGCACATAACCCTGAGAACAAGGTGAAGGCAGGAGACAAGGTAACCATTCGAGAATGCAAACCAATTAGTAAGACCAAACGTTTTGAAGTAGTAAACGACTAAGTTAATTCAGTATGATACAGCCACAGTCCATAGTAAAAATAGCAGACAATACGGGAGCCAAGATCGGACGTGTCTTCAAGGTGCTCGGAGGATCAAAGAGGCGTTACGCACGTGTAGGAGACTTGGTGGTTATTTCTGTACAGGTTGCTGAGCCACGAAAAATGGTAAAGAAGAAGGACGTGCTTCATGCAGTTGTTGTTCGCTCTAAGCAGCCAACCCGACGTGCAGATGGTTCATACATTAAGTTTGATGAGAATGCTGTCGTGATTGTAGACAAGGATAAGAAAGAGCCAAAGGCTAACAGAGTATTTGGTCCTATTCCACGAGAGGTTTCTGAAGCAGGTTACCAGCGTATTGCCTCAATGGCACCAGAAGTACTATAGAACTATGAAGATTCACAAAGACGACAAGGTAATGATTATCGCTGGTAAAGATAAGGGGAAGACCGGTAAGGTGCTCCGAGCTCTACCACGTGAGGATATGGTTATCGTAGAGGGTATGAACATCCAGAAGCGACACCAGAAGACCAAGAAGAACACGAAGCAGGGTGGAGGACTCGTGGATGTATCAGCACCTATCCATGTTTCAAATGTTCAGCTTATTGATCCAAAGACCAGTAAGCCAACACGAGTCGGTGTAGTGAAGGATGATGCGGGAAAGAAGAATGTTCGTGTAGCAAAGAAGAGTGGTACTAAACTTAAGTAAAAAATTATGCAGACATATTCAGAAAAGATAGCTTCAGTATTTGAGACCTTACAGGGTGATTTTGGATACACCAACAAGATGCAGGCTCCAAAGATTGAGAAGATTGTGATTTCAACCGGTATTGGTAAGATTGCTGATGCAAAAAAGATTGAGCTCATCCAAGACAGGATGGCAAAGTTCACTGGTCAGAAGAGTGCTGCACGTCCTGCTCGAGTGAGTATCGCAAGCTTTAAGCTTCGTGAGGGTGACATTGTTGGTTACCAGACAACACTTCGCGGTGACCGTATGCAGGACTTTTTCGAGAAGTTGGTGCATGTTGCACTTCCTCGAATGCGTGACTTCCGTGGTCTGAAGCCAACAGCTATTGATGAGCTTGGTAACATCACGATTGGCATTCCAGAGCACACTATTTTCCCAGAGACTTCAGACGAGGATCAGCAGAACGTGTTCGGTATCGCTATCACTATCGTTACCACCGCAAAGACCAAGAAAGAGGCAGAAGCGTTCCTTCGCCACATGGGGGTACCGCTCAAGGTGATGGAAGAAGTGCAAAAGAAAAAGAAGGCGTAAACTCATTTTTTTAAACAAAACAATAACCACCCGAAAGGGTGGTTATTTATGTATCGAACTGCTAGTGGTGATGTAGACAGATTAAATTTATACTGTACTGTAGCAAACAGGAGAGCTGAAACATAACAATAATCAGGAGGAGTCGCTATGATACATGGGATATCGTATGTACATAATGAACCTGAAACAAAGTTTCAAGCATGGAGGGATTTTGTTCTTACGGTCGTGGGTTTCTTCATACTTCAATTGTACATTTTGGGAATATTTTCCAATGGTATCATTATGTTGCTGAAGCTTGATACCAATCCAAACATGACAGTTGGAGTCGCTTGTTTGTTGGTACTAATCGGTTTTTTCGGTTCATTTATTTGGCCATTACTCTTTTGGGCTGAAATTAAAAGATCTTTTCGTGTTACACAAAATTTTTCAAAAGTTTGATTATCGTGCCCCCTTAGAGACAAGTCTCTGAGGGGGTGTATGTTTTTGTCTAATTTGTACAAGTTACATGGTATCGATGCTGTATAATAATGACATCATGGTTATTGATATTGAATTGACGCTCAATAGGTTTGGTTTTGGAAAGATTGCTGAGAATAAGTTTCAGCTTCTCTTTTTACGTTTTTCACACTGGAACATACCGGGCAAGTACTCGGTT
The DNA here is from genome assembly GCA_003252295.1 of bacterium. Lineage (GTDB taxonomy): Bacteria > Patescibacteriota > Minisyncoccia > Phycocordibacterales > UBA12088 > UBA12088. The sequence continues at coordinate 19,810 of QKEV01000003.1, forward strand.
TCTTTTGAGGTAAACTGGCGAAGTGAGGCACTACAGTAATCTATTGTGTGAAAGGATCCTTTGTATACAGGTTAAGCCACCCCCTTGGGGGTGGCTTTGTTTCTTCAGTTAAAAGAGTATTAGTGGGTGCCATGAACATCTTTTGTTAGTATGGCGATTTCTTGAAGAGGTATTTCAAGTGTTTTGTATACCTCCTGAATTTCTTCTGCACTGATACTTCCATTGTTAAACAACTTATCTAGTGCTCCAGCAACAAAGTAGCGGGCATAGTACTGCTTGTTTGATTTGATATACTCCTCAAGTTTGAGTTGACTTTTCTCGTCAAGATACTTCATTGACAAAATACGTAGCACATCATCACTTACCGTAGTGGTCCTCATATAACACCTCCAAGGTACAGGTTCTCTTTACTGTTGTTTATACAATAGTAACAAAATGTATGCAATGTGAAAGAAAATGGGCGGGTACAACGTATAATAAAGCAGTCAGAATTAATAATTTTTTTATGGATATATTTAAGAATACTTGGGTACAGCGTATTGGCGCCTTTTTTATTGCTTTGACCTTTGTAGGTGCAATATACATTTTCTTCTTTGGAGGTGAAGATGAGACGGTTGCATCTGCAAAAGTGGTACAGACTGTTGACAAGGGAACTGTTTCGACGAGTATAGAAACCACTGGGGAAATAGAAGCTGCAGAAGTGCTCGATCTCGACGTGTACAAGCTTGCCGAACGTATAGATGCGGTTGGTATAAGTAATGGTGTACATGTAGAAGAAGGTGACCTTCTTTTTGCGTTTGATCAGAGTGATGTAGACATAGAGATATCAGCATCACAAATAGATGTTGATGAAGCAGAGCTTGCACTTGAAATACAGCAACAGGAGTCCGGTGACATAAATACCAGTATCACAAGTTTAAAAAATGAGATAGCGTTACTGGAAACAGATCTCGCAGGGTATCCAGATGACAAAAATGACACACTGCGTGATTTTTTGAATGAAAATATTGAAGCAGTCTCAAGTGATGATAGGTATGATGTACAAGTAGACAAGACTGCACCAACGATAGGTGGCTATTACAACAGTACAATAGAGGGTGAGTATCACATAAAGATATTTGCCTCAAGTGAGGAATCTGGTTACTCATATACTTTGAGTGGTCTTGAAAGTGGTACATACCCAGTCTACCTCAACACAAAAGTAAATCTTGGGACACGTGGTCTGACTATTACATTCACCTCAACTGACATACGAGCTCGTGATGAGTGGGTAGTGTCTTTACCTAATACAGGAGCTTCAGAGTATCCAGAGAACCTTAAGGATTACCAAGATGCTATTGAACGAATTGATGAGAGTATTGAGAGTGATACAGTCTCACTTGCAAACAAGAAGACACAACTTTCTCAGGCTGAGCGTGGTGACACTTCGTTTCAGCGTCAACTTGATGTTGAGAGTGCAAAGCTTGCCGTAAGCCGTGCATATGTGGATCTTCAGGATAAGGTGGCTGAGCAAGATGAACGGTACATAGTTGCACCATTCTCCGGAACAGTTGTGGGAATGGAGAATGTTGTTGTGGGTGCAACACCCACCAAGGATAGTGATGATCCGGTAACCTTTGGTTCACTCATTTCTGATGAGTTCCATGCAACATTCTCACTTGGTGCTAGTGATATAGATAAGGTGAGTGTAGGGCAGAAGGTTGAAGTTACACTCACGTCAGTTTCTGGAAGTGAGCCACTTACTGCAGAGATAGTGGAGGTGAGTTCATTGCCTGACTCAAGTACGGTTGCACAGTATGAGGTGAAGGCACTCATTACAGAGGTGCCAGAAGGTATTAACCTTCGTGATGGTCTGCTTGCCGATATTGCCATTATTCAAGAAGAAAAGGAGGATGTATTGCGAGTACCTTCTTCAGCGGTAACGTATAGCGGCACACAGGCACAGGTTACAGTGCTTGAAGATCTATCAGATACTGAGCTCAAGCAGATAGAGCGAATGGGTATCCTTCGTGTTACTGATACTTCCACCTTTACCTCGTATGCGAAAGATGTTGAGATTGGTCTCATCGGACAGTACTATGTCGAGATACTCTCAGGTCTTGAAGAAGGTGATATTATTTCAGTGAGCAGTGTCTCTGTTTCTACAGAAGAGGATACATCAGTAGTCGATGATGCACGTATGGGACCGGGAGGTGGTGGTGGTAGTCCTCCTGCGGGAGCAGCGGCGATGGGTGCTATGAGAGGATAGTATGAACACCGAGACAAACAACATTGTTACCCTTGAACATGTACATAAAGAGTTTGTACTCAGTAAAGCGGTTACGGTGAAGGTCCTCAATGATATTAACCTGACCATAAAAGAGGGAGAGCTTGTAGCGATTATTGGTCCGTCAGGTTCAGGTAAGTCTACCCTTATGAACCTCATTGGTTGTTTAGACACACCGTCAACGGGAACATACCTCTTCAATGGAAAAAATGTCGGTACAATGGATGATGATGCACTTGCTGAACTTCGTTCTACTGAAATAAGTTTTATTTTTCAATCATTTCATTTGCTGCAGGGAAAGAGTGTGTACCAGAATGTCATGTTGCCACTTCAGTACCAACGTACCTTCAAGGGTGATTACAGGGAGAAGGTTGAAAAGGCGCTCAAGGAAGCAGATATGCCTGAAAACAGGTGGAACTATAAACCAAACTTACTTTCAGGAGGTCAACGACAAAGAGTAGCAATAGCACGTGCACTTGTCGCGCAACCAAAACTACTTCTTGCTGATGAGCCAACCGGTAACCTTGATAGTAAAACAGGTGAGAATGTACTGGATGCATTGATCAAACTCAATAGGGAGCATGGTACAACAGTGGTTATCGTGACACATGATAACAGTATCACTGAAGTGGTTGATAGGACTATTCGAATAGTAGATGGGTTAATACAACAAGATTAGTACCTGTCCCGTTAGAAATTATTGATTACTCGCAAGAACAAGTAATAGAGATTAAAAACGGGGTTTATACAATAAAAATAATTATTAGAGGATAATTTCTAATGGGATGAAACTGAGACATATAGTACAGGAAGGTGGGCAAGCACTACATGCAAACAAGCTCCGTAGTGCGCTCACAATCATAGGTATCGTTGTTGGTATCTTTGCGGTAACTGCCATGTTAGCACTTGGTGAAGGTCTTTCGCAGAACATTGAAGACAGGATCAGCTCTATGTCCTCAGGAGATATTTCTGTGCAAGGTGATCTTACTATGACTGATTTTGAATGGATACGAAGTCAGTTGTACACAGAGGATGTGGTTGCTACATTGAGTTCGAGTAATCCTACAGTCATTATTTCTGGAACAGAGTACAGTGTCTCTGTTTCAAGTCCATTTGGTGATTATTTAGACGCTAATGATCTTGATATTACGAAGGGTGAAGTGTATGACTTCAATGATCCGGAGTATGAAGAGAAAGTGGTTATTGTGAGCTCTAGTCTTGAGGATGCTGTTGTTGAAGATGGGGGACAGAGTATTTTAAATCAGAAGATTTCTATTGGTGGGTTGCAGTACACAGTGATCGGTATCTTCGAGGAGAGTAGTTCTGGTTTCATGAGGAATGATGGCACGGCTTACATACCGTACAAGGCAGCGGTGGGTAATGTTTCCAATACGAGCAACTTTAGTAGTATGGCAGTATACCTCGTTGATTCTTCGTACTATGAGATAGCAGGAAAGCATATACTTGAGGGGTTGAATGCCTCACGACACCTCTCCCTTGATAGTGAGGACCTTTTCAGTGTTTCAACTGCACAATCTATGATTGAGTCGGTACAGGAAACTTCAGCTATGATTAGTCTCTTCCTTGGTGTGGTAGGAGGTATTGCACTCTTTGTAGGAGGTATCGGCACCATGAACATGATGCTCACATCGGTTACTGAACGTACAAAAGAAATTGGGCTCAGGAAAGCGATTGGTGCACGAAACAGAGATATTCTCCTGCAGATACTCGCAGAGTCAGTGTTCCTTACTATGATAGGAGGCATCATTGGTATTCTCATTACTTATATTGTTTCAATAGTGGCAAACAAAATGCTTGGAGATTCAAGCACGCTCTCACTTGTAGTATCTAGTGGTGTGGTTATCTTTGCTACATCAGTAGCCATTGCTGTGGGTGTCATCTTTGGACTCTACCCAGCGCGTAATGCGAGTAAGCTCCAGCCTGTGGATGCATTAAGAACAGAGTAAAACAAATGCACCCCGCAGAGACTTCTCTGCGGGGGTAAGTAGTTTGTACTCATGCCTCAATTGTCTTTGCAATATGCACCCATGCATCAAACACGATGTCAGGAAGATCCTGTCTTCCATCAAGCAGTGCCACGTATGCCCAGGTAGGAAGCTTCTCAACATTAAGGGTTTGAATAGCATTCACCATTGCTTCTTCGATCCACTGTTCCAAGTTGCCACTACCTGCTGCATTCTCCCACATGTTCAAGAGCTGTAGGTAGGTGAAAGGTCTGGTGTGATGTATATCCCTACACATTACGAGAAGTTTTTCTTCGATGGTTTCTATGTCCCACTCATCTCTGAATAGTATCTTTTGTATCTGTAATACTGTTTCAAGATCGTCTATGGTATTGCATTTACCAAGTATTGTTTCCAAATCTTCTTCTTTGAGCTCAGAAGTTGGTTCCAAGAAGTAGCTTGCAAGTTTTCGTTTCAGTGTTTCCATAAATACCTCCATTGTAGTGTTTAGAGATGTACTTCGGTTTCTCATTGCAGAATACAATATGTACTTACATAAGCAATATATGGCAGTCTGAAAACATTTGACAAAGTAAACGCAAACTGCTACTATGCCTCAACGTTTGGAATATACCCAGCGTAAACGGTAGAGAAAAGTCACTTTGATACTCTCTCTACGCGTGATGCTCCTCGGGGCATTTTATATTTGCAAAAAGTTATGGCAAAAAAATCAGTAATAGCAAGATCACAAAAAAAACCAAAATTCGAAACACGTAAGGTGAATCGATGTTTTCGTTGTGGTCGTGGAAAGGGGTTCATGCGAGATTTTGATCTCTGCCGAATCTGTTTCCGTGAATTAGCAAACGAAGGCCATATTCCTGGTATTAGAAAGAGCTCTTGGTAGACCTATGACGACAGATCCTATTTCAGACATGATAATTCGCATCAAGAACGCCTCAATGGCGGGTAAAGATGTGGTTTCCATGCCTCAATCAAAAATAAAAGTTGCTATTGCAGAAAAGCTAAAAGAGCGTGGTATCGTGAGTGATATTGCAACTCGAGGCAAGAATATTGATAAAACTATTGAACTCACACTCACTCGCAATGAGCGTGGTGTATACAAGTTCCGCGATGTAAAGCGTGTTTCAAAGCCAGGATGCCGTGTGTACTTCAGTGTGCATGACATTCGTCCTGTAATGGGTGGTTCTGGAGCACTTGTTATCTCTACACCAAAGGGTGTTCTCTTTGGCGACGAGGCACGTAAGGAAAAAGTAGGAGGTGAACCCCTCTTTGAAATTTGGTAAAGGCATATGAGTCGTATAGGAAAAAAACCAATAGAACTACCAGCAAAAACAGAAGTTTCTGTGGCGGATGGGGTACTCACTGTAAAGGGCCCGCTTGGTACACTTACAAAAGATATACATCCATACGTGGAGGTAGAGGTGAAAGATGGTAAGGTGACTGTTACACCAAAGAATGAGACTCGTCTTGCACAGGCACTCTGGGGAACCTTTGCTTCACATGCAAGTAATATGATTGCTGGTGTGAACAAGGAGTACTCAAAGAAGCTTATTCTTGATGGTGTAGGTTATCGAATGGCGGTGCAGGGTAACGACCTTGTATTGAATATTGGTTTCTCACATCAGGTACACATGGCTATTCCATCTGGTATTACAGCAACGGTAGAAAAGAATGAGTTGACTATTGCAGGTATTGATAAGGATGTGGTTGGACAATTTTCAGCAAACATTCGTGCAAAGAAAAAGCCAGAACCATACAAAGGTAAGGGCTTCCATTACAGCGATGAGGTTATTATCCGTAAGCAGGGTAAGAAAGCAGTATAGTAGCGTATGAATAAAGTATCTAAAAAACAGCAGAGGACACAACGACACAACCGTATTCGTGCACGCATTATTGGTACAAAAGAACGTCCACGACTTTGTGTGTTTCGTTCAAACCGTTTTCTCTATGGACAGCTCATTGATGATGAGAATGGTGTAACACTTGCTGCAATTGACACAAAGAAGATAACAGGAGCGACTCCACGTGAACGTGCAGCAAAAGCAGGAGCTGCTATTGCTGAGGCAGGAAAGAAAGCAGGGGTAGAGAAGGTGGTGTTTGACCGTGGAGGTTTCCTCTTTATAGGAGCTATTAAGGAGTTCGCAGACAGTGCAAGAAGCGCAGGTCTACAGTTTTAATAAAAAGAGTCATGAACGAAGAAGCAACACAGAAAACAGAAAACAAAGCAGCAGCACCAGCAGGTGACCGACAGGACGCAAGAAATCATCGAGGCGGTGATCGTGGTCGCAGGTCTCGACGTGTGCGACGCCCACGTGTACGCAGCGAGTTTGACAACAAAATTCTTGGTATTCGACGTGTAACTCGTGTGGTTGCTGGAGGACGACGATTCTCTTTCAGTGTGACGATGGTTATTGGAAACGGAAAAGGTCAGGTTGGTGTAGGACTCGGTAAGGCTTCTGATACTGCACTTGCTATTGAGAAGGCAACTCGTGACGCAAAGAAAAATCTTATTACGGTACCACTTACACCAGATGCTTCTCTTCCACATGAGACGCAAGCGAAGTACGATGCTTCAGAGGTGCTACTCATTCCTACACCTGGAAAGGGATTTAAAGCAGGTAGTGCGGTACGTACTGTTCTTGAAATGGCTGGTGTAAAGCACGTATCAGCAAAGATTCTTTCTCGAAGCAAGAACCCACTCAACAACGCTCAAGCAACTATTGCAGCATTGAAGAGTCTTCGACCAATTGCAGGGAAGACACAGAAAGGTGCACCAACAGGTGAAAAGGGAAAGGGTGCTAAGAATGCAGCAGATAAAAAAGAGAGTAAGTAACATTTTCTGACTATGCAATTACACAACATTAAAAAAGCAAGCAGCAACAAAGAAGCACGACGAATAGGCCGTGGTGGAAAGCGTGGAAAGACAAGCGGTCGCGGACACAAGGGACAGAAGTCACGTGCTGGACATCGTATTCGTCCTGCTGAGCGTGACATGATAAAGAAGATTCCAAAACTTCGAGGACATGGTAAGAATCGAGCACGTACCGTAAATGTAGATCGTATTCGACCGGTAGCAGTGAACCTCAAGAATCTTGAAGTTGCCTTTGCTGATGGAGATAGAGTTGATCCAAAGACACTTGTTGCGAAGGGTCAGGTTCGTACTAAGGCGGGACGTGTTCCAACGGTGAAGATACTTGGAATGGGAAAACTTACCAAGAAGGTCACAGTTGCAAACTGTGAGGTTTCAAAGACGGCACGCGAGGCAATAGAAAAAGCTGGAGGAACGATACTTTCTTAGTACACCACAAAATGAACTAGAAAGTTGTTCCTCAAACATATAGACTAGTGAAATGATAGGAGCATTCATACAAAAACTTAAACTAACTTTTGCAGACAGGGGACTTCGAACACGTATTTTATTTGTGCTCGGAGCGCTTGCTGCTTTTCGTATTCTCGGAACCATACCTATCCCAGGTGTGGATGTTGACCAGTTGACTGCCTTCCTGAGTAGCAATGAGTTTCTTGGACTCATGAACATGTTCTCTGGTGGTGGTCTCTCTAAGCTCTCTATTGTGATGCTTGGAGTAAGTCCATACATTACTGCGAGTATTATCATGCAGCTCTTGAGCATCATGTCTCCTTCTATTAAGGCACTCTACAGTGAGGAGGGAGAAGCAGGGCGACAGAAGTTTACCCAGTACTCACGTATGCTTACTGTACCGCTCGCACTTGTACAGGCATTTGGTTTTCTCATGTTACTCTCACGACAGGGTGTGGTGACCAACCTTACGCCATTCAGCTTTATTGTGAACATGACCGTTATGGTTGCTGGTTCTATACTTCTCATGTGGATCGGTGAGCTCATCAGTGAGTTTGGTATAGGAAATGGTGTGTCACTCCTCATCTTTGCAGGTATCGTTGCTTCACTCCCTACTACTATGCAGAATATCTACCTCTCATTTGACGTATCACAGATCCCGATGATTATTGCCTTTATCGTTGTTGCACTCTTGGTAACTGCGGCAGTGGTTATCATTACTGAAGCAGAGCGACCTGTACCGGTTACGTACGCAAAGCAGGTTCGTGGAGGTAAGAGTTATGGAGGTGTTTCAACCTACATTCCACTTCGAGTGAACCAAGCTGGTGTTATTCCTATCATCTTTGCACTTTCAATAATCCTCTTCCCACAGATGATATTGAGCTTCCTCCAGGGTGCGTCTAATCCTGCACTTGCGAGTTTTGCAACAACTGCACTTGGCTACATTACCAACCAATGGATATACGGCGGTGTGTACTTCGTGCTCGTATTTTTCTTTACCTACTTCTACACAGCAGTAACCTTTGACCCACAGTCAATGGCAAACAACCTTCAGAAGTCTGGTGCTTTTGTGCCAGGAGTTCGACCGGGTGGGGCAACTGCTGAGTATATTGGTAACATCATTACTCGTATTACACTGGTTGGTGCACTCTTCCTTGGTGTCATTGCAATCCTGCCAATGATCATGCAGGGTATCACAGGGTTTGGTTCATTTGCTGTAGGTGGTACAGCCCTCTTGATCGCAGTTTCAGTGGTGTTGGATCTAGTCCGCAAAGTCGACGCCCAAATCAGTATCAGAGAATATTAGTGCTTAGTTTTTAGCACACTGCTGTGTTGCTCTTCATAAAACGAAACTCACCGTACACTCAGTACGGCTCGTTTCTTTTTACTCGAGCGCCTTGCATTGCATCTAAAAACTAAACCCTTGGTTATGTGCAAGGTGAAAAATTGTTTACTTCGAGTCTGGATTTGAGTACGGTTCGTTTTCTTTTATTTGCATACCTTGACCTGCACTTGAAAATTTGAGTTTAATCTTTGCTTTCGAAAAAAAACGATTCGATGCTTCTTGCTTGAATGCTTTTTTTTGTGTTTAAAAACCATGAATGCTGAATATGTGGTAGTTTGAGTAACCGTTTTTTTGCTTTGACTTTGTTCTCATCAGTACCGCTCTCAGTAGTTTTTTCCTCAGCAACATCTTCCTTGGTAGCAGTGTCTTCAGTGGTAGCGTTTTTGTTAACTACATCCTCAGTATCTCTAACGGCAGTGTCCTCAGGGCTGCTGTTCTCGTCGGTGGCGTCTTCGATGGTGATGTGTTTAGTGGTAGCATCCTTTGTGGCTTTGTCGCTCTTAGGGGTAATATCTTCAACAGGTATATGGGTTACGGTAGTAGCACTTTTGGTGGCAGTGTCCTCAGTAACACTCTTGGGTTTAGTTTTCTTAGTTATTTCTAGTATTGCCCAGTGTTGTTCATCTACGTGTATAGGCGCATGACCAGGTAGGGTGCGTAGGAATAGTTGGTACGTTTCTTCAATGGCATCCTCAACACTCTTGATTGAGGTAACATTGGGTCGTTCTTTCATTGCCGTTTCCATGGTGTCATACAGGTCGTTGATCTCCCCCATGTCATCTTCAGTCAGTTTTGGGGAACCCTCTTCACCCCAGCAGCCACGCTTAAGTAAGCGTTCAATTGCTTGTTTCCTTTCTATGTCTAGGTACACCTCAAAGAAAGGCACTTCTATTTCCTGTGCGATGTTTTCAAACACCTCTGCATCCTTTGGTTCGGTAAGCAGGTAGGGAAGTAGTACGTCGTATCCTGCTTCAAGTTGGTTTTTTACGATAGACTTGGTGTGTTCAAACACCAATCGTCTTGCCTTGTCTTCCTGTTCTCTCCATCCCCCCATCATGCTAATGATTTGATCTCCCTCAAAAGCCATGGAGAGAGGATGTTCATCTGTGTATTTTTTAGACAAGGTTGTTTTCCCGCTTGAGGCAAAACCATACAGTAGTATTAGTTTTGGTGTATTCATGCACCAAGTATACCAGACACATGCATGGTTTTACTCACAGGAGTATAATGAGAAACGTGTGTATGTCTGAAGATGTAAACAAGTACAGCATAGAGGTTACAGACTTAGTGAAGCAGTTTGGTGACTTTACTGCGGTGAAGGGTGTGAGTTTTAGCGTGAGGCAGGGCAGTATCTTTGCATTCTTAGGACCAAACGGTGCAGGGAAGACGACGACCATTAAGATGCTCACGACGCTTTTGAAGCCGACAAGTGGTACTGTACAGCTGAATGGTATAGACCCGACCAAGAACCAGGACACGGCACGTAAGTCATTTGGTATCGTCTTTCAGGATCAGAGTGTTGATGAGGAGCTCACGGCATACGAGAACATGTACTTCCACGCCATGCTCTATGGTGTGGAACGCATACGAGCACAAGCAATGATAACTGAGCTCCTCACAGAGTTTGAACTCATTGAGCGCAAGGATAGTTTGGTAAAAGAGTTCTCTGGAGGAATGCGACGACGGCTTGAGATAGCTCGTTCGTTCTTGCATGAGCCAAACATCATCTTTCTCGATGAGCCAACACTTGGACTCGACCCTCAGACGAGAGCAAAGCTGTGGGCGCACGTGTTAAAACTGAACAAGGAAAAAGGGGTGACTGTATTTCTCACGACACACTACATGGAGGAAGCAGAACGTATGGCAGACCAGGTGGCAGTCATAGACCATGGGGCTATTCTCGCTCAAGGTACGGTAGATGAGATAAAAGAGGAAGCAGGAGCAGAGACGCTCGAGCAAGCGTTTCTGGATATGACTGGACGAGACATCCGTGAGAGTGAGGCAACAGGTCTTGAACGAATGCGTAACTTTAAGAGGAGGAGATAAAACATATGGGAGTAATACATATACTTTGGCTACGACAAATAAAGCGATACCTTCGTTCACGGGCTCGCATGCTTGGTTCGCTTGCTCAACCACTTCTGTTTTTTGTAGCACTCGGTTTTGGTTTCGGTCCTGTCTTTGAGCAGGCTGGCAACGGCAGCTACATACAGTTTTTAGCACCAGGAGTTATTGCAATGTCAGTGATGTTCACTTCAGTGTTCTCCGGTATCGACCTCATTTGGGATAAGCAGTTTGGTTTTCTGAAGGAGACCCTCGTTGCCCCTGTCTCTAGGGTGAAGATTTTATTTGGACGAACACTTGGTGCAGCAACGGTAGCTATGATGCAGGGATGCCTCGTGTTCCTCCTCACGTTCTTGTTTGGTTTTCGACCTGAGAACATGCTCTACTTACCGCTCGCGTTTCTCTTTATGGCATTCATTGCTTTTCTCTTTACGGCACTCGGTACTGCACTCGCGTCGTTAGTGAATGATATGCACGCATTTCCAATGATCATGAACTTCTTGGTAATGCCACTCTTCTTCCTCTCAGGCGCACTCTTTCCACTTGAGAACCTTCCCGCGGGAATCCGCTACGCTACCTATGGAAACCCGCTTCGCTATGGAGTCGATGGGCTCCATATAAGTATGAGTGGTCTTGAGGGTATTGGAATCATGGCAGACATGGGTACACTTTTAGTGTTTATTGTAGCGATCATGGGGTTGGGTGTGTATCTGTTCAAACGCATTGAGATTTAACGTCAAAATATTGACAAAAACTTAATAAAATGTTATAAATAAAAAGGTTTGTAAACAAGTATAGCGAAGAACAATAGAATCCTTTGGAGGTGTACAATGTTTAAAATTTTGATATTTATCGCACTTTTTGGACCTGACCCATGTATGAATGGTTGCTTCTACACCGGAATGCGACCACAACCAGAATTTCTTGGTTTTTCTGATGTAAATATTCAAGCAACCTTTGAAACAGAGGAACTCTGTACGCAGGCAGGAGAGAAATTGACCTCTGCGGACGGTCGGTTTCCAAATGTGAGGTTTGATTGTGTTCAGGTGAAGTAAGTAGTGACTTCTTACCCCGTAGATGTATGTGTATCTGCGGGGTATTAATGTGCAAAAAAATGTGAGTGTGGTAAAGTTAGTTATGTTTTTGCGTTACATGTTGAGCGCAAAAGCATTTTTTAGTTTAGTATATTGATATGGATTTAAAGACAGCTATTTTGATAGGCCCATCTGGTTGCGGAAAGGGTACGCAGGCAAAGATGCTCGTTGAGCATCTAGAACAGCATGATACAGAGCATCCGGTGCGTTATCTACAAACAGGTGAGAACTTTCGTAAGTTTATGGAGGGTGACTCGTACGTGCAGAGAAGGATCAAGGAAGCTCTCTCGGAAGGTAAGCTTGCACCTGGTTTTCTCCCTATATACATTTGGAGCCAACTTTTTATAGATAACATTACTGGTGATGATCATCTTGTGTGTGATGGATTTCCAAGACGTGCAGAGGAGTCTCCTATACTGCACAGTGCCTTCGAGTTTCTAGGACGTGAAAAACCAACAGTCATCCTCTTTGAAGTAGATGATGACGTACTCATTGAGCGTTTGGTGAACGGAAGAAAGCGTTTTGACGACACACCGGAGGGAGTTGCTGAACGACTTCGATTTTTCCGAAAAGATGTATCACTTGCCATCAAGTTTTTCGAAGAGCATCCGTACTACAACGTGGTGCGAATCAATGGTGCGAATCAATGGTAACCAGACACCGGAAGAGGTACATCAAGATATACTCAAAGCGCTCGATATTGGATAAGTAAAAGAAAGATGGCAAAGATAAAATCATCAGAAGACATAGAAGCACTGAAAGACCTTGGTAAGCGACATGCTGAAGTGTTGGCTGAGGTGGCAGCTGCTGTACGTCCCGGAGTTACCTCACGTGAGCTCGAAGCACTCACCGATAAGCTCATTACTGCAAAAGGTGATGAACCTGCATTCAAGAACTACAAACCGTACGGTGCATCACGACCATATCCGTGTGCACTCTGTATTGCTCCAAATGATACCGTCGTGCACGGCATACCGACAGAAATAGACTACACAGCACAAGAGGGAGACATTGTCGGACTTGATATTGGTATACGACGAGGTAACTACTACATTGACGCTGGAATGACTGTTCCTGTTGGAAAAATAGATGAGAAGACCAAGAAGCTGCTCTACGTTACCAAGGAAGCGCTCATGCGAGGTATTGATGAGGCGCGTGCAGGAAACCATGTAGGTGATATTGGCTATGCGATAGAACAGTATGTACGAAAGCAGGGGTACGGACTCGTGCGTGAGCTCTGCGGGCATGGTGTAGGTCACAGTATCCATGAAGAGCCACAGGTGCCAAACTTCGGTGCACGTGGTACAGGAGAACTCCTAGAACCAGGTATGGTGCTTGCTATAGAACCGATGGTAAATGAGGGAAGAGGGGCAGTGACGGGTACTCGGTTGAGACACTCGATGGAAGTCGCAGTGCACACTTTGAACATGATGTGGTTATAACCGATGGTGAACCTATTATCCTTACCTCTTGGTAAGACCGTCTATTTGGCGAACTTCTGCGTTACTTCAGTCGCTCGTATGTTCACCGTATAATCAATACGGCTCACATACTCGCTCCCTCGTGCCTTGAACTTCGCTCAAATATACAATCTTACAATTGCAGTTGTGGAGATAACAGGTATACTACGCACATATTTTTAGCAAATGTGTGCGTTTTTAAGTACGCACGGAAAGAAGATAAAAGATATGGCATCAGAATCATCAAAAGAACGTACGTTTGTCATCATCAAACCAGATGGTGTACAGCGTTCTCTCATCGGAGAGGTTATTAAGCGCTTTGAGCGAGTAGGACTCAAGCTCGTAGGACTCAGGTTTGAGGTACCGGAGGCAGGTAAGATCGAGGAGCACTACACACTTGATCCAAAGTGGAAAGAGAACGTAGGAACAAAAGCTATTGAATCATACAAAAAGAAGGGTCAGCAACCACCTTCAGAGGATCCTATTGAGATAGGAAACTTGGTTGTTGAACGTCTAAAGAAATACATGACGAGTGGTCCGGTTGTGCTCATGGCATGGCAGGGGGCACACTCTGTTGAGCTCATCCGAAAGCTTGTCGGTGGTACTGAGCCACGAAGTAGCGACGTCGGTACTATCCGCGGTGACTATGTGTTAGACAGTTACATGATGGCAGACACCGATGACCGAGCAATACGAAATCTCATTCATGCATCAGGAAGTGTAGAGGAGGCGACGCAAGAACTTGCACTATGGTTTGGTGAGGAAGAACTTGTAAACTACAAGCTTGTTCAGGAGGGGATACTATATGACGTAAACCTTGACGGCATCCTTGAGTAGCTAAAACTTGCATACTTAACGAACTTCTGCGTTGCTTCGGTCGTTCGTATGTTCACCGTATATTGAATACGGCTCACATACTCACTTCCTCGCGCCTTGAATTTCATCTAAGTATGTAAGTTTTACAGCAGGTGTTTTTTTGGAAAGTCTTGTATATAAAAATTTTGTTGACGTAAAAGCCGATGTGTTTTCACATCGGCTTTTACTAATTTACACTAGGGTAACCGGTGCTATACTTTATGTGGGTGTAGGAACATATTGTCCACAAAAGCACTGCAAGGGAGCCGGTATAGACACGCGCTAATGGGGATCAACCAGATCATCAGCAATGCGAGTCCACTAGGCACCCACCTAGGTACACTAGGGCAGTAATGTTTCTCACCCCGTAAAGAATCGCCTCACGGCGGTTTTTTACGTTCTATGCTACACTGGTTACCATGCAAAATATTGAAGAGAATAAAGAAGGGAAGGTTATCGCAAAAAGTGTTGCGACGAGTATAGAACTGCAACAGGAGCACATACTAAAACTTCTCTTTGTACTCATCTGGGTACTCACCTTTGTGCATATAGTAGCTGAGTACTACTTCTTGTACTGGCGGTTACCGTGGTTTGATATTGTCACCCATTTCTTAGGAGGAATATGGGTTGGTCTTGCGGTTATTTGGTTTTACTATTACTCAGGGTACTTACGACCACCTGTTTTTCCAGGGAAGAATATGGTGTGGACCGTACTTGGCCTTGGTCTCGCTATTGGACTCTTGTGGGAAGGATATGAGGTTGCTGTATGGCTTTTGAGTGGTGCAGGTTTACCATCACCCTACATGCCTGATACTGTGCTTGATATCATAGTCGATGTCGCAGGGGTACTGGTCAGTGCTTTCTTGAGTCAAAAGATGATACTCAAAAAGTAATACTCTTTACGTTGTCGTAAACAAAAAAACCTGACGAGTGCCAGGTTTTTTGTTTGATCGTAAAAAGTTTATTTAACTTGTTCAACAACCCTATCGAATGTTTCTTTTTCATCCTTTGCTAGCTCTGCAAGCATTTTCCTGTTGAGACCGAAGTTCTTATCCTTGAGCATTTTTATGAACTTGCTGTATGAGAGTTCGTGCTCCTTGAGTGCTGCATTGATGCGTACAGTCCAGAGTGCTCGAAAGTCTCCCTTCTTCTTCCTTCGGTGTTGGAATGCGTGGTTACCAGCATGTGCTAGTACCTCAGTTGCCTGTCGCTCCTTCTTACGAATGTTTCCGCGCATACCCTTGGTCTTTGCAAGGACATTTTTGCGGCGCTTGAGCTTTGTGGTTCCTCGTTTTACTCGTGACATAGTGAATTCTGATTATCTAAACAATTATCCTTTAAGATGGCGCCCAATTTTCTTTGGTGTAAGGGTGATAGTACTACCACTACGATTACGTTTTAGCTGCTTCTGTCGACGCTCTTGAGCATTGAAGTGGTTTCCGCCTGGATTACGCACCAAAAGTTTACCTTTTGGACTTACGCGAACTCGTTTTGTGTATGATTTGTTTGCCATATTACTCTGTTATATTGTCTACTTTTGCAGATAAAATTTCTTTGTTAGCTTTCTTTTTTTCTTTCTTTTCTTTTTTTGTTGCCATTGCTCGTTCTTGCATTTTCTCTTTGAGCTCTTCTTTCGTTGGTGCTGGTTTTGTTTTATCTCGTTCTATTGTGCAACTGAATCCTTTTGGGCTTTTCTTTATTGGGTCAGCTATCTTGTAGGGAACGAGGAGCATCTCAAGGAATCGTTCAAGTCGCTCTGTAAGAAAGGCTGGTTCCATGTACTTGTATCGCCCCCAAAGAAAGAGATCCACTTTGACACGATGTCCTTCAAGGAGCCATTTCTGAATACGATCAGCTTTGAGTTCCTTGTCTCGCTCTCCTGTACCTATTTTTACCTGTGCAACCTTGGTTTCAGTAGTGCTTGATTTAGCGCGAACTTCCCGCTGTTTCTTCTTTTGCTCGTACGTGAATTTACCATAATCAGTGATTTTTGCAACTGGCGGTACGGCTTTTGCAGACACAACAATGAGGTCTAGTTCATACTCTTCTGCTTTGGCCATTGCCTCCCTTTTTGACATAACACCAAGGTTTTCTCCCTCAGGTCCCATAACACGAAGTTCATGGGCACGTATCTCATGGTTTATCTGTACTTTATTTGGATCTTCTTTTCGCTGATTATACATAATCAAATACACCACATATATATGGTGCACCGCACTATACCATATATATAGTGTTTTTGCTATTGTTTTTGACTTCGTCAAGAGTGAGCGGTGACAGTGGTACTGTTTTACGCTATACTTCGAAGTCATGAGTGAACTACAAAATAAACCGTCACCAGAGGGAAACAATGGAGGAAAGAAAGGTGACCCAAACCAGAAGTTTGAGCCAACGAAGCAGTTTTGGATGAATTTACTTATTACCTTTTTAATTCTATTCGGACTCACCAGTGTCTTTTCTCTATTTGCAGAAAGTAGTACAAAAACAGAGGAAATACCGTTTTCAGCAGTGATTTATGACATACGACAGGGTACGGTAGACAAGATAGCGGTAGAGGGTGAACAACTTACCGTTACGTACAAGAAAGCACACGAAGCGGACGAGGCGGTAGTGAAAGTTTCCAAGAAAGAGGCAGGTACGTCTGTTTCAGAATCACTAGCAAACTACGGACTCGACACAGATACGATCCAAGCGGTGGTAATAGACATAGTCGAAGAAAGTGGTTTTCGTTTTTGGTTTGTACAGTTGGCACCATTTATCTTCCCACTCTTCTTTATCTTGATACTCATGTGGTTCTTGATGCGTCAGGTAAAGGGAGCCGGTATGCAAGCGTTTACCTTTGGTCAGAGTAAGGCACGTGTTATCGACCCAGCAGACAAAGGGCAGCGTATCACCTTTAAGGATGTTGCTGGTGCCAAGGAGGCAAAAGAAGAGCTCACAGAGATAGTAGATTTCTTGAAGAATCCAAAGAAATTTATTGATATTGGTGCACGCATTCCGAAGGGAGTTCTCCTTATGGGTTCACCGGGAACAGGAAAGACGTTGCTCGCACGAGCAGTTTCAGGTGAAGCGAACGTACCATTCTTTACTATTTCAGGTAGTGAGTTTGTAGAGCTCTTCGTAGGAGTTGGAGCAAGTCGTGTACGTGACCTCTTTAAGATGGCAAAGAAGGCAGCACCAGCGATCATTTTTATTGATGAGATAGACGCTGTTGGACGCGTTCGTGGTACCGGTGTTGGTGGAGGAAACGATGAACGTGAGCAAACACTGAATCAGATTCTTGTTGAGATGGATGGCTTTGAGCCAAATGAAAAGCTCATCATTATGGCAGCTACCAACCGACCAGATGTACTCGACCCGGCACTCTTGCGACCTGGACGTTTCGATAGACGCGTCATGATAGATTTGCCGGACAGGAATGACCGAGAGGCAATTCTGCAGGTGCATTCTCGCAAGAAGCCGCTTGGTGAAGATGTGAACATGCGTACCATCGCTGAGCGCACCGTTGGTTTCTCAGGTGCTGATCTGCAGAACCTCATGAATGAGGGAGCTATCCTAGCGGCACGAGAGAACAGAAAGAAGATAACCCAGTACGACCTCATACGTTCTATTGAAAAGGTGATGCTTGGTCCTGAACGCAAGAGTCATGTGCTCAACAACAAGGAGAAGGAGATAACGGCATACCATGAGGCAGGACATGCACTCGTTGGTTCAGTATTGCCGTACGCTGACCCGGTACATAAGATATCTATCATCAGTCGTGGACGTGCTGCCGGGTACACCCTCACACTACCGTTTCAAGACAAGCGTATGCAGAGCAAGAAGCAGTTCAAAGATGACATCGCAAAGACGCTCGGTGGTTACGTAGCAGAAGAGTTGGTATTTGATGACCTTACAACAGGTGCATCGAATGATCTACAGGTTTTGACCGCACTTGCGCGCAACATGGTGGCTCGATGGGGGATGAGTGAGAAGATAGGTCCACTTGCGCTCGACTCAGATGGCGGACAGACCATGTTTGGTCCGGGTATCGTTGGTAAGGAGTACTCTGACAAGGTGGCAATGGAGATCGATGCAGAAGTCCACCGTATCATTGATGAGGCATACGGTATTGCAAAGGAGGTACTCACCACACACCGTAAGGCACTTGATGCAATAGCGAAGAAGCTTGTTGAGGTTGAGACGATTGAGCGAGAAGATTTTGAGCAGTTACTTGTGTTGCACGGTATAGAGCCAAAGCAGGATGTAAACAAAGAAGAAAAGTAATATTACAAAAAAACAGACCCGAGAGGGTCTGTTTTTTTGTGTGGGTATGTGAGTGGGAGCACAGAGGTATATTTTCAATATAGTTTCTACATTCGTATCCTACAAAAACATGTGTGCGTGTTGTCTATTATGGTACAAGAAATTAGAAAGTAGACAGGACTTGCATCTCCCTACGGTCGAGATCCTACGTTTACATAGTCGCTACACTCCTTGTAAACGTGGACCAAAGGTTCGAGTCCTGCTGCACGAAGAAACACTAATACCTGCAATGCTATCCGCATTACAGGCGTAGTGTATCTAGTGCGCGCACCAGGACTCGAACCTGGGACCACAGAGGTATAAGCTCTGCGCTCTACCAACTGAGCTATACGCGCATTGGCAGTAGTGGGTACACTATATACCATCTCACAAACATAGCAAAACATTTGTTATTGACCTGTGCTGTATATACGGTATTCTCTGAAGCAGATAACAACTGCTTACTAAAGGAGAGAAAAAGGAGGTCAGGTATGGCACGATTGATTAAGGATATCGAAGATGACCTAAGTTTTTTTAAACTTGGTGAGTATTTTAAGTACGGTCTCTTAATATGGACTGGTACTGGACACAAGTGTCCAGGTTGTAGTGAAGTTGCATATGGGTATATGCTTGCTAAAACTGCAGCGATTGCAGTGTTTGATGACACCATGTACTTTGAGGATGTGGATGATTTGTGGGGGGATATAGAATACATATACTGTCCGGTTTGTGGTCTTGATTCACATACTATCGTGAAGGAGTTTGAAGAGGATTGCCTTCCTCTACAAGCAGATGAACCAATCATTAAATGATTATAAAAATATGAGCGCATGGTGTGAAAACATTATGCGCTTTAGGTATATAATTAATTACATACCTAATTATATAATTAATTATGTACCTACTCAAAGTGGATTTTATCCATCTTGTGCTGCAGTGCGGTTTTTAGTACAGGGTACTTCCTAAGTGTCGGATCGTTTGATGCAAGTGCCTGTGCTTCAGTGCGAGCGATCTCAACCATCTTGAGGTTCTTGAGTGCCTCCATACCAAGGTCGGTGAGCCCTGACTGACTCCTGCCGTAGAGTTCACCCGGTCCACGGATCTTCAGGTCCATTTCAGCAAGTTCAAAACCATTCTTTGCTTTTGTGAATGCTTTGAGTCGTGTCGTGGTATTACCCTCACTCGTGAGTGCGTAGCAGTACGCTTGATGGTTGGAACGCACCACACGACCTCGAAGTTGGTGGAGTTGAGCAAGTCCGAAGCGTTCAGCTCCTTCTATAATAATGACAGTAGCATTAGGGACATTCACTCCTACCTCGACTACGGACGTAGCAACGAGTATGTCTATCTCATGGTTCAAGAGTGCTTGCATGGTAGCCTCTTTCTCTTTTGGTTTCATTTGTCCGTGGAGCACCTCGACACGATAGCCACTAAACTCTTTTGTTTTGAGTTTGTGTGCCTCAGCGAGCACTGACTTTGTCTGAAGTGTTTCGACCTTTTTTGGATCTGGTTCATCAATGCGCGGGCAAATGACGTATGCCTGTCGACCGGCATCAAGCTCTCTCCGTACTGCTGTATACATTGCCGTTCTTCCTGTCTTACTTACAATGTTTGTGATGATTGGTTTCCTCCCAGGAGGCATTTCATCGAGTATGGTAAGGTCGAGGTCACCGTAGAGTGTGAGTGCGAGAGTACGAGGGATGGGGGTGGCAGTCATAGAGAGTAAATGGGGAAGGAGGTTATCTTTCTGTGTGAGTACTTGGCGCTGGTGCGTACCAAACCTATGCTGTTCATCTATGATGACGAGTCCAAGGTCACGAAACTGTATTGTTTTTTGTATGAGTGAGTGGGTACCTATGAGTACTGCTATTTCACCGTTTTTTACCCATTTCAAGAGCTGGGTCTTTGAGATCTTTGTTGACTCAGTGTTGTTCACCTTTGAAGGATACTTTTTACACCCGCTTGAGGTAATGAGTCCTATCTGTATGGGGAGGTGGTTGAAGAGTTCTATAAAAGACTTGAAGTGTTGTTCGGCAAGTATTTCAGTAGGTGCCATGTAGGCAACTTGGAGTGTGGCAGAGGGTCGTTCCGTAGGTGGTGTTTTCACAACAGCGTACGCTGCGGCAGCAGCAACCACGGTCTTTCCCGACCCAACATCTCCTTCGAGGAGGCGACTCATAGCAGGGGCAGTTTCTATGTCTGAGAGAATAGCGTCGACTGCACTTTTTTGTCCATTGGTGAGCGTGAAGGGAAGTGTCTGTAGAAATACATCAGCATGAACTTTTGCCTTTGGTATGGAGTAGGTCTTCTGTTTTTCTGTTGCTAACCGGTCCCTGTGTCGAGCGAGCTGTATGAGAAAGATATCCTCAAAGGAGAAACGTTTGCGTGCAGCTGTGGCGTGCTCTTTCTTTTTCGGTTGATGTATCCATACGAGTGCCTTTTGTAACTCAGGAAGTTTGTATGCTGTGAGTATGTACTCTGGTAGTACTTCATTGATCTCATCAATAACCTCTCTGTTACTGAGTACTTTTGCTATCGCATGACGAAACCAGCGTGACGTGATACCTCTGCTTTCCGGATAAAAGGCAAAAATATCACCATCGTCACTTTCTGTTTGGAATATCGTACCTTCACTACCAAGTGGCAGCTCCGCAACGCGTTCCACCTCGGGGTTTGCGATGTAGAGTGAACCCTTGCCCTCAACTCTACCGCTCACCTTTACCATAAAGCCATCTTGGTACATCTTGGCAATGTAAGGCTGGTTGAACCACATGAGCTTTACTCGTCCCGTACCGTCCTCGAGCCATGCCTCACTCATAGGGCGTTTACTCTTCCAAGCACGTCGTGTCTCAGGTTTTCGCAGGGTGCCGTAGAGTATGGCATCAGTTCCAGCAACCAAACCCTCGACTGTTTTTTGATCTCCTGCATTTTCGTAGCGGTGAGGGAAGTGATAGAGCAGGTCTTGTATCGTAACAATCTTCAATCGTGCGAGTGCTTTTTTCTGAGCATCTTGCAAGCGAAAACGGTTTTCTACTACATCGGTGAGCATACAAGGTAGTATAGCAACATTTGTATTTTATACTGCTTATCCACAATAAATACAGAAACCTGTAAATATGTAACATGGAAAATAGTACAATGTTGGTACGTGTATTTACATATATAGTTTTACTAGTGTTTATAATATTGAGTATTTATGAATGAACAAGAACATGTTCCGATGCAAGAGGAACACGCAGAGGAACATTCTCCAGAAACATCACAGCAGGAGAAGGGGGGAAAGGAATCTCGCCTTACATGGATCGTAGTAGGGGTGGTTGCAGTGCTTGTGATCATCGCAGGTGTGGTTTTTTACCTACAAGGTGAACAGGGGCAACCTGTTGAACAACCTGCCGAGGTGGATTTGCAAGAAGTGGTCACCATAAATGACCCGAAGGTAAAATCATGTGAAGATTTTGAGTACGATACTGATATGTACATTGAGGCACTAAATACTGGAAATGTTCAGTTGTGTCAGTGTATTACTGAAAATGAAGAACTCAAGAACACATGTATCAACGGTACGGCAGATGCAATAAAAATGCAGAATGCAGTAATGGCAATGAATGCAACACTCTGTGAGGAAATTACAGAAGAGTCAACAAAAGCGTACTGTGTACAGGTTGTAGAAGATGGAATCACCTATTTTAAAGAGAATGATCCCCAGGCACTTGCTAATAAACGCATGAATGCACATGACGAAGCAGCAATTACCGACTATGAAGCACTGCTTGAGGGAGAACCTGACAACCTAACAAACCTACTCAACTTGACACTTGCCTATGCGGAGAAGGGTCTTCGTGAGCAGGAGCAGGGGGGTGACCAGATACCATACGTTGAAAAGGCACTAGAAACAATAGAGAAAGCATTGGCAATCAGTGCTACCAGTTCAGAAGTGTACAGAGTGGAAGCGTACGTGTATGAGATACAACCTGATCTTGTAAAGGCGTTAGAGCTCTATGACAAGGCACTTGAAATAGATCCAGAAAACATACTTGCGTATGCTGGTAAGGGACATGTACAGCGTATGATAGGACTTTTACCTGAAGCTTTAGAGAGTTTTAACAAAGCAGCAGAACTCGATACAGAAGATAGAGAGGCTGTGATATATACGAACCTTTGTAGCTTACTATACACAAAGGGTGACTTTGAAGAAGCTGTAAAGAACTGTTTGAAAGTGAGGGCAAATGAAGCTAGTGATAATGTGTACAAGGTGTCTGCTTTACGGAGTCTTGCAGAAATTGCAATGGCAAATGGAGATGCAGAAGCCGCAGAAGCGTACCTTACGGAGGCTGTTGCAATCAAACCAGATGAATCAAACATCTATATTTTGTGGGCGACTCTCGACATTCTTAAAAAAGACTACAGTGCATCTGAAGAGCATGCACGTACTGCTGTTGCAAACAATCCAACGAGTGCACGAGCACAACTAGCACTTTCTCGTGCCTTATATATGCAGGATAGATACGAAGAATCAATTGGTATTGCAGAGGCAGGACTCGCACTCGTTGATAGTGATGTGTCGTTACTGATTCCTTCAAAAGATGCTGTAACAAAGGAGTTGTACTACTCAATTGCCTTCAACTACTATGAGATGGATGATACGGCAAACTATGAGAAGTATAGTCAGCTTGCTGAAGAGGCGTTTATTAGTGAACAACAATAGTATGAAGAAAAACATATTACTACCAATTGCTTTCGCGTTGCTTGCATTCTTCTTCGCTCCAAGTGAGACCGTACTTGCAACAGATATGTGCCTTAATAATATTGCGACATACAACGCTGCATGTTGGACATGGGCTACAACTGGGTATTGGGATACAACCAGTACAGTATGTACCTGGACATGTGGGTACCCACTTTCGATTTGTACGAGAATTTCAGACGACTACCAAAGGTTTTGCCACAACACACCTTCAACATGTGAATCTATTTATCCAGGATTTACTTGTGGTCTATACTCTTCTCTCTGTCGTGATGATTGTGGTAATGTAGATTGTGAAAACTCAGGTCGTTCTACCGGTGACACGCATATTGAAACAACATCAGTGTGGGTTACAGGTACAACGTATACATGTCACTACTGGAAATGGGATGGAGGATTTGGTACTTGTGATGCTGCTGCTCAGAAGCAACCACGAACAGGGTACTGGACCTCAGTTGCTGGTCAGTCATGTAGTGATCAATTTGGGTATAGGTATTGCTGTGGTACACCGTCAGCAACCCTTTCGATTACAGAAAATCCTGTTACAGCAGAGTCACCTTTTGACATAGACTGGACATTCAATGACACAGACTATAACAATCCAAATGGGTACGATTGTACCATTTACAACACGGGTGGCTACGATTTGAATTTGAACCCACCTTCACCATTGCCGGATTCATTTGTCCCTGGTGCTGGTAATGGTGGTACGGTGCAGGGTCTTATCAACTACCCTGGTCCATATCCTGGGTATCCACATGTGTACGAAATTAGCTGCACAAATCCACAGATTGCATGCCCTACCTATGCTACTCAGACGAGTACTACAGTTACCCCACTTCCGCTTGAAGCTCACATTATCTTTTCACAGGAACCTGCAGCACCTACTACCACAGTGCAGATAACTGCTGATGTTCGTTATGGTGCACCATACATGACAACTGATGGAGCACCAGAAAATGATAACTACATGATTTCTTGGTCTTCATCACCATCAATCCTTACTCTCGGTCCTGGTTGGTACTCACCAACACTCAAAAGCATATCACGACGCATTGGTGTAGTTGGACTCTACGAGTTCACACTTACTGCTAGAGATAAATGGAACAATAGTACCACGACATCTAAGACGCTTGAGGTTGTTGATTACAGAGATCAGCAGTAGGAAAAGTAAAAAATCAATGAGTAGAAACAAGCTGGGTTATCCCAGCTTGTTTGTATTGACGAAGTTGTTTTATGTGGTATCCTTTGAAACTAGTTTATATTTGGGGTGGAATGTAAAACAAAAGGGGGTAACTATGACTTTAACAAGTGAAGAGAGGAAAGACCGTCTGCTTACCATAGTACAAGGAATGTTAAGTAGAGAGTTTCCTACAGGAAGACCAACACGGTTGGGTTTGCATGAAGGTGTATCTGACGCAAAAGATATGGCAGATAGGGCAGTTGCCGATAGCGAAGTGCATCAGAATGCAGAAAACATCAAGAAGGGACAAGAACGTTACGACAGCCTTAAGTCTCTTGAAGCGAGGATAAGTAAGGGGGATCCAATCTACTGCAAAGAGTGCGATGAAGAGATAGACCTGAAACGCTTTGAGGCGTACCCATTCAACCAGTTTTGTGTCGATTGCCAGGAAGTAAATGAGGCAAGAGATGGTGTCCCGCGCAAAACAGGTGGTTACGCGTTTTTGCCCGCTCGAGCGTAGCTGAAATAGCATAGCACTCCAAATAGATGACCGGCGACTTTGTGCGCCGGTCTTTTTTCCGCTTATTTATAAGGTATACTTGAGGTGTATGTTCTACACAGGAAAAGGAGATGCAGGGGACACGAGTCTATTTGGAAGCAGTGAGCGTGTGTACAAAGACAGTGCGGTATGTGAAGCACTCGGCTCACTTGATGAACTCAATTCCTTCATAGGGTTCATTAAGAATGAGATCACTGACCTCAATGGTTTTGAACTTCGGGATGTTCTTGGAACAGTGCAGCACAGTCTCTTTGCTATTCAAGGCGAGATTGCTGGTGCTGCAGTGCGGGTGACAGAGGAACGGGTAATAGAGCTTGAGGAGATCATTAATAGTATTGAAAAAACAGTGAGCCCTATCCACTCATTTGTTGTTCCTGGCACCACGAGAGTGTCAGCAGAGTTTGATCTCCTTCGTACCATGGTGCGCAAGGTTGAGCGACGTATCGTAACATTACAGCGATCCGGTGATGCAGCCATCTCTGACACGACACTCTCATACATAAACCGACTCTCATCGTTTTTTTATGCACTTGCGCGACTTGCAGAAGAAGGAAACGAACGAGAAGCTCCTTCGTACGAGTAAGTATTACTCTGCTGGAGTAATCATATCTGAGGTACTCGCAGTACTGCTAGCGGTCTCTGTTGAAGTTGTAGCTGTTGGTTCAGGTGTGCGTGGAAGAGAACCTTTTGGGCGAACTCCTGCTCCTGGAACAGCGTTTGGTGCTACTTGGGAGCTTGATTGTTCAATATTGTCGATACGTTCTAGTTCTTCAGCAGTAGGTGGGTTATAGGGAATTTCACTTTTTGTTTCTCTTACAAAAAAGTACCAGCTAAGCACACCTCCAAGGAGTAGTACAAGTAGTAATGTAATCAGATATTTTATATTCATGGGTAAAGTATAGCGTGAAGGACAGTAACTCACAAACACTCGATTTTTTACTATATTTGTGTAGTATGTGACCTAGGTGAAGTTGAGTACTAATACTAGTAACTACGTATTTAAGGAGAATGCAATGAAAGGAAAACGGGTAGGTATTATCGGCAGAGGAAAAATTGGTTCTTCTTTGTATGAAAAATTTACAGGTTTAGGAGCTACTATTGCTTTTTATTATGGTAGAAGTGAAGAAGTATTATTTGCTTCCACACTACGCGAAAACGGAATAGACGGGGTATTTCTTGCTATTCCTACTACTGATAAGGGGATATCTGCGGCTCGCTACATTGAAACGAGTGTTAATGCCGGTATTCCTATTTTTACCTGCGAGAAGGGTGCGCTTGCTTACCATGCTCACAAGTTTAAAAAGAGACTTCCTGAATTTGGTTACTCTGCTGCGGTAGGTGGTGGTACCATGATATTGCCATACCTTACACAGAGAATGCGTGGAGGTAAACAAGAAGTGACTATTCGTGGTGTTATGAACGGTACACTGAACTATATATTTGATCAGGTATCGCGTGGTGTGACGCTTGGTGCAGCTAGTTCTGAAGCTGAACGCCTTGGATTTGCGGAACCCGGAGCAACTAATGTGTTGAGTCTGATAAATGGTGAGCTTGCGGATGTATCCATGAAAGCTTGTGTTTTGCACAACGTTGCACTTTCGCATGAAGAGGTTATTACACCAGATGTACTCGACACTTCTTACTTGAGCGATGAAGAACTTGAGGCGATTGGCGAGCCGGGCAGTGGTTATCGGTTAGTTATTTCATTTACTAAAAGACTCAAAAAAGAAGATAGTGATGCGATACATGTTTTCTCTCATGCTACAGGAGAGGGGTGGTACATCCAAGGTCAATTTGTGCGAGCAAACGGTTCAAGTAGGTATGCTTGGTTACCCGTTGGTGTCGAGAACGTTCTTGTTGTAGAGGAAGGGAAACTTGGTATCGACGGAAGGTACCGACTCTATGGAGATGGTGCTGGTGCTGGTCCAACAACGAGTGCAATGATCAACGAATTTGCTTCATGGAAGAAGTAGAGGTGTTTGAATTTATAGCCTTACAAGGTCCCATACTGTGGGACCTTTTAGTGTGCCACAGCAACACAAAGCACATTTTTTGCACCTGCTTGCACGAGTACTCTTTTGGCGCTCTGTAGTGTTGCACCGGTTGTAACAACATCATCAAGTAGAATAATGTCCATACCCTTAATATTTTTTGTAACTGTAAATGCCTGGTGCATATTTTTTACACGAGCAGTTTTACTTTTTTGATGTGCCTGTGACGGGGTGTTTTTTATACGTATGAGTGTACTGGTATCTAAAGTAACGTTTTTGCTTTCCATGGCATTAATAAGTGCTTGAGCAATACGTTCTACCTGATTGTAACCACGCTCACGATACTTTTTTCTGTGAAGTGGTATAGGTATGAGTACTGGTTTTAGATACTCCTCATACATGTTTTTCTCGGCGATTTCTTCGGAAAGGAATGGAGCGAGTGCTTGACCGAGTACAACTGGGGCATGTATGTAGCCATAGTACTTGGCAGTACGTATGAGCGTGTATACGTAACGATGTTTGTAAGGGAAGGGTGCAAAAAAAGATGGCTGTGTGTCAGTAAAGGTTCTGTTTACTAGTTGCTGCAAGTGTGCACTCTTTATTTGTTTACATAGGAGTAGTTGTTCATCTTTAGGGAAAATGAGTTCATATAATGAAAGGAGTAGGGAGAATAGCTTGTCCATGTAAAAAGTCTATCTTTACTCAGGTGGTATGCGCTATACTAAAGTACACACAAGAAACAGGATATGGATCTATCGTTTTTGGATCAGGCGAAAAAAATGTTCGAAAAAAAGGTTCTCTCACGCGGTGTTGAGAGTGTTTTGGGTATCGACATTGGTTCATCTGCAATAAAATTAGTGCAGTTAAAAAGTAGTCAAGGAACAGCTACGCTTGAGACGTACGGTGAGATATCACTTGGTCCCTATGCAGAGAAGGAGGTGGGACAGGCAACCAACTTGCCACCTGAAAAGCTTGCAGAAGCTCTGAAAACACTCATTACCGAGGCCAATGTTACCACTGATGTTTGTGGTGTATCAGTTCCTTTTGCCTCAAGTTTAGTGAAACTCATTGAGGTCCCTCCACTTGATCTGAAAAAACTTCAGACAGTAGTACCAATTGAAGCAAGAAAGTACATACCAGTACCTATTTCTGAAGTGCAGCTCGATTACTTTATTATTCCTGAGACCGAACAGAAGCTATTTCTTGGTGCGAAAAATATCAATGATGCGGAAGGTCAAGAGCTCAAGAATCGAATGGTGCTCATTGTGGCAATGCATAATGATATTTTGAGGAGGTATACAGAAACCATTAAGGTAGCAGGGTTAAATGCCGAGTTCTTTGAGATCGAGGTATTTTCAAATATACGCTCTACTGTTGCTCATAGTCTAGCACCAGTCGCAATAATTGACCTTGGTGCAACAACAAGCAAACTATACCTTGTCGAACTTGGTATCGTGCTTGCATCCCATGTCATCCCTGTTGGTTCTCAAGACATTACAAAGTCACTTGCAAAGAGTACACATATGACCATGGCAAAGGCAGAGGAGATCAAACGGCAGGCAGGTATACTTTCAGGGGTTGAGAATGGGGATGCTGCGCGCGTGTCACATGCAGCAACGCTTACCATGGAGCAGATCTTTGCTGAGGCGCGTAGGGTGCTACTTGGTTTTCAACGTAAGTACAACAAAGTCATCACTAAGGTGATCCTGACTGGAGGTGGTGCAACCCTCAAAGGGCTTCCTGAGTTTGCACGGCAGCAACTTGAGCTTGAGATCGAGGTGGCAAATCCTTTCCTGCATGTTCAGGCACCTTCCTTTTTACAGGACACATTGGAACAAGCGGGACCTGACTTTGCTGTGTCTGTTGGTCTTGCGCTCCGTGTTTTACATGATAGTAGGTAATGTAGTGGATAAACCTTCCATGAAAATGGAGGTAGTGTGGGTATAATAGCAAGTGTGAGACTGTAGTAAGTTCATTAACGTACAACACTAGTATGGATTCGAAATTTAATACTTCGTTCATTCCCAAAAAATCATTACAGGCGGATACTGGATCATCGTCTGGTGATAAGTACGTTAGCAGAAGAACTACTCACTATGGTCCAGGTTTTTTTCTCACCTTTCTCATTTTTGTAGCAAGTGTCGTTGCCTCTATAGGTGTTTTCGGCTACACCACTATTGTTAACAAGCAGATTGATGAGTACAAAAAAACACTCGATGAACAGCAAAACAAGTTTGATTCAGCTGTTGTGGATGAGTTGATACGTGCAGAAAGCAGGATAGAGAACGCAAAAGACCTAGTGGTAAACCATACCATATTGACTCAGTTGCTTAGTAAACTTGAAGCAATAACACTACGTAGAATTCAATACACCGAATTAACTTATGTAGATGAAACTGATGCACAACCGTTATTAACCCTCTTGGGTATTGCAGAGAGTTATAAGAGTGTTGCGCAACAGACAACTGTATTTCGAAATGATAATCTGATCCATAATCCTATTATGGTGGAGCTTGAGAAGAGTAATGATACAGATGATGTCACCTTTGCTCTCGAGGCAAGTGTTGATGAGAAACTCATTTCATTTTCTGCTACGCTTGCTGAGGATCGATTTGGCAGGAATGCTTTTGTGAATGGTGCCAATACATCAACATCAGTCAACGCTAGTGGTGCTACAACGGTTAATACTGGTAATACAACAGTTACGACTGGTAATGGTAATACTTCTGTTACAACTGACAATGCTACTGTTGACGTTACTGGTAATGGTGCAAACGTTATTGTTAACGATGGAGCAACAGAAACAGTTGTTAATACTTCAAATTAGATATGTCTAGAGTTTTAGTTCCAGTTTTACTCATAATTGTTTCTGCAGGACTTCTTTTTTCTTATATAAAACCTGCGTACGAAAACTTACAGGAGTTTAAGTTCCAAGAAGCAGAACTCGTGGAAGCTATCGAAGATGCTGAAAGGTTGATGGAGGGGTATCAGGGTCTCTTGCGCGACAAGAGTAGTATCTCTGAAGAGAATCAACGTGATTTGGAAAAGATACTCCCTGATGCTATTGACGTGGTGCAACTCATTGTTGATCTTGATGTACTGACACAAGAAAATAAACTTGAAATCAAATCTTTTGAAATACCATACATTGACAGAGAAGCAGTAATGAGTGGTGCACAGCTTTCGAATAAGACAAGGAGTAACCAGAAGCAGGGAAATGGTCCAGTTGGTAGTGCTGTTCTTACTGTTGAGGTAACAGGAGACTATGATAACTTCAAGGCGTTTCTTCTTGATATAGAGAGAAGTGTTGCTTTGGTTGATGCCACACTGCTCGATATACAGGTTCCTAACGAGTTTAAACCTGGAACAGATAAAGATATTACCTACACTGTTGGTTTACAAGCGTATTGGTTAAAAGCTGAATAAAATATATGTCTGGAAACATCAAACATATCTTTGCACTCATTATACTCATTCTTGTAGCAGGGGGTTTCTACATGCTTGCTCAGAGTGACACGATGTTTAAAGGAAGTCAGCAACGTTCAGAGGAGATTGCAGCGGAAACTGCACGATTACAGCAAGAAGTTATTGCTCCGCTACGACGACTTACTGGAGTGACAATAGATACAAATTTTTTCTCGAGCAAAGAGTATACTGCACTTACCTACAAGGGGGAAAGTTTACCTGAACCGGTTGTACAGAGAAACAATCCATTCGAATCGTTACGATAGTTAAGGGTTGTTACTCTTTGTTTGTTTATTAAGGTTAGAAGTATTGCTCTGTGTTTAATTTGCTACCATTACTTGAGAGAAAAGGAATCATCACCGAGAGTGATGTTATGGCTATCTCAGATGAGCTGCAAAGCGGTGAAAAGACACTTGAGGATCTTTTGAGAGACCGTGGTATCTCTGATGAGGACATACTTGCAACAAAAGGTGAGCACTGGGATATTCCTGTTCGTTCCTTGCAGGATGATATTATTCCCTATGAGACACTGCAGTACATATCTGAAGAGTCTGCTAAACACTACCATGTACTTCCTCTTGCACTCATAGATAATGTTCTTGAGGTTGGTATTGTCGACCCTGATAATATTGATGCTCTTGATGCACTTAACTTCATTTCAACAAAACAAGGTGTTCCGTTTAAGGTGTTTCTCATAAGCGAACGTGATTACAAGAGGGGGTTAGAGATGTATAGTGGACTCTCGAGTCAGGTGAGCAGGGCACTTACTAAACTTGAAGAAGATGAGTCAGCAAAAGAAACTGGTTCAGTAGCGCGTGTAGGTCAAGAAAGGGAAACACAGAATTTGGATGATCTTGAGGAAACAGTGCAAGCAGCTGAGAATAAGGGAGGTAATACAGATATTCGTGAGGAGGCTCCAGTAACAAAAATTGTTGCCACCATTTTAAGGAGTGCAATTGATGCACGTACTTCTGATATTCATATAGAACCAGAGTATGAGGAAACGAGGGTGCGTTTTCGAGTTGACGGTGTACTCAACAAGTCACTGGTGCTGCCTGCAAAAGTGCAGAGTGCTGTCATAGCACGTGTAAAGATCCTTGCTGGTATTAAACTTGATGAGAAACGTAAACCTCAAGATGGACGTTTTTCTGCAACAATAAACGGTAGACGGGTAGATTTTCGTGTTTCTACCATGCCTGTGTACTACGGTGAAAAGGCAGTGCTTCGTATTCTTGATAGTGAACGAAGTAGTGTGACCCTTGAAGATCTCGGTATGAGTGAGGGACAACTGGCATACGTGAAGCGTGCTGTTGCTGCACCGTATGGCATGATCCTCATAACAGGTCCAACAGGTTCTGGTAAATCAACAACACTCTATGCAATGCTCAATGAGGTAGATAGAGACAAGAAAAATGTACTCTCGCTTGAAGATCCTGTTGAGTACAACATTAAAGGGGTGAGTCAGTCACAAATGCGACCTGAGATTGGATACACCTTTGCGGCCGGTATACGAAGTGTTTTGCGACAGGATCCAGACATCATCATGGTTGGTGAGATTCGTGATAAAGAAACAGCTCAGCTTGCTGTGCAGGCAGCTCTTACTGGACACTTAGTACTCTCAACACTGCATACCAATAATGCTGCAGGCGCAGTGCCACGTTTGGTAGATATGGGTGTTGATCCGTATCTTCTCGCTCCAACACTAGACCTTATTGTTGCTCAACGTTTGGTGCGTCGTATTTGTCCTGATTCAGGCAAGAAGATTCCGATTGAAGGTCAGATAAGGAGGATGATAGATAATGATTTTGCTGATCTTCCAGAAAAATATAAAAAAGAACTTCTCCCAGACGCAAAGGAGGTTTTGGCAATTCAACCATCGAGTAACTGTCCAACAGGAACACGCGGACGGCTTGGTGTGTATGAGATGTTAGAAATTAACGAAGAGATACGGGCAGCCATACTTGATGGTGGTGAAGAGGAGAAGGTGTTTGGTATTGCACGTAAAAATGGAATGATAACACTCAAGGAGGATACTATTGTTAAATCTATGAAAAAACTCATACCGTGGGAGGAAGTTGCTCAGATCGGAGGACTTATGGATATTGAAGCAGAGTTTGGCATTGGTGAAGAAAAGGAAGAGGTTGAGGAGAAACAGCAAGACGAGGATGAAGCTAAAGGTAAGGATAACCTTGAGACAAATGAGCTAGACTTAGTATAATAGGGTATATGACAGAGAACAAAACAAAAAAAATATGCATAGTCGATGACGATCCATTTCTCCTCGATATGTACAATCTCAAGTTTCAACAGTCAGGGTATGATGTCACCTGTTTTACTGACAGTACACAAGCGGTTGAAGCAATGCACACTGGCGGTAGTTTTGATGCTGTATTGCTTGACTTAGTAATGCCGAAGATCGATGGTTTTGAGGTTTTAAAAACGATTCGAGAAGAGAACCTCTGTGGTGATAAAGTTGCCGTTATTATTTTGAGCAACCAGGGACAGGAGAAGGATATTGCTCGTGCTGAGGAGTTTGGTATAGATGGATATCTCATTAAAGCAAATACACTTCCTTCTGAGGTCCTTGAGTACGTTGAAGGATTGCTTAACAAGAAAGCACAGTAGGTAGTGGAGTGGGTGGGAATGTTCCTGCTCTTTATATAAAAAAGTACCTTTTAGTATGACAAAAACAAGCTTAGAAACACATAAAACAACACTGGATGAATTTGCCGGTATTGTATTAAACGAGAAAGCATCGGACTTGCATATCAATGCTTTTTATAAGCCAACAATACGTGTTTCTGGGGCACTTTTACCACTAACGAACTACGAGGAGTGTACTCATGAGGATACAGCAGAGTATCTTGCTCTCATGCTTAATGAGGAGCAGCGTGAGGTGTTTGATCAAACAAAAGAGATTGATTTTTCATACTATAATGAACAACATAAGGTGCGTTTTCGAGGTAATGCCTGCATACAGCGTGGTGCTGTATCTATTGCACTGCGTCTTATTCCAACAAAGATACAGACAATTACCGACCTTGGACTTCCTGAGGTGCTCCTTGAGTTTACTAACAGAAGACAAGGTTTTTTCTTGGTGGTTGGTCCTGTCGGACAAGGTAAGTCAACAACACTTGCATCTCTTATTGAGTACGTGAACCAGACTCGTGCAGCTCATATCGTTACTATTGAGGATCCTATTGAGTTCATCTATACCCCAAAACAGTGCATCATTGACCAACGTGAGGTAAAGCTCGATACTGATTCTTTTGAAGCAGGTCTCTACAGTGCATTTCGACAGGACATGGATGTTATTCTTGTTGGTGAGATGCGTGGTAACGAAGCTATAGCCGCTGCGGTGACGGCAGCAGAAACAGGACACCTTGTATTTTCAACACTGCATACCAACAATGCTTCACAGACCATCGATCGTATTGTTGACTCGTTTCCTTCACATCAGCAAGATCAGATACGTGTACAGCTTGCAGGAAGCTTAACAGGTATCTTTTCAATACGTTTGATACAGAGGATAGAGGGTGGACTTGTACCAGCATATGAGCTTCTCGTAAACACACGAGCAGTATCAAACATGATACGAGAACGCAGAACACATGAGATAGACACTATGATTGAGACTGGTTCAGAGGACGGTATGATAAGTATGAATAATGTACTCACGAAGCTTGTACGTACCGGAGAGATAAGTGTAGAGAATGCACTTGCAGCATCCTTTGATCCTAAAGGTCTAGAACGATTACTATAAAACTATGCTATTTAGATACAAAGCATTAGACAAAACAGGGAAAGAGCAGGAGGGAACCATTGAGACGGTAAACGAGGATACTGCTATTGCTGCACTGCAACGTAACGGTCTTATTATCGTCAGCATTGAGCCTGCAGATAAAAAAGATTTTTTGCATGGTGACATTACTCTTTTTGAAACAGTTTCCACGAAAGAGATAGTTATTCTCTCACGCCAGCTTGCTACCCTCTTTGAGGCACAGGTGAGTGCGCTTCGTGTGTTTCGTTTACTTGGTTCCGAGGCATCTAACCCTCTCGTTCGAAAATCACTGACACAGGTTGCAGAGGATATACAAGGTGGTATGTCTATCAGTAAGTCGATGGCAAAACATCCAAGGATATTTTCTTCTTTCTACTGCAACATGGTACTGGCTGGTGAAGAGACTGGTCGCCTAGAGGAAACCTTTAATCACCTCGCTGACTACATTGATAGGAATTATGCAGTGGTGAGTAAAGCGCAGCATGCAATGATCTACCCTGGTTTCATCATGCTCACCTTTGTTGGTGTGATGGTGGCAATGCTTACCTTTGTTATCCCAAATCTCGCAGGTATGCTTACCGAGTCTGGAGCAGAAATACCAACATACACGAAGATCGTCCTTACCTTAAGTGATTTGTTTGTAAACTATGGCTTACTCCTCTTCCTCTTTCTGGCAGGGTTGATTGTTGCCACCTGGCAGTACAGTAAAACAAATTCAGGGAAGCAGTACTTTGACAGGTTGAAGATCGATATACCGCTTGTAGGAAGTCTCTACCAAAAACTCTTTCTCTCTCGACTTGCTGATAACCTTGCCACTATGCTCTTGAGCGGCATTGCCATGGTGCAGGCAATAGAAATCACCTCAGCTGTTGTTGAGAATGTGTACTATGAAAAGATACTTCTTGAGGCGCGTGATGAGATCAAAAATGGTGCGAGTATCTCAAAAGCTTTCAGTAGACATCCAGAAATACCGACTATTATGATACAGATGATGCGAGTAGGAGAGGAGACAGGTGAACTTTCAAACATTTTGAAGACACTTGCAAAATTCTACACTCGTGAGGTTGAGAACACCGTTGATACACTCGTAGGCCTCATGGAGCCGATCATGATCATTATGCTTGCTGGTGGTGTTGGAACGCTCGTTGCTTCTGTTATCATGCCTATCTATCAGGTTACGATGACTATGGGCTAATTTGAAGAAATTGCTTGGATAATTTCTGCGTTACTGCAATCATTCAAACATTCACTGTATAAAAAATACAGCTCATGTTTTCATTTCTTTGCGCCTTGAACTTACCACAAGCAATCTCTTCAAATATTAAGATATATTTTTGCAAACACCTTCAGTAACTGCGTCCTCAACTTACTCGTAGTGTTATTCGTCTGCCCTCCAAAGCTTTATGTGAAGGTGGGTTATCTCAACCTTTACTTAAAAAACCACTCTCAGTACGTTTTGTTTTATTGGCTCAATATTTAATTTCAAATTAAAAAGTAACCTAGGTTTTCCCCAAAAAACTACATAGTATTGTTCAAAGGGGTAAGGTGGGGCGGTATACTGTAGGTACTCTAAGCACACAGAGTTTTTGCGTTTAGTAAAAAATTATTAGTACTTTATTTAACAATAAC
This sequence comes from bacterium, assembly GCA_003252295.1. Lineage (GTDB taxonomy): Bacteria > Patescibacteriota > Minisyncoccia > Phycocordibacterales > UBA12088 > UBA12088. The sequence continues at coordinate 55,834 of QKEV01000003.1, forward strand.
TATGTATAAAAAACTAACACGAGGTTTTACATTGATTGAGTTGCTCGTTGTGATCGCCATCATTGGTATCCTTGCCTCAGTGGTACTTGCGTCACTCGGTGACCAGCGTTCAAAGGCACGTGCAACTGCAGCACTGCAGTCAGCTCGAAGTACACTCCCTGCACTCATTATTTGTAAGAGTGATGGAGGTAGCCTTCTTACTCCTACAGCTCTTGGGGGAACTGGAAATGTGGTATGTGATGATGTAAACATTACTGCTACTGAATGGCCAGAGTTGCCAGCAGGTTGGGAGTACACTGTTGCAAGCTTTGACGGTAGTACTGACTTAGATGGTAATACCAGTATTGATAACTTCAGTTTCGTTTTGGCTGACACCGATGCGGGAAGCACCCGATCAGTATCTTGTGATCAGGACGGATGTGAGTACCTCTAGAATTTCCTAATTTCTTAGCATTACACACAAAAAGCACCTTTGGTGCTTTTTGTGTGTGGGCAGAACTTGTTACGTGCAGGGTCTATTCTCGGGTACAATGGTACGTACAAATAAAAAGACACATGTTTATTTTTCTTTCACATATTCATTTCGTTTTTGCATTTCTTTTAGGTGTTGCTATAGGAAGTTTTTTGAACGTAGTAGTGCTACGTCGAGAAAAAGAAGAAGCTGTAACGGGAAGGAGTCACTGCATGCACTGTGGTAAGGTGCTCAGGTGGTATGAGCTTGTACCAGTACTGTCGTACGTTAAACAAATGGGAAGGTGTACAGGTTGTAAAGAGAAACTCTCAGTGCAGTACCCACTTGTGGAACTCATAACAGGAATACTCTTTACACTCGTCGTTGGTGCGCTTTTTGGCAGAGTAGGGAGTGCAGTGACACTAGGTATGCCAACAGGACTTGAGCTTGTGTTGCATTGGACTATTTGGTCGTTGTTTATCGCAATTACCGTCTACGATATTCGCACCAAACTTATTCCTGATGTCTTTTCATATACACTCGCAGTGTCTGCTTTTGCACTCCTCTTTGTGCAGGGTGGTGTATTCATGCTTCCAAGCTACGTGGAAATACTAGCAGGACCGTTTCTCTTTTTGCCGTTCTACCTGCTCTGGAAGGTGTCAGATGGTCACTGGCTCGGCTTGGGAGATGGAAAGCTTGCTCTTGGTATAGGGTGGTTTCTTGGACTGAGTTTAGGAGGCACTGCGATCATGTTTGCGTTTTGGATTGGAGCAGTGGTTTCAGTGGGTATCATTGCATTTCAAAAGTTTACACAATCTTTACAAGGGAAAAGGGTTGGAGAGCAACTGACCCTGAAAAGTGAAATACCATTTGGACCGTTCCTTGTACTTGGTGCGCTCATTGTCTACCTAACCCATGTAAATCTTTTTGCGCAGCTGCTCTAGGTGTTGACGACTGGCTTGTCGCAAGGTGCCGTACCTTGCTACAGTTAGGGTATGAAGAAACAAAAAAGTGCATTTACCATGAGAGGATTCACACTCATGGAGCTCATGACGGTGATAGCTATTATCGGTATTCTTGCTGCGGTCGTTTTCCCAAGTTTGTCAGATTCGAAAGCGAAGGCACGTGACTCAGAACGTGTTACAGATTTAGGTCAAATAGCGATAGCTGTTGAGCTCTACTATAGTACTTGCAAAGAGTATCCGGCTACATTCGCTAATGCAGCGAGCAATGGTTGTACTGGATCAGTAAAACTTGAAGATTTCATCGATACATCGACTGTAGCAGATCCAATAAATGCTACACAGGATGGAGTTACGTATACGTATACGTATGCAGTTGAGACTACCAATTATTCATCATACAGAATTCAAGCAGTACTCGAAAAAGGAGGTGGAGTACTCGATAACAGCTCCAGTGTTCCGAGTTGGAATGCTGGGATCTGTGATAAAACTGCCAACGAGTATTGTAAGGGTAGGTAGACAACATGAGTACCAAGTACACAAAAGGTTTTACGCTAATCGAGCTTGTTGTTGTGCTCGGTATACTTGTTGGTCTGGGTGGTACGCTACTTTTACAGGGTAGTGGTGCGAGGGATAGGATGAAGGTGCAACGGGCAGCAGTGCAGCTCAAAGCAGCGATCATAGAGGCACAAGCATTGGGGAACAGTGGACGCATCTTTACACCTGAGGGAGTACCTTATGATGAAAAACTCGACTACGACAGAGGCTACGGTATCTATGTGGAAGAGGGTGATGATTTTATTACCATGTATGGAGGAGATGGGGATGGTACTGGTCCAAATGATGAGGTGTACGATGTCGATAATACGTATGAAGTGGTTACGTTTGAAAGCGGGGTAGAAGTTGATGACGTGTCTGTTGGTGGTAATAGAGTGCAGATTTTCTTTCGGAGAGGGGAAAGTGGTGCGTTGATTTTTAAAACAAATAGCTCTGTTCTTCAAAGTAATGTAACTATTACACTTGCCTTAAACGATGCAAGTGCAAAAGTATTCGTAAATGAGGCAGGGTTGGTTTATATTGAAGAGTAGTGTATGAACAGAAAAAGAAAACTAATACAGACAAAAGAAAAGGGTTCATTTCTCATTGAACTGCTCGTTGCGTTTTTCATTATTTCAATAGCAATGACTGTGGTGGTGGATACATTTGTTACCTCTCAACGATCCTACTACGTTGCTTCAGAAAAGGCTGACCTCACCAGTTCGCTTGCGTTTTTGCTTGAAGATATGACGAGAGAGGCACGTGTGAGTACGAGCTTCACCTGTGCCTTGCCTCCATGCAGTGGTGCATCTGATTTCAAGATGACACACATAGTAGGGTTAAACAGTGCCGGTCCTAATGAAAATGTTCAGTATGTTTTGGTTAATGGTGCAACAAAGAAGATACAAAAGATGACCCCTGACGGTTTATTGCATGACATGACACCACCTGGAGTTGCTATAGATGATTTCATGGTGACCGTGCATGGTCAATCACCAAAAGATCCGATACGTGCCCAGGTATCACTTACGGCACACAGTGTTGAACGACCTGAACAGATTATTAACATTCAGACGTCGTACACGTCACGGAACTACTAGCATGAAGAGGACATTGAAAGCAAAAGAAGAGGGAATGGTGCTGCTTGAGGCGATTGTTGCTGTTGGTGTGCTCACCACTATGTTTGCGGCGACCATGGCACTTTTCACCGCTTCGGTCACTGGGGTGAACTTAACCAACGATCAACTCATTGCAACGTACCTGGCACAGGATGCCATGGAACAGATCATTGCAAAAAACCAGTACAATTTTGATAATGGTGAAGACTGGTTGTTCGATATGAATAACTGCTCGCTTGCTGGAGGTTGTGCACTTGATTACTTTTCAGCAGATGTGGACACATCACCGGAGAAGTGTGTTGATGCCAATAACTGCAAACTTTACTTTGAAAGTGGTGTATACACTACCACCGGGATAAATGAATCTCCATACACCCGCGTTACAACAATCTCACTTGATGCCTTGAACCATCAAGCGGTTGTGGAGGTAGAAGTGTCATGGCTAAGTGGTGAAGATACTTTAACGTATACGCTTCGAAATATTTTATATGAGTACTTACAGTAGTATGACAACACAGGTTGTATCTAAGCATGAAGAGAAGGGTGGCGGCTTCTCCCTCCTTTTGGTGGTGCTCGTAGGATCATTTATGCTCATCATTACAATGGCGCTTGCTGACTATGCTCAACGTCTCGTAAGCTCACTGCAGGTACGTGGTGAGGCAGTCCAAGACCTCTATACTGCCGAGAGTGCTTTCGAGTGCGTTAAGTTCTGGATTAGACGAGACTACCGTCAGTTCAGTTACGTGGATGGTGGACCGTCTGAAGTAGCTGTTTGTAATGGGTATGAGTATGATTTTAATCCAAGTTCCAGTACTGATACTGCTGGTGATGGTGTCGATCCTGAGTACTCAGGAAACACGGGGACTTTTCGGATACCGTTTAGTAGCACTGATCCAAATGGTGCGGGAGTGTTTGTTGAGGTTGAACGCGATGCTATTGCGAGTGAGAAGCTGTTTAAAGGAATAATACGTGTCTACAGTCAGAGTAATGATGCATCAGGGATCAAAACTGCTGAACGATACCAAGAGTATACCTACATGATACTCTTTGGTGCCGATATTATGTTTGTTGTTGATACTTCAGGAAGTATTGATGCTGACGATGGTACTGGAACGCAAAGTAGAGGATTGCGTTCCCCTGGTCTGAATGACTGGAACAAAATGCTTGATGCTGTGATTGATTCTGTTGGTCTATTGCACCGTACGATTCCAGTACCTAAGATTGGTTTGCTCTCATATGGAACAGATGCTAGTGATACGGGTAATCGTGCTGGTGCGGCTTGTAGCGCTGAAATGTTTGGTTCAGAGTGTAATTGGCGTGAACCTGACGTAGTGTTGACCGATGATCTGACTAATCTCATTGATGACAGCGGTCCATTTGATATGCCAATAATGAACAATCTTTCCTCAGATCCTCCTGCAACAAACCTTTCACTTGCAATATCTATAGCAGGAGCTGAGCTCATGGGTAGGTACTATCCACACTCGGAGTATGACCTAGGTACCACGGGGTGGAACTCAGGTGACTTTGAAAAAGCAGTGATGGGTGGGCAAGGTGTTGACTTCACTGACCTCCCGGCGCAATCACCTAACCGTGACAGTGATGATAGTCTTCATCCTGATGTTATGGTAATCGTTACCGACGGTGCACCAAACGGTATCATGTCAACCATGACGAGCGACTCTCTACCGAGAGATTTGTACGTGATGTCGGTAGATAACCTTGAAGATACCTCCACAACTCCTCATCTAAATAAGTTTGTTGATGGTGCGCATTTTATCCATAACTTCTATGATGTTGGTGACACTATGCTCTTCAGGACACCGTTCAATCCTGACGGCGCTTTTGGAACATTTGTACTAGATAAACCGGATGCCTCTGACCCGGATCAGCTACCAACCCCGGATCTTTTCAGTTACCAGTGGTGTGATGATACGGAGTCAGAAAATCCACATGGCTACTTTAACAGTGTCCTACGGCTGAGGCATAATTATGCACCATACTTTGCCATGTGTAATGCATCGACAATAGCTGATGTGCTCAAAGAAGATACGAATACGTCTGATCCAAATATCACTATTATTGGTATATACGTAAATGGTGATATACCACTAGATGAAGATAACTTTAATGCGAATACGTGGCCAATAGAGGCAGTGTGGATGCATGAATACTTGGTATCTGAGACAGCATCAAGCGAAAAGTTATTTGCGCATATTGATAACTATGATGAGCTCGAAAGTGCATTGCTCTACCTTTTTGAGACGTTGACGCTTGAGGAGGCACGATAGGTCTAGTTAGTAAGAAATTACCCCACGGCATGGACATGCATGTGGGGTTTTTGTGTAGTAAGCTAGTGTGATGAAGAAAGAGATTCAGTCGAGGTATGCACAGCTTGAGCAGCTCGTAGCGTACCACCAGGAACGGTACCATAAGCACGATGCACCAGAAATAAGTGATGAGGCGTACGATGCACTCGTACGTGAACTTCGAACTCTTGAAGAACAGTATCCTGCGTTGAAACATAGAGGTGCGGTATCTGAGCGGGTTGGTGGTGAGGTGATCGATGCTTTTGAAAAAGTAGAGCACCGTGTGCGCCAATGGTCGTTTGATAACATTTTCTCACACGATGAGCTCATCGAGTGGGAGAAAAAGCTACGTCGATACTTGGATAGGGAGAGTGTCTTATCAGAAACTGGTTTTACCTACTGTGTTGAGCAAAAAATAGACGGTTTGAAAATAGTACTCACCTACAAGAATGGTGAGTTTGTAACAGGTGCAACGAGAGGAAATGGAGTTGTGGGAGAGGATATTACCCACAACCTGCGAACCTTCAAATCTATTCCACAGACGCTCACACAAAAAATAGATATCATTGTTGGTGGTGAAGCATGGCTCTCACATGCTGAGTTCGAGCGGATAAATAGTGAACGACGAGAGAGTGGTGAATCGGAGTTTGCAAATCCACGCAATGCTGCAGCCGGTTCACTTCGTCAACTGGACGCAGGTGTTACTGCATCTCGAAACCTAGATTGCTTCATATACGATATTGAGCAACTGGAAGGCGTAGACAGACCTGAGACACAAATGGAGGAACTTGCACTGTTGCAAAAGCTTGGTTTTCACGTCAACAGTGAACACCGTCACTGCAAAACGGTGGGTGAAATAGAGGTGTACTACAAAACATCGATCAAGAAACGTGAGCAGCGGGCGTATGAAGTTGATGGCATCGTCCTCAAGGTGAATGAGTTGCACTACCAGGAAGCACTTGGATACACTTCACACGCACCACGCTTCGCCATTGCATATAAGTTCCCGGCAGAGCAGGTCACAACGGTGATCGAGGCAATCACTCTACAGGTGGGGCGCACAGGAGTACTCACACCGGTAGCTGAACTCACCCCTGTGCGAGTAGCAGGGTCGGTGGTCTCACGAGCAACACTGCACAACGAAGATCAGATACAGCGACTGGATGTTCGCGTGGGAGATACGGTCATATTACAGAAAGCGGGTGATGTTATTCCTGAGATTGTACAGGTGCTTACTGAACTCCGTACGGGGAAAGAGAAAAAGTACCATTTTCCCAAAAAGGTAGATGCTTGTGGCGGAGATGGTTCTATTGAGCGAGTAGAAGGTCAGGCTGCATGGCGATGTGTTTCGAAAGATTCTTTTGAGCAGAATGTACGAAAGTTGCAGCACTTTGTGTCAAAGAAGGCACTCAATATCGATGGGCTTGGTTTGCAAATAGTAGCGCTTCTCTGCGAAAAAAACCTTGTTACCAACTATGCAGATTTTTTCACTCTCAAGGCGGGTGACCTGGAACCACTCGAAGGGTTTAAGGAGAGATCGATCAACAACTTACTTGATGCGATACGTAGTGCATGTAGTGTAGAACTGTATAGGTTACTCTTCGGACTCTCTATTGATCAGGTGGGTGAGGAAACTGCCCGTGATATAGCGAACCACTTTGGAACACTTGAAACATTGAGGCATGCAACACTTGAGGAACTTGAGGCACTTGATGGCGTTGGTCCTGTTGTTGCAAAGTCAGTCCATGCCTGGTTTAGGGATGAAAAAAATAATCACATACTTGAGCAATTGCTACCGCATGTACATATCAAGGGTGTACAGCGAAGCAAAGAGGGAGTACTTAGAGGACAGAGTGTTGTCATAACTGGAACACTAGAGACACTTTCCCGAGATGAAGCAAAAGATCTTGTTCGAAAGCATGGAGGCAGGGCGGTAGGGAGCGTATCAAAGAGTACTAGTTTTGTGGTGGTGGGGGAGAATCCTGGTTCGAAAGCTGAAAAAGCAGAAAAACTCGGCGTGGAGGTGGTGACAGAAGGACAGTTTTTAGAGCGTCTAACGAACTAGAGTATCGAACAACACTGTGCTATAGTCAGAGGCATGATTTCAAAAGATGAGGTAAAGAAGATAGCTGAACTCGCACTTCTTGCTGTTGATGAAAAAGAACTCGATGCACTTACCAAGGAGATGGACTCTATTTTAGAGTACGTTTCAGAGGTGAATGAGATAACCTCAGAGAGTGATGGTTCACACGAGGAGCCTGCATTGATCAATGTGATGCGCGAGGATGTTGCAACTAATGAGCCAGGTCAGTACACCAAAAAAATACTTGGTGAAGCACCTAGTACCGACGGAGATTACTTGACGGTAAAAAAGATTTTGTAACTATGATTGATACTGAAAAAGCAACAATACGTGAGGTTCGAGAAAAACTCGACGCAAAGGAGTTTACTGCTGTTGAGTTGGCACAAGCATACCTAGATGCTATAGAAAAAAAAGACAGCGAGATACATGCCTTTCTTGAGGTGTATGACGATGTCTTGGAACAAGCTAAGAAGGCAGATGAGCGAATCGCTAAAGGGGAGACAACACCGCTCCTCGGCATACCCCTTGCAATCAAAGATAATATTCTCATTGAGGGAAGGAAGGTAAGTAGTGCATCTAAGATGCTAGAGAACTATACAGCGACGTATGACGCGACAGTGATAACAAAACTTAAAGAGCAAGGTGCAGTGTTCCTAGGAAGGACAAACATGGATGAGTTTGCTATGGGTACCTCAACTGAAAATAGCGCCTTTGGACCTACCAAGAATCCGGTGGATACGACACGTGTTCCAGGGGGTTCATCGGGAGGTTCTGCGGCGGCAGTAAGGAGTGGTATGACGCTAGCTGCACTTGGTTCTGATACTGGTGGATCCATACGGCAACCGGCTGCGCTGTGTGGAATTGTTGGTATAAAACCAACGTACGGTTCTGTTTCTCGTCATGGTCTCATGGCTATGGGTAGTTCACTTGATGTGATTGGACCTCTTGCACGGTGTGTTGATGATGCAGAAATACTGTATAGTGCAATACGAGGTTGTGATGCAATGGATGCAACTACTGTACCAGACACAAGGAAACGTTTAGAGAAAAAGAAAAAGTATACAGTGGGTGTTCCGAGAGGATTCCTCGAGAAGGGTGTTGAAGCAGATGTGCTTGAAAAATTTGAAGAAGGACTTGAGGCACTTCGTAAGGCAGGGCATGACGTTGTAGATATTGATCTGCCAAGTTTAAAGAATTCTCTTGCAACGTACTACATTATTGTTCCAGCTGAAGTGAGTGCTAATCTTGCGCGTTTTGATGGTGTACGATACGGTCTGCATGTTGATGGTAAGGATAGGATAGATGATTACAGGCAAACACGTGGTGCAGGATTTGGAAAAGAGGTGCGAAGAAGGATACTCATCGGTACGTACGTACTTTCTTCAGGGTACTACGATGCCTTTTACAATAAAGCGATGCAGGCACGAGCAATGATACGTCGTGATGTTGCAGAGGCGTACAAGCAGGTAGATGCGATAGCTACACCAACAACCACCTCTCCAGCGTTCAAGATCGGTGAAAAAGTGAATGATCCGCTTGCACTCTATCTTGAGGATATATTCACCGTATCAGCAAACATAATTGGAACACCAGCCATATCGGTACCATTTGGTACAGCAACACGTGATGGAAAAGAATTACCGCTCGGCTTTCAACTCATGGCGCCAGAGCTTGGTGAGGCGACACTCTTTGCACTTGGTAACGTGCTTACAAGCAGTACAAACTAGGTAGTAATTAGTGGTACACTACAGGTATGTCAGAAAGTTCGACAAGTAACACCGTGTTTGAGGACATGATGCTTGTTCTCTTTGGAATATTCCTTGTCGGGCAGATGTTTCAACGTGGCCCTGAGATACTACAGGAACGGTTCGGTATCTCTTTTGATGGGGAGAATCAGTACCTTGTTGCAGGAGTGGCACTGAGTGCTGATACACCTCTTGGCACTGCGGTGAATGCACCGAATGGTGCGGTATTCTATAGTTCACCTGGAGAGGGAGATCCATCGGGTACTTTTGCACCAGGAACATCGCTTACTATAGTTGGGGGTCCAGAGACAGTAAATGGAGAACGTTGGTGGCAGGTTGAAGATACGGCAACTGGAGAACAGGGATGGGTTCGTGAGTCGAGTCTTGTTCGTGAAGGGGTTGGAGGTATTGGTCCAGCTACGAAAGTGGGAGCAAAAGCAAAAATACTTCTAGATACTACAGCGTGGACAGAAGCGGGGGGTGCGGTAAAAGCAGCGTTACTGAAAAAAGGTGATGTAGGTGAACTAACTATAGGACCGAAAAAAAAGAACGAGACTCGTTGGTGGTTCTTTGATAAAGATGGTTCTAGTGGTGATGGGTGGGTACCAGAGGCAGTACTTGTGCTTGCGAGTGATACGGGATGGGAGGAAGGTAGTAAGGTGCGTGGCAATGAAACGGTGAACTTGTTTGCACAAGCAGGAGGAGATGAGGTTACCGGTTTGTTGAGTAAAGGAGAAAAGGCGACGGTGCTTGGTGGACCTGTTGAAGTTGGAGGAGGGTTATGGTGGCTCATAAAGACACAAGAGGGTGAACAAGGTTGGGTAGAGGAGAGCGCACTTGAAGATGCAGGCATAACATCAATTTTTAAAAAGATAGTCGTAGGTATTATGATTATTGGTGGTTTAGCGACACTCATATTGCTTGGAGGTATCGTGTATGTTGCCATTCGTACAAATCAAATACGAGCACGAGAAGCTCAGAGGATACGATCTGCAATACCTGAAAAGATGGAAGAAGTAAAAAATGAGCGTTGGGCGAACATAGAGCGACAGGTGGCGTCAGAGAATCCAAATGATTGGCGACAAGGTATTTTGGAGGCCGATATTATGCTTGATGAGGTGGTGACAAGGATGGGCTACTATGGAGACACGCTTGGAGAAAAGTTAAAGCAGGTTGCACGGGGTGACATAGAGTACCTTGATGCACTCTGGGAAGCACATAAGGTTCGTAATCAGATAGCACATGAGGGGAGTGATTTTATACTTACACAAAGAGAGGCTAAGCGAGTGGTTGGGTTGTACGGTACAGCTTTCAAGGAGCTCAGGGTTATTTAACCTCGCCTTAGCGGGGTGAAGTTTGAGTAAACAGAAAAGCAACCACTACTGGTTGCTTTTCTCTAGTTGTTGCGGTGAGGAGCAATGCTCCGCAAGATCTTGCCAGATATTTCTTGAAGGATGAAAAGAAATATCGACAAGGTGTACAGGTCTCGTAGAGACCCAGAATGTGACCAAATTTTCTTGAGTGAAGCGATTAGAAAATTGAAATGCCCTTGTGGTAAAATTCTGGCCCACACATACTGTGATTTATGCCACAAACAGAAAAGCAACCACTACTGGTTGCTTTTCTCTAGTTGTTGCGGGGGCCAGAATTGCACTGGCGCCTGAAGGTTATGAGCCTTCCGAGGTACTACTCCTCCACCCCGCAATGGGTTACGTAGACTAACCTAACATATCTACACGATGCCTGCAAATGTATATAACTCGTAATACCTGTCTGTAATGAACGTCTGGTACAATATATGTCTATGAATATACGTATTACCTTGATGCAAAAAACTACACGCAGTGTTATGTCTGTAGTACTTATTACGCTACTCTTTGCACCACTAACAACAGTACAAGCTGCTCTCTTGCTTGGGAAAAGTGATAGGGAAAAAGTTGAAGAACATAAGGCGAGTGCTGATGTGGAGGGTGAATGGCTCCTCGCTTACTATGTGGGATACCACTATGAGTACCTTAAACCAAAAGATATTGACTATACCCTAATGACACACATTGTTGTTGGTGGTATTGGTGTAAACAGTGATGGGACACTTGATGAACATTGGCATATGACTGATAGTGATGAGGGAAGGGAAATGGCACTTGATGTAGGAAGGTATGCTGACAGGGAGGGTGTGAAGAAACTCATTTGGCTAGGAGGTCCAAACGAAGAAGATAAATTCTACAGTGCGACGTCAGATGAATACAGAGAGAATTTTGTTGAAAACATCATCAAACTCTTGGATGAACTTGATTACGATGGTGTTGATATTGACTGGGAGCCGATACGTACGAAAGACGAGTTGGGAATATTGAAACTTGTACGTGACTTGCGAGAAAAAGATCCAGATATGCTCATTACTGTTCCTGTGAACTGGGTACCAAGTAGTATTCTCTACACCAAGGATTTGAGTATTTATGACGACTTAGCACGATACGTTGATAAGATGTTCATCATGAGTTACTCAATGGCTGGTCCATGGTCAGGGTGGAAGAGTTGGTACGGTGCGGCACTTACGGGAGATACGGTAGCTACCCCAAGTTCAATTAAAACCTCAGTATATGCGTACGAGCGTGCTGGTGTACCGAGCGATCAACTTGGCGTAGGTATTGGGACATATGCAACTTGTTGGGAATATCCAGTTAAAAATCCAAAACAGACACTTCTAAGTACTTACTATTCAAGCAGACTACATGCCATGAGTATGCGCACACTCATGAGTGACTATTATAGTAGTAAAAATGAACGATGGGACTCTCTTGCAAAGGTTCCTTACCTCACCTTCAAGAGTGGACAAGGAGACTTTAGTTGTGGGTTTGTCTCCTATGAAAACAAAGAGTCTGTACAAGAGAAAGTCGAGTATGTGCTTCGTAAAAAATTGGGAGGGGTGATGGTGTGGAATATTGGTACTGGATACTACCCTGAAAACAGTAAATCAAAACGCAACGAGCTTTTGAAGGAAATATGGGAGACACTTACTGATTAGTTGTTAACAGAGTAAACAGGTAGAGGTGACCGTATGTGAGTATGCTCTGTTAGAATACTAGTACGTTTTGTTCTTTATACACTAGCTATTTTTTATGAAAACAAAAAATAAACTGATTCTTTTTATTATCATAATGCTTGCAGGTATCTACTCCTCTGCAATACTATTGGGTGCACTAAAACTCACTCCTGACTCTGGAGTCATAGGTGTTGTTGGTGTGGGGTACCTCATGTTTCAGGCGTCTTACCTCCTTTTCAAGAAGTGGTCTTAGATGAAAGTATTCAGTCTTGCTAAAGTAAGAACATCCGTCATCGCGGATGTTCTTTTTGTGCCGGGGGAGAGAATTGAACTCTCGACCTTAGCTTTATGAGTGCTACGCTCTAACCAACTGAGCTACCCCGGCATTTGTAAGGGAGAGAGTAGCATGATTGTTACAACTGTTCAACGTGATATTTATGGTAACTGACATATTTACTAAGAGTGATATACTACTATGTATGGCACGAAGAAAGCTCGAAGAACGCAATATGCGAACACTTTTTAAACTCGCTGGAGGAAAGAGTTTCGCGGTTACGATTCCTATCGATGTGGTCCGTAGCTGGGGTTGGCAAAACAATCAAAAGCTTAGACTCAACATTGATGAGCAACACAAAAGGGTCATAGTAGAAGAATGGAAAGACTAACGTGATCGCAATAAAAAACCTATACCATGTACAAATGGGTGTGTATAAGTGCGTGTTAACTAATGAGTTAACACCTTGTTTTTTTGTTGAGAATCCTGTACTCTATGTTCACTCTGAAGTTTTTCAGAGGTTGCGTATGCGGTCGTAGCTCAACTGGTTAGAGCACCCGCCTGTCACGCGGGAGGTTGAGGGTTCAAGTCCCTTCGACCGCGCAAATGAGACAAAACGAGGTGAATGCCTCGTTTTGTTGTATGTAGAGCCATTGTTCCAGTTCAAGTCTGAATTCTCGCATGTGAGTAGTTTGAACTGGTATACTAAAAAGTATGGAGGATGAAAAATATTTAAAGTCGTCAGGTTTGTGGAGTTTTTCTACACTTTTCTTAGTCATAGTTTCAATGTTGTCCTTTATACCTGTTGTAGTGATAGTGTCCGACGCAGAAGGTATATCACAAAAACTGTTCCAGTACTCCGTGGTAATAGGGATTTGTGCAAGTGTGGTAATGTCTTTTGTCGAACTATATATGGAGGGAAAGTATAGAAAAAATGGAAAGTCGTCAGAAGTCCGTCTCTGGCGTAACATTGCTCTCTTCCATTGGTTGATTTTTGCTACTTTGTTATATGCTGTCTTTCATTTTGGTCCAGAAATATCCAAAGGATATATTTAAATTCTTAATGATGAAGAAAGCCGAGTTCGTTGTTTGATTTCCTCACCTTCGTTCCAATAGCGTCCCACAGCTCGCGCAAAATATCAAAACCGAAGCGAAAGCTTCGGTTTTGTGTAATTTTGCAGCGGTCGAAGAGACTTGAAAGCCGGAACAGCGGGTCCCCGCTCGTAGCGAAGCGGAGGGAAGGGGCTGCGAGGCGGGGTCGAGAGTGCTTAGGATTTGACGAGCATAGCGAGGAATAATCCTTAGCAACTCGTGACCAAGTCCCTTTGCAGATTAAAAGAAATCCACCCAACTCACGGTGGGTTTCTTTGTTTTGTGGGTATACTGGATGTATGAAAAAAAGCACACAAGGTACATTAGTGTTTTTTACTGGACTTATTCTGTATGGTGCGTACCTTGGCTTGCAACCTTCAAAGACCGTTATACTCAAAGGAATTGAGGGAGATGTTGCAAAGAAAGCTTACAAGTTGCATGTTCGTTCAAAAGGGCAAGTTAGAACAGGGGGTGATGTGGTAACAAAGACAGATCCACCATATGAGTTTACGTTACGTATTATGCCGGAAGACACCACTACTATGTTTGTTGAGCTGCAAGACGTACTCATTTATGGTTGTGGTGAGTACACACGCCTTCTTACATACGATGAACCTCTCATTTATACGGTAGATTACTTTGACTACAAGAAGCCAATGGCGTACTACTCTCTCAGAGGAAAGATGCAATGTCATGAAAATGCCATCATGGATATTTCATTTATATTACGCGATGCGGGAAAGAATGAGTTGAGTTCACACAATGAACGTGTCCTTCTTGAAGCGTATGAATATGTACCAAGTACGTTTCGATATTGGTGGGAAATGGCAAAAAGCTGGTGAGTTCCCCAGTTTAATTTCTGTCAAACTTGTGTGTCTATCGATGGGAATTACACCCTCTCTCCTTTATAGTACTTTCCAACATGCTTTCTCCACGTTTCTGGTGTGACAAATTCAACTAATGTATCTTTATCATTGAAAACAGGTTCAACAGGGAAGGAAGATCCTGTGTAGTCTTGTCCGTACGTAGTAGCTTTTAACTGTTCTGAAGTTTCCTGTACAATGCCATCCTCACTGCCGGCATCACATGCGGTGACCACAATTTGAGGATTTGGCTCAAAGTAGCTCTTCATACGTTGAAGACCTGGCCCCCTCAGGTCTTCAGTTGATACGGTTGTCCATGAGTTTTTCTTAGTAAAAAATTTCTTTAGTAATTTTAATCCCGTGTCGTATTTTTCAGGACCAAATTGGACACTGTTTTTTGTTCCATGTCCCGAAAACATGGCAAATGATATTTTATTATGATCCCCGTAGTGTCTGTCACATTCAGTGAGTCTGCGTCCAATTCCAAAAGCCCTGTCAATTTCAAACATGCGGAGTAGGTACCTGCCATCAAGATTTTTGTAGAGCTTTTTTGTGTCTGCCCATGTGCTTGAAGTGAGGGCACCACTGTGGTCATCTAGTGCAGAGAATACAACACCGTATGGTTTTTCAGTGTTATCAAAATTATCATACTGGTCAATCAACACTGTCTCTGGATATCGACAAAAATCTCGTATACCAAACTCTTTCTGCAACATTTCGACAGAACCTGGACGAAGATGCTCCATAGTGCGCATGGTTTCAATATTTTTCATCATATTCCATACCAGTGACGCTTCATGACCTTCACCATATGCGTTCATCTTCCACTTACTGAGCGTGTCTTCGAAATCAAGACCAGATCTTTCAACGATCAGTTGCAACAATTCATTTGCCTTCTCGGTTTTCTCGTTGACTTCATAATTTTCCCTGTCTTCGATTGATGAGAGTATTGCAGAACCTAAAATACTTTCATCTGAAACATTAGGGATACGAAGCAGACTTGTTTTTGTTGGAACCTTGTCTGGAGTGACCAAGTTTTGTTCTGCTAGAGTTTTATAGAAAATACCCATAGTTTTTTCGTACAGTGGGGAGAAGGTACGAAGCGAAGGAGGTATTTCCAACTGTGCTTCGTCTGTGTAGGTTGCATGTGTGAAGACGTTGTACAGTAGTTGCTCAGCACGTTTTCGAACCGGATCATCCTTATCTTCAGTGTTGGCAATACTAAAAAGTTTTTCAGTATGTTGTGCAAGCTCATTAGAAGCATGTTCAAGCTTTTCTTCATCTGCCTCTTCGGCAGTACTAAGGATGTCTGAAATAGAGCACTGGAGTTCAGTGATCAAGGTGAGTTTCTCTGAATCACTTTCATGCACGGGTTCAGTGCTTACAAATGATTCATTACTTGTTACTGACTCTAATGGATCCATGCATGTATTTTATCACGTGCGTACACGTTTTATATGTCAAAAAATGAGTGCTTCACAGGAAAACCAAATATATACGCTAGACAACATTGTATTTGCGATAGGGGAAGGAAGAGTATAGTATTCCTGTAATTATATATATGCAGAAAATATCTAAGAAAGAAAGAATACTTCATGAAGCACTGAAACTGTTCGCGACCCAGGGTGTGGGAAGTACGTCGACCGCAGAGATAACAAAGAGCGCTGGTGTTGCTGAAGGAACGTTGTTTGTACACTTCAAGAATAAGCAGGCGCTTGTTGATGAGGTGTATCTGTACATTAAAAAACGAGAAGGTGAAGTGTTTGAAAAAGCTGTGACAGACGCAGCGACGGCGGAGGAGTTTGTTCGTACATTAGGTAAAACAGTAGTAAAACACTTTATTAAGAATTTCAACGAGCTCATTTTTTTGCAAAATGTTACCTTGCTAAAGTTAGTATCAAAGAGTGCACAAAAGGAAACAAATAAACATTTTGACATACTTCAGGAAAAGATGATGAGTTGGCAAAAGAAAGGGGATGTTAAACAGATGGAGCCAGAAGTACTGCGTCGGTTAGTGTGGGCAATGTTCATTTCTCTCATACACTACTGTAAGACAAAAAGGATCGCTGTTACCAGTGAGCTGATAGATCCGGTCTGGGATGCGGTTAGGGTTCGGTAGTACATAGCGATACCCATAACTGTCTGTATAAAATAGCTGATGAAAAATTGTAATCCACACCAGTAAGCGGTATGGCTACTCTTTGGTGAGTATACTAGTAGTATGGATGAATCAATAACACAGGAACCACAGCCGGTGGTGGTAAAGAAAAAAACCTGGAAAGACAAGATTGCTAAGACTACAAAATTATCAAAAGCGCTGACACTCGTGCTTTTTGTGATACTACCTATTTTTGGTTTTTGGTTGGGTTCTGTATTTACTTCAGTTCATCTTGAGTATGTGCATAGCTGTGAATCTTGTGAAATGGAACTTATTGGTTGCAGTCTTCAAAACCAGCAAGAGAAAATGAAGGTACGTGAGACGATGAGTCATCCGTTGAGTTTCATTGGCGTGAGTGAGGATACCAAAACTTGGATACCGGTTATTTCAGATGATGCCTCAGGAGCAAATATGCAGGTGGTAAGTGCAAATGGTGTTCGATCAGTAGCGCTTGAAGGGGAACTGTGGCGTTCAACAATATACTATAACTGTGGTGATGAGTTACCAATCAATCCATTTGAGATCTATAAGACAATGTTTCTTGCACATGGGTGGGGTACAGATGTTGTGACAGGCAATAACCTGAGTGTGCGAGCGATCTTTGCAGATGGGCCACTGGGGAGTGCTGAAGGTTATGTGAAGGTGAGTGGTGACACAGTTCAAGCAGTGAAGTTGGGCTATAACAAGGAGTATTTTAATACCTGCGAATATAAACCAGATGATCCAAACAGTACCTGCCCGTTGTATGAAAAGATGTGTCCACTGAACATAGAATTTGAAATTTTTGTGAGTGATGTGTATCCGCTAGAGAAGGTGTACGATAAGGTGGGAGTTATAGAACAGTAATTCCTTTTCGGTTTATATAACATATGACCTCGTTTCGTAAAAGCGTACTCCGTGTGGTACGTGGTATTCCAGAGGGCGATACACGTACGTACAAGGAGGTTGCCATAGCAGCAGGGAACCCGAAGGCAGCTCGGGCAGTTGGTGCTATTCTCAAAACAAACTATGATCCAACTATTCCATGCCATCGTGTTGTAAAAAGTGATGGTACGCTCGGTGGGTATAATAGGGGGGTGGGTACAAAAAGGAAGCTTTTAGACGAGGAATCACGTTTAAAACAATGAAGTTAGTAACGGGGTTGTGCAACTTTGCATATTCTTACTATAATAGATACATTACAAATGTAATGTATATACAATTACTATGAAGATTAAACACTACCTCTTCGCATTGCTTTTTGCGTTCGTGCTTGCACCAGTTGTAGCACAGGTTGCCAATGCAGAAGATGAACTAACTCTTGAGTCATTGAATGACACCATTCAAGACCTTCTCGCTAGAGTTGAAACACTTGAAGGAGACCTTGAGGATGCGAATAACAAAATTGCTGATCTCGAAGACGAGCTAGCAAGCATCGATACATCTGCTGTTGTTGGCGATGATGACGACGATGATGACGACGATGATGATACTTCATATCGTGGTTACAACAAAGCAGCACCAGGAACAGGAAATGTTGCTGTTTGCCATAACGGTAAGACGCTACGTGTAAACGTGCGTTCTGCTCTTAACTACAAGAGTAACGGTGCAAAACTTGGTACCTGTGCTTTTGACGACGATAGTAGCAGTGATGATGGTGACGACGATGATGATGACGACGATGATGATGATGACGATGACACCACTGAAGAGTAGTGTTTAGTTAATCTAAAAGAAAAACACCCACACTGTGGGTGTTTTTCTTTTATGGTAAAATAGTACTGTTTATCAGTTAAGCACTAACATGATATGAAGGGATACATAGTTAACATTGAGAAAGAGACACTAGAGAACGAGAACTACCGAAAGGTGCTCTACACTACAAAAGATAGTCAGTTGGTACTCATGACCATTCAGCCAGGTGATGAAATAGGTACGGAAGTACACGAACTTGCACAGTTTATTCGCATTGAATCTGGTCAAGCGAAGGCTGTACTTGATGGTGTCGAACATGAGCTGGCTGAGGATTGGGCAGTTGTTATTCCTGCTGGGTGTGAACACAATATTGTGAACATAGGGGATACACCACTTCGTCTCTACTCAATATACTCACCTCCAGAACATAAGGATGGTACTATTCACTCAACAAAGGCAGATGAGAAGGAAGAGCACTTTGATGGTGTGATCAGTGAGTAGTAGTTAAAATAAAAAGCGGTACATGTTGTACCGCTTTTTATGTATGTATATGAAAATAATCACTTTAAACATTGAAAGAAATCTACATCTTGAAAATGTTAAAAAATTTATCGAGTCTGAGAACCCGGATATACTATGTTTACAAGAAGTTATGGAACCTGCGTTTCATAATTTGTGTGGTACTGAAAAAATGTATGGTTCATTTACCCCCTTTGCTATCCTTAGGGAATGGGGGGAAACTTGTGACAACGAGATGATGGGTGTGGCAATACTCACTAGGGAACCACACACACTTCTTGGAACACACTACTACCAAGGATCAAAAGAACACCCGAAGGAATTTATGAAAGACATGGAAGTAACCATGACAACAAGGAGGTGCTCGCGTGCAGTACTGGCTGTTGAATACAACGGTACGGTAGTGGCAACAACACACTTCACGTACTCATTGCAAGGTGTTCCTGATGCAGCATAGGGTGTGTCACTGCAGAGAATGTTAGAGCTCACTAAACCTTACAAAGATCTGGTGTTTTGTGGAGATTTCAATATACCGAGACCAAACAAGTACTACCAGCAGTTACGTAGTACGTTTACTGATAATGTTCCTGAACAATACTTGTCCTCGATAGATCCAGATTTGCATCACATAAAAGGTTTACAAAAAATGGTTGACTACATATGGACGAGAGGAGTGTGTAAGGTTACCAATGTACATTTTAAGAATGGTGTTTCTGACCACCTTGCTCTTATTGGAGAAATTATCTAACTGGATAATTCAAGAGAATAAGAAGTCGCACTTTGGTATCATAGTAGCAACATGGCTCGTTACAGTATACAGAATAATGACACACCAGATTCACCTCCTGAACATAGGCGTTTTGATCGAAAGACAGTTGGTGGTAAGACGACGTGGATGTCGTCGAAGATTCAGGAACGGGCTCATGCTGCCGCAAAAGCAGCAACAGAGGTGGCAGTACATATTGCCAACCCTGCAACAGCTGAAGCTGTTGCGCAAGAAATGATTGTTCCAGAAAGGAGAGAAATCGTCTCACATATAAAAAGAAAAAGCGAGGTTCCGTTACCTGGAGAAATACAGGAGGTTGAACCTAGTACTACTCAGATAAACGAGGATGCACTTATTTACATACGTGGGGTTGTTAGTCAGGCAATAGAAGAGGGTGCATCAGATGTACACTTTGAGCCAAAAAGAGAAATGTATCAGGTGCGCATACGTGTTGATGGTGTGTTGCATAAAGTTGAAGAACGAAGTATTGAAGAGTATCAAAAAGTTCTCAATTCGGTAAAGGTGCTCGCCGATCTTGATATTTCGGAACATACTATTCCACAAGATGGACATATCGAATTAGTACAGGAAGCAGAGAATACAAAAGGTGATGAGAAACATTACTATGATATACGTGTCTCATCATTTCCTTCTGTAAATGGTGAAGTAATTGTAATGCGTATTTTAAATCGTGCTAACGCACTACTCTCTATAGAAGAACTTGGTATGGATTCTGAGATGCTTGAAAAGCTCAACGAAGCACTCATGACCTCATTTGGCATGATACTCATTACTGGACCAACAGGTGCAGGGAAAACAACAACACTGTATTCAGTACTTGGAGAGCTTCGCAATGATGAAAAGAACATCATTACCCTCGAGGACCCTATTGAATTTCATCTTGATTGGCTTCGTCAGTGTGAAATAAATCCAGAACGGAATTTTACGTTTGAGAGAGCGATGGAGTCAGTATTGCGTCAAGATCCAGACATTCTTATGGTAGGAGAGATACGAGATCCTCACACTGCTGAGCATGCTGTGCAAAGTGCCCTTGTTGGACGTATCGTTGGCTCAACGATACATGCGAATACAACAATTGGAACAATAGCACGTTTGATCGAGCTTGGTATACCAAGGAGTATCGTGGGGCATACATTGAATGCCATCATTGCACAACGTCTCGTACGAAAGACGTGTGAAAAGTGTAAGGTTATATATGAGCCTGACAGGAAGGTGCTCAAACATTTTGGTTTAGAGAAACACGTTGGACCATTTTTCAAAGGAAAAGGTTGTGAAGCGTGTGATAACACTGGATTTAAGGGGCGAACTGGCATTTACTCACTCATGACATTTTCTGATGAGTTGAGGAATATGTTATTTGACCAGAAACCTCTTATTGACATATATGAGCATGCGCGGTTAAAAGGTATGAAAACACTGCAAGAGGATGCTGCAATGAAGATATTTGCAGGCATTACGACGGCAGAAGAGGCAGCAAGGGTTGTTTAGTGTTGTATAAACTTGCTAGAGTTAGATAACAAGGTAGGATATACTGAACACGTGACGTTTATCGTATTATATATACCATGCCAATTAGTAAATTTTTAAAACGTTTTCGCAAGGTTCTCATTGTGGAAGATGATGCGGTGTTACGTGGTGCTCTTGCAGATAAGTTTAGTTCCAAGGGGTACAAGGTGCTTGAAGCAAGTGCTGCTCAGGAGGTAATATCTCTCATTGAGAATGAAAAGCTTTCTGCAGTAGTGCTAGATCTTATTTTGCCGGTTCAGGACGGTATCTCACTTCTTGAAGAGATACGTACTCAGGGGCATACGGTACCTGTTGTTATCCTTTCTAATTTACTCGGTTCAGAGGATTTGCGGAGTGATGCGGCAAAACTTGATGCCGAGTTTTATAACAAGTCATCAACTTCGCTTGATGAAGTGGTAGATGCAGTAGAATCAAAAATGTAGTATGGGATTTTTTGACCTCTTTAAACAAAAGAAGAATGTATGGAAGGTGCTCCTTGTTGAGGACGATGTCCCGTTGCGTCAGTTTGTGGCAGAACGATTAGTCACTCTTGGTGTGGATGTTATTGAGACAGGTGATGGTGCCACGGTGTTGGAGCTCATTAAGAAGCATCAACCAGACTGTGTTGTACTTGATATCATGTTACCAGGGAAGAGTGGTATGCAGATACTTGAAGAGCTTCGTGCTGATGACAAGAAGACGCCAGTTGTGATGCTCACTACGCTTTCTGGTGAAGGTGGTCTAAAACTTGAAGCAGCGAAACATAATGCAGTGTTCCTCAATAAGGCGAATACCGCACTTGAAGTGGTAATAGAGACAGTTTTGCGTAACCTTGATGAAGATATAAAAGAACATAATGACAAGTAGTGTTGATTACAATGCATTACTGCTTAAGGTAATGGCACATGATTTGCTTGCACCGCTCACTGCCATAAAATGGCAGACGGAACTTCTCGATAAGCATGTAAAAGATAATGATAAACGGGCTCGCTACCTCAAAGGTATCGCTGATTCTACTGAGCTTGGTATTATGCTCACAAAGAACGTTCATGTTGCGGCACAGGTCTTGGGGGGTAGCTACCAAGGTGTTACCGGTGAGGGAAACCTTGCTGAAGTTATCAAAGAATCGATTACTGCACTACGGTTGCAGTATGAACGACATGGCTTGAAGCTCGATACTGAGATCGAGATCCTTGAAGGCAATGAGGACCTTGATGAGGCACTGCTTGGACTTTTTGTTTGGGCGGTTGGAAAATTTTTCCTTACCTGCACACCTCCAGAAACAACAGTGCGTACTCGTGGTATGGCAACTGAAGAGAAGAAATATGTTTTTTCAGTAAGTGCACCAAATGTTAAAGAACGGGAAGCACTAGAGAAACTCTTTTCTGAAACAGAGGGACATAATGATCTTGATCAAACATTTGTTTTTGTAAAACTTTTAAAAGATATTGCTCCAATGCTTACCGCAAAGCTCAGTATTGAGCAAGATGATGAGTTCTTTGCTGTTACAATAATCTTTGAGAAGTAAGTACTCACTCATACTATTCACTGTTTTTTGTGAATAAGATAATATGTAGCACCCTTTCTAAGGTATACTTTTGGTATGAGTAAAAAGAAGTTCACTTTTGCTCTTGTTTTTGTCGTTGCAGTTGTCATTGTATGGATGATGGTGCGACCAAGTAACGGAGCTCCAATGTACGAACCAGCCGTGGTTGAACGTGGTGAGGTGACTCATATGGTTTCAGTGACAGGTCATGTCGAACCAGTAACGAGGGTGAACCTTGCATTTCCCGTAGGTGGACGCGTCACTGCGTTTCCTGTTGAAGAGGGGACACCAGTACTTGATGGAACAGTAGTGGGGGTGCTCGATGGTGGTATTTTACAATCATCACTTCGTGAGGCAGAACTAGCAGTTGAGCGAGAGAAGGCGGTACTGCGTGATCTGACCGCTCCGCTTCGAAGCGAGGAGCGAGCAGTGAAGAGTACAGCGGTTGCAAATGCAGAACTAGCACTTGCACGAGCAGAAGATGCTGCTCGAACAGCAATAGCAAAGGCATTTGTCTATGCTGATAGTGCAGTGCATGAGGATGCTGACGAACTCTTTGAAAATGATAAGTTTGGCGTAACGTTTACCTACGGTACCATTGCGTATCGTTTGCAGGCAGATGCCGCGACTGAGAGTACAATAAATCTAAAAAAGAAGGAGGTGGAAGCGGTTCTTGAAGCACTTGATGGAAGGAGTGATAGTACAGCTGCTGATGTTGATATACTGTTGTCACAAACCGATGCAGACTTGGTAGTTGTTGAGGACTTTCTCACCGATCTTGCAAAAGTTGTTAACAGGTACACGTCAGATGACAGTATCAATCAAACGGTATATGAATCATTTCAAACTGCTGTAGCTTCTGCGCGAACTTCTGTTAATACGGCACGGAGTGAGATTTCAGCAGCACATACAGCACTGAGTAGTGCGGAATCATCCCTCATGCTTGCGCAGAGTAACCTAGATCTCTCTGAGGCAGGTGCTTCTGAGGATAGTATTGCTGCCCAACGAGCTTCAGTTGCCAGTGCGATGGCTGCCGTCGGGACGGCAGAGGAACGTGCGAAGGATACTGTTCTCACGGTGCCGTTTGATGGTATTTTGTCACGTATCAACTTTGAAATAGGAGAGATTGTGAGTGCATATGAACCGGTTGCTGAACTTATAACAGAGGGTGTCTTTGAGGTGGAGGCATACATCCCTGAGGCGGATATTGCTCGGGTGAAGCTTGGTGATACTGCGAAAGTCACCTTTGATGCGTACGAGCAGAGCGATGTGTTTACTGCAACTGTAGTGCGTATAGCAGTTTCTGAAACGTACAAAGAGGGTGTACCAACCTATAAGACAACACTGCGTATTGATGATGCTGATCGCGAGAATATAACGCTTCGACCAGGAATGACGGCAGACATAGATATACTCACTGACACAAGAGAGGATACACTCTTCATTCCGGTACGAAGCGTCTTGACTGAAAACGGAAGGACCTATGTACGTATCTACCAGAATGGTGAGTTTGTTGAGAAGGATATTGAAACGGGCTTACGTGGCTCAGAAGGCACTGTTGAGGTTACTGGTGGTTTAGAGGAGGATGATGAGGTTGTGCTGTACGTTGAAGAAGAATGAGTCCGCTCATTGAGGCAATAGACCTTGAGAAAACATACACTGATGGAACACGTGCCCTTCGTGGTGCGAGTTTTGTCATTACGGAAGGTGAGTTTGTTGCGATTATGGGGCCTTCAGGTTCTGGGAAGTCGACACTACTCCATATACTTGGTTTTCTCGATCCACAAACTGCTGGTACGTACCGCTTTGAAGGAAAGGAGCTGAAAGATTTTCAGCCAAATGAACTTGCGCGGGTCCGAAATGAAGAGCTTGGTTTTGTATTTCAGCAGTTTAACCTCATGCCTCACCAAACAGTACTTGAAAATATTTACATGCCACTTTACTACTCGAATGTTCCAAAGAAAGAGTGGCACAGGCGAGCAGAAGAGGCAGCAGAGCGCGTTGGACTCACACATAGAATGGATCATCTTGCGTACACGCTCTCAGGTGGAGAGAAGCAACGTGTTGCCATCGCTCGTGCTCTCATCAATAAACCAAAACTCATCTTTGCTGATGAACCGACAGGAAATCTTGATAGTAAGTCAGGTGATAGTGTACTCGAGACGTTAAATGGATTGCATAAGGAGGGTCACACTGTTGTTTTGATAACACACGGTCAGGAGATTGCAGATCATGCTGATCGAATGCTATTCATCAGAGATGGTCGTTTGGAGAGTGATACTACTAAACAAGTATGAGGATCATCAACACATTTGAACTAGCGGTACATGGTTTGAAGTCAAAACCCTCTAGAACTTTTTTGACCCTCTTAGGGGTTGCTATTGGTGTTGCTGCAGTAGTTATCATTGCTTCGCTTGGTGCTGGTACACAGACACTCATTACTGACGAAATAAGTGGACTAGGTGCTGACCTTGTTGCTGTACAACCTGGTGGAGAACCGACAAGTATGGCTGACATGGCAAATGTACTCTACTCTGACAGTCTCACACAAGATGACATAGACGCTATTCTGAAAAAGAAGAACGTACCGCATGCTGTTGATGCAACACCGTTTGTACTCGTTCCTGGTAACGTAACGTACTACAACGAATCATACGTACCGCAAATATACGGTACGGAGGTTGAGGTACTTTCTGACATGTTTGATGTGTATGTAGAAGAGGGAGAATTTTTTGGAGAAGGGGAGATAAAAGAAAAAGCAGCGGTTGCGGTTATTGGTTACAAGGTAAACCAGGAACTGTTTGGGCAGGTGTCAGGTCTTGGGAAACGTATTTCGATAAATGGTAAGAAGTTTCGAGTAATCGGTATCTATCCAAAAACAGGACAGAAAATGTTTACCGACATTGATACACTCGTTATTATTCCATACACAACAGCTCAGACGTACCTAACTGGAGAGGACCACTTTAACGAGATATGGGTACGTATTGATGACTCAGCAAATGCAAGGCGAACGGAGCAGGATATCGAGTTGACGCTTCGGGAATTACATAACCTCGAAGAGAATGAGGATAATGACTTTGTTATTCGTACCCCAGAGTCCATTATGGAGCAGGTGAACACAATTTTGCTTTCACTTACGATATTTTTAACAGCAGTAGTTGCGGTCGCGCTCGTGGTAGGAGGTATCGGTATTATGAACATGATGCTTGTATCGGTTACCGAACGTACACGTGAAATTGGTTTGAGAAAGGCGATAGGAGCAACTGATACTGATGTGCTCTCACAGTTTCTCATAGAGGCAATGCTTCTTACGTTTATGGGAGGTGCTTTTGGTATCGTGAGCGGAGCGCTCATATCGTACGGTGCGGGACTCCTCGTGCTCCATTTCAGTAGTTTGAACTGGACCTTCCAGCTCCCAGTAGCTGTTTCTGTTGGAGCACTCGTGTTCTCTGTTGTGATAGGGCTCGTGTTTGGACTCTATCCTGCACGAAAAGCTTCAAAGAAGAGTCCAATGGAAGCACTACGGTACGAGTAGGGTTTGCTATAGGTATATAATTAATTATATACCTAATTATATAATTAGGTATATACCTAGAAATTTGTATTGGAGTCAGAACTATGATTAGGTAGTAAGAGAGACTGATTATCATAAATATAAAGTATGAAAAAAATAGAAGAGGTAAAAATTCTCCTCATGCAAATGAGGAAAGATAAAGAAACACTCGAGGATGAGTTGGTACAGTTTGCAACACATGCAGGACTTACTGTTGAGCAGGTTGATACATTCCGACCATTTGAAGAGGAGCTAGATGTGACAGGGATACAGAGGTATGACGCTTTCTTTGTTGGTGGCAGCAGTGATGATGGTATGGATCTTGTGGATGCTGCAGGTGATGTGAGTAAGCTTCCGGAGTGGTTGCAGAAGGTTGCGACAGCTATCGCTACTGCACGGGAATTTCGTGTTCCATCTTTTCTCTCTTGTTTTGGTTTTCAGGTAGCAGGATCTATCTTTGGTGGGATGTTGGAGTATAAACCAGAGTCAGAGGAGTTTGGTACACTTGCATTTCGTCTCACTGAAGCTGGAAAACGTGACCTACTTTTTAAAGATGTACCTGATCCATTTCATGCTGTAGTTGGACATAAAAAATTCCTTACGAAACTTCCTGAGGGAGCAGTGAACTTGGTGGAGACAGATGTATGTCCTATACACACCTTTACCTTCCCAGGTGAGCCGTTCTATGCATTTCAGTTCCATCCAGAGCTCACAAAGAAACAGTTACTTGAATGGCTCACGCGGTACAAGGAGCGATACTTCACCAAGAGTGACGGGACCTTTGACGAGGAAGCATACCAGAGATCTGTTACTGGTCATGTTGAGGTATCTGATGCAAACGCAATCATTCAGAAATTCATGGAGCGTGTAGTGCTTACGGCGTAATGTGTTTCGAACGAGTAAAAAACCGAGCTTGCACATAGCTCGGTTTTGCTATTTAGTGTGTAGAGGAAATGATGTGAACATACCAACTCAGGAGGTGTTATGGAACATGTAGAAACTGTATCCTTACAAAGTTACTCAATGAAGGTAACATGTAAGGACAAAGAAGGTAAACCGTGTGGTTGGAATCAAGACTTCATTGATTGCTCTTTTGATGATGCAGTTACGCATTGCTGTCTGGAGATCGCAAGCACAGAGAACAATAGAGAAAAACTCGATCTCGGAAAGAGAACGATCACTAAGGTGACACTCAAGCATGCTGGCGAGACAGCAGATATTACCAAAAAGGTACTGGCGATGATCTGAGGTTTCAGAAAGGGTTCATGGTGATATGGACCCTTTTCTCGTATACTGGTTTCATGGAAGAGTATCCCACAGCAGGTTGTGTACCATTTCGCTATACCCTTCAGGGTGAGATTGAGATACTCATGGTCTTGAATGATGCTGAGGAAAATGGGCACTGGGAGTTTCCGAAAGGCAAGCACGAAGTAGGGGAGGATTCAAAAGAGACGGCACTTCGTGAACTAGAAGAAGAAACAGGGTTAACAGGAAAGTTGCTTGAAGAGGAACCTATTGAGTTCGAGTTTGATTGCCATATGTTTGGCAATCACTACCATAAAACCGTACAGTACTTCTACTGCAGAGTACCTGATAATGCAGAGGTACATATACAAGAGGATGAGCTGATGGCGTATGCTTGGCTTCCTTTAAATGAGATTGAAGAGCGTGCTACGTACCCAAAGATGAAAGAAGCAGCCCACAAAGTTTGTGAGTATTTCAAGGATTGCGGCACACAGTGATATGTATTAGGATAGGGTAGTCAAAAAAAGACATATGCCGTTGTAGCTCAGTTGGTAGAGCGCATCCATGGTAAGGATGAGGTCCCCAGTTCAATCCTGGGCAACGGCTCACGTAGAAATTCCAACATTAGTGTGTGCTCAATGTTGGTGTTTTTATTAATATGCCGAAGTAGCTCAGTTGGTAGAGCATTGCATTCGTAACGCAAAGGTCGGGAGTTCAAACCTCCCCTTCGGCTCATGAAGAAAAATTTTTTTACACTGCTTGGAGCAGTTGCTGTCATCGTTTTGATACTCTTTGTACTGGTGGTACATATGCAAACTCCGGACACGCTTGAGGAGAAGGTGTTCTATGCTGCTGGTCTAGGGGGTGATTACTTGGTTCGTGGTATCCATGAGGACGGTTCGTACAGGTACAAGTATGATGTTGGTACCGGCACCGCTTTTGATTCGTATAACATGCTGCGACACTCTGGTACAACGTACGCTCTTTTTGAACTCTACGAAGCTACAGAAAAAAAAGCTTACCTGGATGCAGCCAATAGTGCAGTAGCATATCTAGAAACAACTATTACAGCTTGTCCTCTAGAATTTTCTGATATGCTCTGTGCGTATGATGGTGAAAAAATGAAACTTGGTGGCAATGCGCTCGCTATACTTGCTCTTCTTAAGCAGGCAGAGGCAACAGGTGATACAACATCTCGAGAAATAGCTGTTGAACTAGCAGCGTGGATGAAGGCGACGCAAACAAGTGAAGGTGAGTTCCCGATACATATTCAAATGCGAGACGGAACACTGGATGATCATGTGTCAGAGTACTACCCAGGCGAAGCGATATATGCACTCGTCTATCTCTATGAGGCAACGGGTAACGAAGACTGGCTTACCTCTGCAGAGAGTGCTGCGGACTGGCTCATAGATGTTCGCGATAAAAATGAAACGATTGCAACAATTTCTCATGATCACTGGTTACTCTATGGTTTACGGGAGCTATACCTACACTCTCATAAGGAAAAGTATCTCGTGCATGCAAGAAAGATCGTTGATGGAATTATTGCAAGTCAACATATAGACGGTGTTCCTGCTGATTGGGTCGGAGGGTACTACACTCCGCCACAGTCTACTCCGACCGCAACACGCTCTGAGGGACTTGGTGCAGCATACACCTTGTTTGTTGAAGCAGGGGATAGCGAGTATGCTACAAAAGCGTACGATGCTCTGCGTCGTGGTATGGAGTTTCAGTTGCGAACGTTCATTGATGGCACTCTTGCTCGAACTTATCCAGAACCAGTGGAAGCGCTTGGTGGATTCCGTCTCTCGCTCGAGAGTACGACCGTTCGCATAGACTACGTGCAGCACAATATTTCTTCGATGCTCATGTACAAAGAGATTTCGAAAGAACGTTTGCTAGACTAGCAAACTATTAAACATACACAATGAGTGAAGAAACAGAAAATAGGATCAAGGAGATAGAGTACCTCATGTGTCAGTCAGATTTTTGGAAGGACTCAGAAAAGGCACAAGGACTCATCAGTGAGTTGCAAGACCTCAAGACACTTGCCGAGGGTGGTACGCCATACGATAAGTTGCGTGCTGTCGTCTCTATCTATGCTGGAGCAGGAGGTGACGATGCGGAAGACTTTGCTGGTATGCTCTTTCGTATGTACCAGAAATACGCAGAGCGAAAGGGATGGGTATGGCATCTCCTGCATGATCATGAGAATGACCACGGTGGTTATCGAAACCTCTCTTTTGAGGTGGAGGCAAAAGGTGCCTATGGTGAACTGCGGCATGAGTATGGGGTGCATCGTCTCGTGCGCATTTCACCCTTTAACTCAAATGCAAAACGTCATACCAGTTTTGTACTCGTCGAGGTGCTACCGGTTATTGAGAAGAAGCAGTTAGATATCCCTGAAAGTGACCTCGAAGTATCGTTTGCAAAGTCGAGTGGTCCAGGAGGACAGAATGTGAACAAGCGTGAGACTGCTGTCCGTGTTGTACATACACCAACAGGTATTTCAGCATACGTGCATGGTGAGCGCAGTCAGAACGCAAACAGGGAGAAGGCACTCACCATTATAGAAGCAAAGCTGGTACGACGCCTAGAAGATGAGCACAAGGAAAGACTTGAAGAGCTATCAACCGATCCTGGGAAAATAGAGTGGGGAAGCCAAATACGTTCCTACGTACTCCATCCATACCAAATGGTAAAGGATCATAGAACAGGTACAGAAACAGCTAAAATAGACGATGTTTTGGAACGAGGAGACCTTGACGTATTCATAGAAAGTGCAAAAAATATCGACACACAATAAGTGTTGCCACTACATTGTCGTATCGTGGTATACTAGTCATCGTAGCGGTTGTACGGTGCTTTTTTGATTAAAGGGAACTAGATTTACGTATCTAATGATTTACTTTGATAACGTTTCAAAATACTATTCTGACGATTCGGTAGCACTAGAAGAGGTGACGCTTTCGATTGCTCCCGGAGAATTTGTTTCAATAGTCGGACATTCAGGTGCAGGTAAGACAACCCTCTTGAAGTTGCTTTTGGTAGAGGAGGGTCCAAGTGAGGGTTCCATTTACTTCCACTCAACAGATATTCATAAGCTCCGTCGTGCACATCTCACAAAGTATCGTCAGAGGATAGGTACGGTATTTCAAGATTTTCGCTTGCTTCCAAACAGAACAACGTACGAGAATATTGCGTTTGCTATGGAAGCTGCAGGACGTGCGGATGATGAAATACAGGCGGATGTGCCACATGTACTTGACCTTGTTGATCTCTCGGATAAGATGTGGAACTTCCCAGATGAACTCTCTGGTGGTGAGCGTCAGCGCGTTGCAATAGCTCGTGCCATCGTAAATCAGCCAGACATTATTATCGCTGATGAGCCGACAGGCAACCTCGACCCTATTAATACCTACGAGATTGTGCAGATCTTGAAAAAAATTAATGACCTCGGTACGACGGTTGTTTTGACCACACATAATAAGGGAGTGATAGACTCTCTTGGTAGACGAGTGGTGACCATGGACTCAGGACGTATTGTTCGTGATGACACGTCAGGGCGTTATGTAATGTAAATCGTATGTTTCTTTCACTTAAACGAGTAGTAAAAACAGGATTCATAAACTTTTGGAGAAATGGTTTTGTCTCTACTTCATCTGTTGTAGTAATGACCATTACGCTCTTTGTGATGGGGTCACTTATTTTTGTAAATGAAATGCTCGACTCTTCACTTGAGCTCTTGCGTGACAAGGTGGATATCAATGCATACTTTGTCATAGATGCACCTGAGGAGAGTATCCTTGCTGTACAGGGCACTTTAGAGCAACTTGATGAAGTTGAGACGGTGGTGTACACCTCACGCGAGGAAGCTGAAGCACGTTTTCGTGAGCGCCATAAGGATGATGAGATAGAGATACAGGCACTTGATGAACTGGGCAGCAACCCACTCCTCGCGTCGCTCTCTATCAAAGCAAAGGATCCAACACACTATGAACGCATCAATGAGTTCCTTCAATCAGATCCTTCAACAGTGAGTACTGATGGGGTCCCTATTGTTGCAAAAGTGAACTTTAACGAAAACAAGGCGGCAATAGAGAAACTTGAGCAGTGGATGAAAGCAATAGAAACATTTGGTATGGTGCTCTCGGGAGTGCTCGTTGCGGTATCAGTTATCATTGTCTTTAATACTATTCGTATGACGATATATATCTCCCGAGAGGAAATAGCAGTCATGCGTCTTGTTGGTGCAAGTGATATGTACATACGAGGACCGTTTGTATTTTCGGGAATTATGTCAGGCATCATTGCTGCAACAGTAACTCTTATTTCTTTCTACCCACTCTCTATTTGGCTTGGCCCAAGCACACAAGAATTTTTCGGTGATTTTAATCTATTCATCTTTTATACACAGAACTTTGGTAGGATATTTATTATTATTATGCTCACGGGAGTATTCCTTGGGGCGTTTTCAAGTTTCTTAGCAGTTAAAAAATATTTGAGAGTGTAGCTATGCCAAAAAAAACAAATCGTAACACAAAGTACATATTTGTCGTTGGGGGAGTAATGAGTGGTGTCGGCAAAGGTGTTACGACGAGCTCTATAGGCATGATACTCAAGGCACGTGGTCTCAATGTAACGGCGATGAAGATTGATCCGTACATCAATGTTGATGCGGGCACCATGAATCCAACCGAACATGGTGAAGTGTTTGTACTTGAGGGAGGTCTTGAGTGTGATCAGGATATGGGAAACTATGAACGCTTTTTAGACACAACACTTGGTGATGGTAATTACATGACGACGGGTGCCGTATATCAACATGTTATAGAGAAAGAGCGTAACCTAGGATACAAAGGTAAATGCGTACAGGTGGTGCCACACATTCCACTTGAGGTGATAGGGAGGGTAAAACGAGCAGGCGAAAAGGCAGGTGCTGATGTTGTTGTAGTTGAGCTCGGAGGTACTGTTGGTGAGTATGAGAATATTCTCTTCATTGAGGCTATTCGTATGTTGAAGCTTGAGCAGCCAGATAATGTCACGACAGTTATGGTGAGTTACGTACCCGTACCAAACAAGATTGGTGAAATGAAGACAAAGCCGACACAGCATGCGGTACGAGCATTGAACTCTACTGGTGTGCATCCTGATTTTATTATTGCACGAAGCGACCATGCACTTGATGCAAAACGAAAGGAGAAGATTGCACTACACTGTAACATCTCAAAAGAGCGTGTTATCAGTGCTCCTGATGTAGACAGTATCTACGATATACCACTGAGTTTTGAAAAAGCAGAGCTTTCCGACCTACTCTTGAAGCGTCTCTCTCTAAAACCAAAGTCACCATCAAAGCTTGGTCCATGGAAAACATTTGCACGAAAGGCTAGTAAGGTGTCACACGAAGTACATATTGCTGTTGTGGGAAAGTACTTTGATACAGGAGATTTTGTGCTTTCAGATGCATACATTTCAGTACTTGAGGCTATTAAGCATGGTGCCTATAAGATAGGCGTTAAGCCGGTCATACATTGGATAAATTCAAAAGACTACACGAAAGGTGTAAAGAAGGGAGACCTTGATAGGTATGATGGCATCCTTGTTCCTGGTGGTTTTGGTGAGACGGGTATTGAAGGAAAGATACATGTCATTGAGTATGCTCGAAAAAACAAGATACCATACTTCGGGCTTTGCTATGGTATGCAGCTCATGGTGGTAGAGTATGCACGGCATGTGCTGGGGCTTCAGGGTGCCCATACGGTAGAGATAAATCCTGACACCAAGTATCCGATAATAGATATTATGCCTGAACAGAAAAAACTCATGGCTGAGAGCAACTATGGTGGTACCATGCGTCTCGGGGCATACCCTGCGAAACTGGTGCAGGGAACTATTGCAAAAACGCTCTACAAGAAGAATGAGGTGAGTGAGCGACATCGACATCGCTATGAGGTAAATCCTGAGTACATTGAACAACTTGAAGCTGAGGGACTCGTCTTTTCAGGTCAATCCCCAGACGGTGTGTTGATGGAGATTGCAGAGCTTCCTAATGCGGTGCATCCATTTTTCCTTGGTACGCAGTTCCATCCAGAATTTACCTCACGACCGCTTTCACCACATCCGCTTTTTGTAGGCTTTGTGAAAGCTGCAAAAGAGTATAGAGGTACACAAAAATAGTAAAATAATGGCTCAATAGAGCCATTATTTTATGGTACCTGTGTGTGAAAAAGTATGTACAAATATGCTACTGTGTGATATAGTATGCACATATGACATCAAAGTCGATAATCCGCCGTATGGCGGTGTTTGTTTTTATAGCGGGGACCGCATTCTTTGCCGGTATCTTGTTTTCTGAGGATTCACTGCATTTTGAACCTGCAGTTGCAGATGCGCAGGAAACTGATGTGGTTGCTGATACTACAACAAATGAAGAACCTTTAACTGCTAGCACTACTGAGCAGAGTGCGACAAGTACAGGAGAGAGTTCTATTCTTGATTCAACACTTATTGAGGTTTTGAGTACACCAAAACAGGATCTCACAAAACCAGAACTTGATACTGAAAAGGATGAGATACAAACACTCCTTGAGAAACGCCAGGTTGAAAAACCAGGATTGTTTACCTTTATTGCCTACTGGGTACAGAAGGCAATAGCGCTTGGTATTCCTGCAAATACTATTGTACTCATTTTCCTTATACCAGTTATCGCAACACTCATTACTTTCGTGCGAGTGGTCATTGGTTTGCCTGCACTTGAGATGATGGTACCTATCGTACTCTCATTTGCTTTCGTTGCGGTTGGAATTACTGCAGGACTCATTATTTTGAGTGCAGTCATTTTGGCCTCCTTTGTTTCCCGTACACTCCTGCGCAAAGTGCCTATCATGTACTTCCCGAAACGTTCTCTCTCACATCTCTTTCTTGCCTTCTTTGTGTTTGGAGCACTTACGATTGCTATCATTCTTGATTTTCAGTCAATTCGTGAACTTTCTATCTTCCCAGTACTCATTCTTACCCTCCTGGGTGACTCTATTGTGTCTGTACAGTTGAGGAAGACGGTGCGAGAGACAATTGTTATCACTGCGGTAACACTCGGTCTTGCGCTCATTGGTTACCTGCTTGCAACAAGTGTTCTCGTGCGTGATCTGGTGATACTTTGGCCTGAACTGATACTTATAACAGTACCTATTAATTTCCTTCTTGGACGTTACTTTGGTCTACGACTTTCTGAGGTATTCCGTTTTAGAAGTCTCGAAGCGTATGCCCGTAAGTAAACAAGCACTCGGGATGAATGCCCGAAATTATCTCTACATACGCCCGAACAATAAACCTCGGGCAAAGGAACGTGCTGACAGTAAGTTGCTCACGAAAGAGCATTTGGTGAAGAAGAAGATACCTACCCCTGAGCTCAAAGAGGTGTTTCGAACACATAGGGATGTTCGTGACTATGACTGGACCAAGCTCAAGGGGAGCTTCGTGTTGAAGCCTGCTCGTGGATACGGTGGTGGCGGTATACTCGTTGTACGAAACTGGAATGGAGAACAGGGAAGACGACTGGGGAGTAAGCCAATTACAAAAGAAGAGCTTGAAGCAGAGATATACAGTATTTTGGACGGTGCGTATTCGCTCAACAATCTTCCTGACATTGCTCTAATAGAGAAACGAGTAATTGTGTCTAGCACTATGCGTAAGTTGAGTAAAAAGGGTGTACCAGATATACGGGTCATTGTGTACAACAAGGTTCCTGTTATGGCAATGCTTCGATTACCAACTAAATACTCGAATGGATGTGCGAACTTGCACCAAGGAGCCATGGGTGTTGGTATCGACCTGCGCACGGGAATAACCACGAAAGGAGTCCTGTTTGGTTTTGATGAGAAACACATACCAGGTACCAAAACAAAAGTGCGAGGTATTAAAATTCCTAAATGGAGCAAGGTGTTGAAGTATGCTGTACAGGCACAGAAGGCGTCACGTCTCGGGTATGCAGGTATAGACATTGTATTTGATGAAAAACTTGGCCCATTGGTACTGGAGGTGAATGCTCGTCCGGGACTTCAGATACAGTTAGCGAATGGTGATTCACTTCGTACCCGCCTTGAGCGGGTTGAGGGAATGCATATTCCTTCTATTGAGTACGGTATTGATCTCGGCAAACGTTTGTTTGCGGAAAAGTCATTGAGTGATATAAACGTGAAGAGTAACGTCCTTAAGGTTCGTGAGCCGGTTGTCATCTATGGTCCAAAAGGGAAGAAGAAGATTACAGCCAAGGTAGACACTGGTGCCTACAGTACTTCAATAGATACGGCACTTGTAGAAGAGTTGGGGTTGAAGAAACATCCACGACAGAAGCTTGTTCGTACTGGGTTTGGACCAGAAGAGGTGCGTGATAGGGTGCATGTTGTATTTCGTCTTCATGGTATGGATATTGAAACCGATGCTTCAATCACCGATCGCTCACACATGCGTTATCCTATGATTATTGGTCGTCGTAACCTAAAAGGTTTCTTGGTTGATCCCAAGTACACACCAACTGATGAAGAGAAACAAAAACGTTTAGAAAGAAAAAAAATAAAAGAATTAGAAGTTGGTAAAGAAGAGACAAGTGATGAGTAAAAAAAAGATACGTATAGGAGTTATATCACGAGTGCAGAGTGATACGATTGATTTAGCATTGAAAAAAGAAGCAGAGAAACGTGGTCATACGTACACAAAAATTGTCTTTTCAACCGAAGATGTTACAGATGCAGAAAATATTTTGACTCAAGCAGGATTGCTTGAGTACGACGTGTTGTACTACAGAACATCACTTGGATATGTTTGGGCGCAGGTAATTGAGGCGTACTTGTCTAAACACAAAAAAGAAGCTTTAAATTTGCAATACATTACACATGCCTTTCTTGAGAAGAAGACATATCAAACAGCAACAGTTTCTAGAGAAAATGTATTAACTCCAAAAACTGTTCTAGATACCTCAAACGATTTTAAAACTATTGCATCAAAACTTGGAAGTCCTTTTGTTGTTAAGGCCGATGTGAGTTCCCAGGGTAGAGATGTTCATTTAGTGCATTCGGAAAAAGAGTTTATGACAACCTCTTCAAAGAGTCTGAGGAAACCATGTTTTTACCAAGAATACATACCACATGAGTATGATTGTAGGGTACATCTCGTAGGTGGTAAGCCAGTTGCTTCATATAGGAGAGTGCCAAACAGTGGTGAGTTTCGAAGTAATGTGAGTCTCGGTGGAAGGATGGAAGCTTTGAGTAATGAAGATAAAAACGCACTCTACCCTTTAGCAGAGCAGGTTGCTAAAATTCTTAATCTTGATTTGCATGTGGTAGATTTTATGCGTTCAAAAATAACTGGGAAGTACTATTTTACTGAAGTAAATTCAAATCCAGGTTGGAATAAATGGAATCCAAACGCAACCGGAGTAAATATGAATTCCTTAGTAATGGATTATTTTGAAGCATACGCGAGGGGTTAGTAGTGATACTATTACCATATGTCTGAAAAATTTCACCAATCCTTTGAAGAAACAAGTGTTGCGCAACAAGAGGTTTTAGATGCCGATTTGTATACTGCTTTTGAAAAACTGTTTTTTGAGGATTATGAGTACCTTGAAGGAGACAAAAGGGAAAGAGAAAATCAGAAAAAAAGTTTTTTTGAGAATGAGATCGAGAATCCTGTTCTTGATTACCCCTTACTAGAGAACTTTGATTTTGAAACCAGAGAGAGTGAACTAGTAGCACTTAAAGAAACTGCACTGCAACATAGCGACCCGGTAGTTACTCAGGTGTACAGGTGGAGGATAAATGAACAAATTGCTCAGTTAAGGATGTTAAGGGCAGCAAAAGAGGGGAACGACAGGCGTTTTGGAAGGTACTCAAGGTTTATATATGGGACACCTTCTGAAGAAATATTTCAGTATGATCTGAGTAAGGTAAGAGGGGTTGTTGAGGTTGCGCAAAGATCGGGTGATGATGAGAGAATAAAGGCGTCAGAATGGCTACTGGAACATGTAGATCTCAATAAGGTTGATACTGCAACAATCAGTGATGGTCTTCTCAAAAAAGAAAAAGATACCACTGAGAAACTGAATGCAGAGCAAATTCTTGAACTGTTTGAACAAGCAATTGCAACATTGCAACTTACTGACTGGAAGGTTGTTACTGATGAGAACAGAAGAACGGTGAGTGCAAGCCAAGAGCAAAAAACAGTATATCTGCCAAAAGATATCTCTCGAACAAAACAAAAAGTCGAGTCACTCATTGCGCACGAGTTAGGTACCCATGCACAAAGAAGAGAACATGGAGAGAGGAGTAAACTGAGACTCCTTGGTTTGGGTCTAGATAGATACGTGAAAGGTGAGGAAGGGGTTGCAACATATGAGCAGCATAAGATTGAGGGAGCAGATGAATATGCGGGTTTCTTGGGACATCTTGCTGGGTCACTTGCACATGGCGTTGATGGGACAAAAAGAAATTTCAGGGATGTGTTTGAAATATTGTGTCAGTATAATATCGCACGAATAAAAACCTCAACAGGAGAAGATCGGGTAAAAAAGGCAAAAGATGCTAGTTGGAATACATGCGTAAGAGCTTTCAGAGGTACCACTTGCACTTCTCCAGGTAATGCGTTTACGAAGGATATTG
This sequence comes from bacterium, assembly GCA_003252295.1. Classification (GTDB taxonomy): domain Bacteria; phylum Patescibacteriota; class Minisyncoccia; order Phycocordibacterales; family UBA12088; genus UBA12088. The sequence goes on from QKEV01000003.1 coordinate 93,963, forward strand.
TGTATCGAGAAGGGAATATTGGTGTGTACGACCTCATTAATGCAAACAGTAATGAGGTGCACCGTTTTATGGTTGGCAAGTATGACCCGACAAATGATAGACATGTGTGGGTACTTGACCAGCTTGGTATTACAGAAGAAGATATTGAGCGTCTAGAGAAGGGTGAAGAAGTAGCTGACGAAACATAAGTTATCTGCTATAGTGTGGAGCACATTGCCTGTTTACCTGTCAGTGTTGGTGGGATTGTCAGGCAGTATAAGGAAAAGTAATCGGTAGTTTGAAGTAAAAATTGCCCGATCGTCTAATGGTAGGACGTTGGTTTCTGGCACCAAAAATTGGGGTTCGAATCCCTGTCGGGCAGCACGAGTTTTGAATACGTAAACACTAGTTAGTTTTGAGTACCTGCTACTCACTATCGAACTTTGGTATACTCAGATTATGTATCTTTCACATAAAACAATTGAAGAATTAGTTGATAAAGGTGATTTAATCATCAAACCAGATTTTAATAAGAAAAATATTAGACCAGTTGGTATACGTATTCATCTAGGAAAAGAACTTTTAGTACCTGAAGAGGGGCAGGTTGTCAGCTTAACTGAAGGAAAAGACCTTAAATATAAAAAAATTGATTTAAGTAAAGAGGATTTCTACCTTGAACCAAATCAATTTATTTTAGGTGCTACTTATGAAGCAATACAAACACCAAAAAATATTTTATCGATACTGGATGGTAGAAGTACTGTAGCGAGACTAGGGTTAACGACACACGTTACAGCATCGATTGCAGATGGCACTTTTGAACAGCCACATGTTGTAGTTCTTGAGATTAAGAATGTTGGTAACTTTAGAGTCAAATTGTCTTATAAAGACCCAATTGCTATGATGGTATTTTCAACACTAACCACTCCAGTAGAGCAGGAGCTACAAAGCCAGTATGCCGGTGGTCAAGATGGTGTGACACCACCAAATCTCCATTTTAAAACAGGTAAAGACAAATAATTTACTTTTTTAAAGTTCTAACATCGTCCCAGACAGCCAGCAATCGGCACACCACAAACAAGTACTTGTTTGTGGTGTTTGCCGTTGCTAGCCCGACAGGGATTTGAACACGTAGGGGGCGTAGAGTTTTGTTATGAAGTATGAATTACAAAACCAAGTGCAGAGCTCGGGGAAACGATAGTTTCCCCGTGGAGGGATACCATAAGACCGAGTGGTCTTATGAGCGCAGTGAGTGTAACGAACGAGCAGTGAGATTCCCTGTTGTATTCTTCGTAGCTTTATGCGAAGAAGGGGCGGGCAGCAAACGTAAAAAAACACCCCGTGGTGTTTTTTGTGTATACTTGCTAGATATGGATTACCAAGAACAAAAACCAAAATTTAGAAGAGCAATTGCATTTGATTTTTTAGGTGTAGTTGCAAAACATGACGGGTTACCATTTTCAAGTGAGGAGAAGTATATTGAGCACGACCCTAATTTCGAGGTGGTAGAAGCAATGAGGCAACTGCGAGAGAAGGGGTACAAGATACTTCTTCATTCAACACTCGCTCATGAATTACTGGAAGGGTATGTACAGAAACATAACCTTCCTGTTGATGAGATAAATAAGAACAGTGACGTTGAAAGTGGAAATAGCGGCAAGCCAGTTGCTCATTTATATGTTGATGACCGAGCATTTCAGTATCGAGGGCAAACTGCCGATGAGTTGGTAGAGCAGATAGATACTTTCAAACCATACTGGAAGCAATAGGTAACTACTTTCTCAATGAACTGGCAAAATTTGACAAAAACTATAAATAGTGCATAATATAAAGAGAGCAAGCGCACGCTTGCAATAACACATACTTTCGTTGAGCGTGCTGTCTATGAAAGGACTATTGAACCGCAAGGTTATGGTCCTGAGACAAACACACAGAGGTGTGTCATAGCACAGGAGCTACAGGCTCTTGCGACTCAACCCACTAACTAAACCCCAGGGAGATACCCGGGGTTTTTATTTTTTAATTACCAATATTTCTCGTAACACAACACGTTTGTTCTGACCGAAATGTTTGAACAGGTACATATATTTTTTTAGTTATTTTTTTGATTTCTTGCTGTATGATGATAAGTAAATTACAAGATAATGTTTGTGATATGTTTCTTACAAAACGACTTTTAACAGTAACTTGTCTCACCTTGGGTATACTTGTGTACTTCATGAGTTATGTCTTTCTTGCTCATGCATCAGTACAAAGTGACACACAAGAGCAAGTGCGTGTCTTTGTACACTTTGACAGTGTTCCAGGGAAAACTGAGCAAGGACTTGTACGTGCATTTGGAGGCAAGGTGACCCATAGTTACTCTATTATTCCTGCACTTGCAGTTACGATACCTCAACAAGCAATAGAGGGTCTTTCAAAAAACCCTCATGTTACAAGTATTGAACTAGATCATGAAGTAAAAGCGACAGAGATCTATGACGAAGAGTACTATCGAGGATGGGGAATTGACCACGTACACAGTGGGGTTGCACATGAGCAGAGTATCCTTGGCCAAGGTGTGAAGGTTGGTGTCATAGATTCTGGTGTTGATAGTGGACATCAAGATCTCGATGTTGTTGGTGGGTATAATTTTTGGAACTACAATGAAAATTATGAAGATGTGTATGGACACGGTACACATGTAGCAGGGACTATTTGTGCGCTCGATAATGGTTTGGGTGTTGTTGGTGTTTCTCCATTATGTAACCTGTACTCACTACGTGTACTCAGTGATGAGGGAAGTGGGTATGAGAGTGACATTATCTATGCGATAGAGTGGGCGTTGGGTGATACCGTTGAGCTTTGGTATGATGGTGAATTTTACGGTACGGTAACTGGCGAAAAGCTTGATGTGGTAAATATGAGTATAGGATCACAGTCTGCAAGTAGTGCCTATGAAGAGGCATGTAATGCTGCATATGCAAAAGGTTTAGTGCTTGTAGCTGCTGCGGGGAATGATGGTCGTTTCAACGGAAGAGGTGACACAGTAGACTATCCGGCACGGTACAGTTCTGTAATAGCGGTAGCTGCTGTTGATCAAAATAATGTACGAGCTACTTGGTCTAGTACTGGTCCGGATGTTGAGATCTCTGCTCCTGGAGTATCAGTAATATCTGCTTGGAATGATGATTCAAGTCATTATGATCCACAACCTACACTTATTGATGGTGATTACTACAAACCTGGCTCTGGTACATCAATGGCAACACCACATGTAACAGGTGCAGTTGCCTTATTGCTTTCAGCGGGTGTGGAAGATATGAACGGAGTAAATGGTGTTGCAGATGAAGTAAGGAGTATTCTTGGTGACAGTGCTACTCCACTTGGAAAGGTAGAGGAGTATGGTGCAGGTCTTGTAAATATTCAAGAAGCGCTTCAAATACTTGTGGTTCCCACTGGAAACACTTCTCCGGTAGCGGATGCTGGAGCAGATCAGGTGCTTGTCGACAGTAACAGTGATGGTACAGAAACATTTACTCTTGATGGTACCGCTTCAACCGATAAAGAGAACAATATCATCTCGTATTTGTGGAATGATGAGAATGATGTCGTGGTAGGTACTGCAAGTACTGTCGAGGTAACTAAACCTATTGGTGAGTATTTGTTTACACTTACTGTTACCGATAGTGAAGGATTATACAGTACTGACACGGTACTCATTGATGTACGTACACTTGAAGAAAAATGCACCCCAGCTTTAGCGCGGAAAGGTTTATGTGTGTATACAAAGGGAAGATAGGATATTAAGTATATGGGATTCTTACAACCCACTCATCGAGTGGGTTGTTCGTTCTCTTTTAATTACCATTATTTCTTGCAATACAACATGTTTGGTTTGACCGAAATGTTTGAACAGGTATCATTACTAGTACTCTGCTTCAAAGGAAGCACTACTATGTTTAAGTTTCCGTTACAAAAGAAAAGAACAAGGTGGTTTTTTGGCCTCATAGTACTTTTTTTCTTCATGGTAACTGGTGTCTCTAGTCTGTTTGAAATGAACTTGGGAAATGCTGCTTCAAGTCAGATGGTGGGCTGCCTCTTTATGCCACATGATGGCAGTGTCCATGTTATGAGTATGGTTGATCATATTGAGATTTGGAAATTTACCTTCCTTGCACTCACTCCTGTTTTGCTATTTGTTACCCTGGTTCTATTTTTGATAAAAAGAAGCAGAACATGCTGTACTGCTGATAGAACTATATGCGTGCATGTACCATACAAAGTTTCTGAACATACAGATGATGTATTGTATAGACCACTGCAATACTTATTTTCTAACGGGATACTGCATCCAAAGTTATCCTACGCATAGTTGTGAGGAGTCATGTAAACAGATGAGAGGGAAATATGTAAGTTTATTTCCTGCTATATCTGCCCCTCAAATATCGCTTTATAGAAAAAGGCACATGCAGTGTCTGTAACAAAAAACTACTATGAAAATTGAAGAACTACTGCGTACGTATAGACCACTCGTCTCTACAGACAGGACACATCATGACTTTGGGTACGTGCATGAACTAGATGACATCATCCAAACGTATTTCACGATTACAAACATTGGGAAAGAGGTGTTGAACCTAGGTACGGTGAGTATGAGTTGCGGTTGCACTACGGCTGAGCTAGAAGATCATGCACTTGAACCAGGTGATAGTACGAGACTGTGGGTGTACTTTAACCCTAAGGTCCATGCAGATACCATGGGTGGCCCGATCAGGAGTACTGTATACATTTCATCAAATGATCTCCTGTGTCCAGAAATTGAACTGACGCTCTCCATGGATGTAGAAGGAAGTGAAGAGTAACACTAACCCGCTCGAAAGAGCGGGTTATTTTGCAAAAGTTGAGACAAAGGTTATCTTGGTTTTTCTCGTCTTTTCTTTTTGAAAAGGGCTGAGGTAGGCGTGAGCAATAAGTTTCTTACCTTGTAGAGCTAGTGGCAACCATTCTCTATCACTTGGCATCATGTCATTTACAGGCAAGTCAGAAATGCTGTACCAAGCTGGTTCTTTCATTTCACTTGTTTCCTGTGGTTCACCATACCATGAACATGTTATGTAAAAGTGAACAGTAAGAACGAAAATACTTCCATCACTCTTTGTATTGTGAAAGTGTACAATCGCTATTTTCTCAAGATCCTCACTTGTGGTTAGTACACCACCACTTTCTTCTTTGAGTTCTCGTGTGGCGCATGCAGTTATGCTTTCATTTTGTTCTGTACCACCTCCATAACCATTGAGTTTTCCTTTACCAATCTTATCTACCTTGCGTGCTAAAAGTATCTTGTTGTTTTTCTTCAAGAACACCACTGTTGCCAGATTGAGTACTTTTTCTTCCTGTTGTTCCATACTGTCACCTACTAGTTATTTTTTAAACATCTCCTCAATACATAGTACACAGCACATACTTTTGAGCAATAGAGTTGTGGTACGATTGTATACATGAAGATACGCTTTGTGGAAATATTTATTGTTTTTCTTGTCATACTCGGTGTTACTTTTGAACGACTCACACTTCCTGAAACAACTGATACTATGCATACTCAAGCCCTTGAGTATGGTGAGAAACATGGGAAGGTAGTACCACCACAACCCTTTGTCTATGATGGTTGCACGTTTTTCTTTGATACGCTCATGGGGAGTGATTTTAATGAAGCATGTTTCAAACATGATATAGCGTACTGGTATGGTGGCAGTAAGGAAGAACGGGTTCGTGTAGATAAGGAGTTCAGAGATGCTGTGCATGAAGGGGGAATGATGGGGGTTGCACTACAGCATCCCGTGTACGCTACGGTACGTATTTTTGGTGATAGTATTCTTACTAAGACCGTAAATGCAAACTGGGGTTTCGGTTGGAATTAGTATTTTCCATAAGGTTAGTTGTTACACCTTCACACCTTTTTGCCATACAGGTAAGCGCAGTAGTATAGTGTAGGTATGAATGAAATAGCAAAAGAGTATGGTGACAGGGTGCGGAGTGATGTGTGTCACAAGTGCGGTGGACCTGCACCTCACTGGAAGTGTCCAAAATGTAGCGAAGAGAGTGAATTCTTTGATCCAAACCATTGGCGTATGTGTCGCCATGGCACAAAGATGCAGGCAAAGTGTGAAGCGTGCGGACAAGCAGAAGATAACTGCACTTGTGAAAGTGTTACGGCGTAATTATACGAGAGACACCCGCCGAAGAGGCGGGTGTTTTTTTTGGTCCAGGTGTGTGCTAGGCGCATTTACTGGAAAGTTCTGTTACATCATTTCCTTCCAAATCAATTTCTTTCCATCCTTGTTTTGTGGTTCCACGACCGCGGAAATACCTAATCTTTGTTCAAAACTTTCCACGTACTACGAACAAATTAGACCCTTCTTCCAAATAACCTAGTGTTAATCGGTTTTGTCTTAAAAAGCGAATTTCTTTTGTAGTTATTCCAGGGAGATTTGCTATAGGCTTGAGTTTGTTAGTAATTATCGATGGCATTGTATTCCTCCTGTGTTCATAGTTTACAGTGACTCTATTGATTCTTCTGTCATACTATCGTATTTCATCAGTAACACAAGAATGGGTGAAAGAAATTTTAACCAGCTTGCGTAGCAATAGGTAAGCGCAGTGCGTTCGTCGTTTTGTGCAGCTTAGCAGGTTTAATTAATAAATTTGTATGAATAAATGGATCACGGGAATTATTGTGATCGTGGTAGTTTTTGGAGCGTTGTACTTCATGATGCGAACATCAAGTACTACAACTTCTCAAGACGCAAGAACTGGTAGTTCTGCAGCTTTAGAAGAGGGAAGTAGTGATGTATCTACTGAGATACAAAATATAGAGGCTGATGAAATGGAAGCTGAAACAGCTCTCGATGAAATGGAGGCAAAGACCTTTTAATTATTAATTCTAGTTTAGAAAAACGTATGAAAAATATACTAGGAGGTGTGGCTGCAGTCATGATACTTTTTGCTGCTGTACCGGTGTTTGCACAGACAGATACATTTGATGTGCACGCTTTGGTTCAAGAACTGCAGGTGCAGTATGATGCCTTGAAAGAACAGGTGGATGCAGGAGATATGACAGCAGAAGAAGCGCTTGCACAGTGGCAGGTAATAATGGACGATGCTTGGGCGCAGAAAGAAGCATTTTTTGATGCACGTTTGGAACGTGTGCAGTCACGTATAGAGGCAGTTGCGGGTGATGATGAAGAACGTGCAGCACTCCTTGAAGACCAATTAACGACACTTAAAGAACGAAGACAGGAACGTGCTGAAATACACACCAAGCTTCGAAATGGGGAAATAACTCTTGAGGAGGCGCAGCAACTTCGTACTGAGTTGCGTACCCAGATCCGTGCTGGTGAGGGAATGATGCGAAGTAGTGATGGAACAGGACAAGGTGCTGGTCCAGGAACAGGAATGGGAACGCCACCTGAGGGTGCTGGAATGGGAACACCACCAGAAGGAGTGCCGGGTGACGGCACTGGTACACCACCGGAAGATGCAGGAGGTCCTATGGGAGGAGGTGCTCGACGAGGAGGTAACTAAGGGTAAGAAAAAAGAGCCGGCAGTACCAGTCTATAGTAGCTAGACTGGTACTGCCGGCTCTTTTGTTTTGTATTTTTGCAAAATGGTATACTTGCAGGATGAAAATACAAACACCATACACACCACCAAAAAAGGTACTAGAACGCTACGCAGATGTTCTCGTGAACTTTGCCTTGAATAGTGGCGAGGGTATCAAGAAAGGAGAGGTGGTCGTTGTCTCAGCGAATGAGGCAGCTAAACCGCTCTTTGCAGAGGTGCTCCATGCTATTTGGAAGGCAGGTGGTCATACGATACAGAACTACTTGCCAAGCAATGAGTTATGGTTTGCTTTCGATAGAGCGTTCTATGAGTGTGCGGAAGATCATCAGATAACACACTTTCCTAGAAAGTATTTTAAAGGGCTTGCGGATGAAGCAGACCACAACATTTTTATCACTTCAAAGACTGATATAACATCACTTCAAGGTGTTGATCCAGAGAGGATAATGAAACGACAGTCAGTGCACAAGCCGTACCATGAATGGAGAGATAAAAAGGAATATGCAGGAAAGTTTACCTGGACTGTTGGATTGTACGGTACACCGCAGTTGGCAAAAGAAGCGGGACTCAGTGAGCGTGCATACTGGAACCAGATAGTGAAAGCGTGTTTCCTCGATGAGAAGGATCCGGTGAAAAAATGGAAAGAGGTGTACAAAATGATGGATACGTACATCAAAAAACTCAACACACTCGATATAGATAGGTTGCATGTAGAGGGACGAGATGTAGATCTCTGGCTCACGTTAGGTGAGAAGAGAAAATGGATAGGTGGTAGCGGTAGGAATATTCCAAGTTTTGAGATATTTACCTCACCTGACTGGCGAGGGACAGAAGGGTGGATACGGTTTAACCAGCCACTCTACGTGTATGGCAACTTGATAGATGGTATAGAGCTTGAGTTTGAGAAAGGGAAGGTGGTGAAGAGTAGTGCAAAGAAAAACAAGCAGGTACTCAAGAGTATGGTAGCTTCAAAGAATGCGGACAAGGTGGGAGAGTTCTCGCTTACCGATAGTCGTTTCTCTCGTATCACAAAGTTTATGGCGGAAACACTCTATGATGAGAATGTGGGTGGTAAGTATGGTAATACGCATATAGCGCTCGGTGACTCATACCGTGACTGCTTTGATGGAGATCCTATGAAGGTAAAGAAGGTAGAATGGAAAAAAATGGGCTTCAATGATTCACCAGTGCACACAGATATCGTTTCCACCACTGACAGGACGGTAACTGCATACCTGAAAAACGGAAAGGAACAGGTCATCTTTGAGAAGGGTCAGTTTATTTTGTAATATAGGTCTATGAAGTTACAAGTTGGCGTAAAGGTGTTGCTCAAAAATGAAGAAGGTAAGTACCTGTTGCTGCACAGGAATACAGAGAAGTACAAGGGGGTGCAGGGTGAGTGGGATATTGTTGGCGGGCGCATAGACCCAGGTACCCCACTTATAGAAAATTTACAAAGAGAAGTGTATGAAGAAACAGGTCTCACGTTAAGTACTGAGCTGACACTCATTGCGGCTCAGGATATTCTCCTAGAGGAGAAGCATATCGTACGACTCACCTACATAGGAAGTGCAGAGGGAGATATGGTGCTCGATACTAGTGAAAATGATCAGTACCGTTGGTACACCAAAGAGGAAATGGAGCAGGAAGAGAATTTAGATAGGTATCTACGTGAGGTTGTGGTAAATAACTTAAACTAACAATGAAAAACGCAATTATTTTACACGGCACATCAGATAAGGAGGAGTACTATTCAGCAGAGTATCCCTCGTCAAGTAACTTCCATTGGCTTCCTTGGCTACAGAAGCAGCTACTCATGCATGATATACCAGCAGCAACACCAGAAGTACCAAATGCATATGAACCAGAGTATTCTATCTGGAAGAGAGAGTTTGAGCGTTTTGATGTTACCTCAGAAACTATTCTTGTAGGACACTCTTGTGGAGGTGGTTTTTTGGTGCGATGGCTTTCAGAACATAAAGACGTAACGGTAGGAAAGGTAGTCTTGGTTGCCCCATGGCTTGACCCAAACAATAGGAAAGGAAATCAGTTCTTTGATTTTACTATTGACCCTGAGTTTACTGCGCGTACAAAAGGAATAACTATTTTCAATAGTGATAATGATATGGAAGAGGTACAGGAAAGTGTGCGGCAGATACGTGACAAAGTAAAAAACATTGAGTACAGAGAGTTTACAAATCACGGACATTTTTGCTTAAAGGATCTAGGCACAGAAGCTTTTCCAGAACTACTCAAAGAAGTCTTAAAATAATGCTATGACAGAAGTATATGCAGAAGCAGGTATAGGGAATGGAACGTTTTTCTCGACTGAGTACGAGGAGGGGGAGAAGGAGTGGCGCGTTCCTAGGTTTGAAAAACCCAAGAAAGTGTATGGGTACTATATACGTATATGGGTCTTCAAACATATGTTTGCGTTTACAACGTATGAAGGAATGAAGTATAAGAAAAAGAACCGCAACACCTTCAAACTACTCTTTGGTATTGGGGGTGAGGTGTAAAAGATTCAGGTGATTATTCAGGTGATAAATACCCAAAGGGCACATGTCACCTGAATAAAAACTACCCCGACACAGTGTGTCGGGGTTTCATAAAGATAAAGTTCTTATGCGCAGTCTTTTTTTAAGACCGACTTATTTTTTTGCGACGAACATGTTCTCGAGGTTTTCCCGTGTGAGGATTTCCACGACGAGCATAAGACGGTCAGGTTTTACACCAAGCTCACTTGCGATTTCATCGATTTCCTCAAGAAGTCTTGCTTCGAGGTGCATATGTTTCGCTAAGTGGTGACGTGTAAATGCTATTGCAATGGCACCCATTTCTTCTTGAGACATTTCGAGCTTTCGCTCTGGAAAAGTGTGTACATTTTGAGACATAGTGTCCTCCTTGCAAAAGTACCGTATTCCTTACGGCAGGGTAGTTGAAAGAATCTCAATCTGACTGTCTTGAATATACACTAAAAATAGTGTTATGTCAATACCTATCCTCTCGCTAGTAGTCTGATAGCTTCGTTGATCTGCTCCTCACGTTGCTCTTTGGGAAGTTTTTCGCACTTGTGTATGTGATGAGCAATGTACTCCTCGCTCACACCCTGCAGTGCACTTCGAGCAGCTTTTACCTGGGTGATGAACTCTTTACAGTCAGCACAGGTACCTCCTTCAATGATGCGTTTTAGGGCACGGATCTGACCTTCCGCTCTATTTAGTCGGTGTATGAGCTTAGTTGATGATTCTTTATCCATGCACACATTATACATATATACGGCTTGGGGTACATACAAAACACTTGACTTATATATACCCCTAGGGGTATACTACACCAACTATGAAAATAAGCAATAAGCAGGCACGTGTACTTGGAGCAGGGGCAGTAACCCTTGCGCTTTTTAGTATACTCTACGTATTTATAGGTAATAAAGATGAGGAGGTGAGAGTCACAAAGGTGCAGGATGAGGTGTATCTAGAAAAGGCAGATACCATACCGGTACGTGTTTCAGGGGTACTCACTGCCGCTGACACAATGGTGGTGTACGCGGAAACTTCGGGAAACGTGAACCATATTGCTCGTGAAGGTGATACGGTTGGGGTGGGTACACTCATTGCACAGCTCGATGCACCGGTAACACAAGCCCAGCTGTCACTTTCAAATGCACAGAGTGCACTCACGAGCTCACAGCAGCAGCTGGCACTGGAGACCGCCAACATGCAACGTATTGCACAAGACAGTGCTTATGAGAGTGCGACGAGTATTGCGACACTGCGCAGTGTCGGTAATGAGTCACAGGTACGTATCACTCGTACGCAGCTCCTAGCAGGTATTGAGCAGTCGCTCCTCACGAGTGTACGAGCACTCGACTACATAGACACCAACAGGCGCTTGTTTACGAGTGATGGTATGGATGAGTACAAGCTCGCTGTTGAAGCACTCTATGGTAGTAACCCAAACTTCTTACGTTCAGGAATGCTTTCTGCAAGTACCGGTGATGATAGTGAACTCTTAGAACGACTCCATACACTGCAGGGAAATGATGAAGCAGATGTTGCCGCGGTACTTCTCTTGGCAACCGATACAAACGTCGTCTTGAACCGCATACACAACGCCCTCATGACCGGTGAAGAAGATGCACTCGATGAGCGGGAGACACAGGTGGGTGGTGATGTGTACGAATCATACATGGCGATGCGCAGTGCGATAGTAAATGCAAAGACAAACCTTTCTTCATACAAACTTGCGCTTCAGGCAGCACAAGATGCAGCACAGCAAGATAGTGTCGTCCAGGTGACGAATACCAAGGTTACTGACGCGAGTGCAGCACTGGCACGGAGTGCCGCAGAGCTGCAAGCTTCCATAGATGAGCAGGCGCAGAGTGTTGCACGGTCAAACTCAGAGGTGCTCCGCGCACAGTTGAGTCTCGCGTACACACAAGCACCGTTTGCTGGTGTGGTGAGTAAGGTGTATGTAGAAGACGGTGAGTATGTGACACCAGGGACACCGCTTTTAGAGCTTCGGGGAACGGGAGTGTATGAGGTGGCAGTGACTGTGCCGGCTGAGTTTGCCTCATACGTTGCTAAGGGTCAGCCGTTTACCATAGACGGTGCCACTATTGGGTACGTTGATCGATTTGCACCGGTCTTACAGAACGGTGCACTTGAAGTATTCCTTGTTGTTGGTGGTGACTCATACAGGAGTGGCGAGGTGCTTGCCGGAACACTCGAACTTGCAAGTACGAATGGTGATGTGTACAGCATTGGGCGAGAGTACGTACACTTTAGCAGTACCGGTCCGTACGTTCGCTTTACTGACAATGAGTCAACATCGGTTGCTGTCGTGTATGACAGGGGAGATACACTCTACGTAAAACCAGTACAGGTACGTGAGACAGCACTCCTCTCAGCAGTTGGTGGAACACTCTAACAGACAGGCATCATGGAAGAAGATAAACATATAAATATAGTTGGGCGCGTGAGTCACTTCTTTACGACACATAGACCGCTCTCTGTACTCTTACTCATTACCTCACTCGTTTTCGGGATAGTGTCATTCTACCTTACGCCGAAGCAGTACAATCCTGAGATAAAACGTCCTGCCTTTGCTATATCACTCGACTACAGTGGTGCAACGATACAGGAGTCACTCGATAGGGTGGTGTATGAGATGGTGGAGAAGGTGGGTACCGTGCCTGGTGTTGATGATATCTATACGCAAGTCACTGATGGATCGCACATTGTCACAACAGTCATCTTTGAAGTGGGGTATGACACCACGAAGGCGAAGGTGGACCTCACGACACAGCTCAACCAGCACAGCTACCTTGCACGTGGCTTCATATCCGTACCAAGCATCATCGAGATAAACCCGGAGACGGTCCCCGTGCTTCAGGTGGTCTTTGGGTCTCCTACACTCACGCTCACTGAACTACGTGAACGTGTTGTTACGCTCTCACATGCGCTCACGCAAATAGAGAACGTCAGTGAGGTGTCTGTGACCGGTGCGTACAGAGAGGTGCTCAAGGTGGAGGTAGATCCGGCAAAGCTCTTAGCGTACAACCTCACTGTTGAGGAGGTTGCACAGGTGCTCACGAGTAGTCAAAACAGGACAGTGCAGAACGGTGTGGTGAACGACGAGTACCAAATAGAGATAGTCTACGACGCTCGCGCTAATTCTCCCGAAGAAGTGGGGTCTCGTGAAGTGAGGAGTGGTGTCCTCGTGCGTGACGTTGCTCATGTATACGTGGGAAGTAGTAACGGACGTTCGTACGTACTGCATACGAGCAAAGAGAGTGGTACACAGAGTGAGGTGGTCATGCTCTCTGTTGCAAAAGTGGAGGGTTCGAGTGCTCCTGTTGTGACGAGAGCTGTGCAGGACGAGATAGAACTACTACTCGAGCAAGATGCGTACGCCGGTGTGGAATATCGAGTAGTTGGTGATGATGGTAAAACAGCATCAAATGCCATTAACGGTCTCACACAAAACCTCATTACCTCTATCGTGATTGTGGCATTGGTACTCTTCCTCTTTCTCTCGGTACGAGCCGCACTCGTGGTCTTGGTTGCTATACCGGTCACACTACTCATTGTCTTTGGACTCGGCTACCTCTTTGGAGAAACGATTAACCGTATCACCCTCTTTGCACTCATCCTCTCTCTCGGTCTCCTCGTAGACTCTGCGATTGTGGTAGTTGAAAACATATACAGTCATTTGAAATATGCTCACGGTAGCGCATCTCCAAAGAATCGAGAAAAGGTAATAGCACATGCGGTGCATGAGATAGGGGTCGGTCTCTTACTCTCAACGGTCACCTCGGTTATCGTGTTTCTCCCGATGCGCTACATCACCGGCATGATGGGACCCTACATGGGACCGATAGCGTTCTTCGTTCCAGCTGCACTCATCATTTCTCTCTTGGTAGCAATCGTAGTGACGCCGTTCATTGCCTCACACCTCTTGAAGGGGGAGGAGAAAGAGACTCGTTTGAGTCGTGCTGTGAATAGGTACGTAGAAAAGGTGACCAGTTTTTACACTCGAGTCCTCACAGCTATAGTACACAGTAGGAGCAACCAAAAGAAGCTGCTCCTTGGGGCACTCATGCTCTTTGGTGTATCACTCCTCTTGCCGCTCTCTGGGTTAGTGCATTTCCAGATGCTTCCACGTGCTGACCAAGATCAGTTTTACGTGTACTACGATGGTCCTACCGGTACGTCAGTAGAACGTACGAAGGAGACGACTACTCGTTGCGTACTTTTCAGAGTATGAAGCAGTGGAGAGTATACAGAGCTTTGTTGCTACAGCACCAATACTTGATTTCAATGGACTCTTTAAGGGTGCGCAAAATAGGAGCGCTGCAAACCAGTCGACACTCCGTGTGAACATAACACCGAGCGATGAACGGAGCTTGAGTTCAAGTGATGTGGTGAGTGACCTGCGTCACCTGCTCAAAGCAACGTACCCTGAGATTGCAGAAGACGTGCAGTTTATTGAGGAGCCACCTGGTCCACCGGTTCGTGCAACACTCGTTGCAAAGGTACTCAATGAGGATGAGGATGTACGTAACCACTTTGCCAATGCACTTGCAACGTATATGGATACACGCGAAGGAGTAGAAGATGTTCACGTGCAGCGGGATGATGCGACGGGACGCGTAGTGTATACACTCAACCATGACGCACTTCGTGAGTATGGGGTAACGCAGAGTGCTGTAGAGAATATGCTCACCCTCATGCAGAGCGGTATTGAGGTGTCAGAGTTCTCCTCAGCACGGTCTAATGAGTACAGTCCTGTTATTTTGTCACTCGGGTATGCTGACCGTTCAGCACCATCGAGTATCGATACACTGTACGTGAGGAGTGGTACGGGAACACTCATTCCACTTTCGTCGGTAGTAGACATTAGCTACGAGGAGCGTCCTTCTGTTGTGATGCTCGAGGATGGTCTCCTTACGACCTACGTGACCGCTGAGGTGGAGAACAGGTCTATTGTGTACGTTGTCATAGAACTCATGCGAGGACTCATTACTGGCGATGTTCCTGGATACAAGGTTACTGATTGGGGGCTGTTCTCACTCACCCTTACGGATGAGGACGGGGAACAGGTGCAGCTTGTCTGGGGTGGTGAATGGGAGATGACGCTCGAGAACTTCCGTGATCTCGGTATAGCTATGGGTGTTGCTCTCATGCTCGTCTATGCGGTCTTAGTGGCACAGTACAATCGCTTTGCGACACCTGCTTTCATACTGGTCACGGTACCACTCGGGCTTGTGGGCATACTGTGGGGTTTTCTGGTGCTCGATACGGTGTTCGGTGTTTACCTCACTGCTACGGCACTCATTGGCTTTATAGCGCTCATAGGACTCGTGGTGAACAATGCCATTATCTACCTTGAGTACGTTGAACAGGCACAGAACGAAGGCGCTGCTTTTAGAGATGCGCTTGTTGAGGCAGGGCGGGCACGGTTGCGTCCAATCGTACTCACTTCGTTCACTACTATTCTCGGAAGCTTAACGATAGCAGGTGACCCGGTATGGTCGGGGCTCGCATGGGCGATCGTGTTCGGTCTTTCACTTTCGACAGTACTTACGCTCGTTGTGTATCCGACTTTGCTCGTCTTCTTCACTAATAAAGATTAAAAAATAACAAATAAGATCATGTTTGCACTACATACAAAAAATATTACCGAAGAGGTAACACTGAAGCAGCTTCCCACACTACGGCAATCATTTGTTGTGGCGTCACTACTCATCATTACAGGGGTAGTTCTTGCACACTATGTACACGAATGGTTCATTGCACTCTCACTTCTTGTTGCCGGTGGACTCATGTTTTCAGGAACGGTTGGCTTCTGCCCTATGGTGCTCATATTGCAAAAGATGCCGTGGAACAAGGGAGAGTAAATTGTTGACGACATTCACGTGAGCAGGTACCCTGTGACTCGGAGTTTTGTGTAATAGAAACAAATATAGAACCTTTACGAGGAGAGTTGTGTGACGAAGGGTAAGAAAGAAAAGAAACTGTATAGAGTTGAGGAACATCATGTTGCTCTTTCAAGCGGGTATGCTTGCTGTCCCATAGTGACCATGTCACGTAAAGATGAATACGTAATCAGGAATGGTATTGGCAACAAGGTGGTACTCAATACTGAGGAGTTCAATGCTCTTCGTCAAGCATTTCAGGATGGTGTTTTGTAGTTTCATATTGTTTATAAGCCCGGTCACCATGTACCGGGCTTTTGCTATGTAATAGGTTGTTGTTGAAAAAAAGTGAATACTATGGAATAGTGGTGCCAGAAAACCACAATCATTTACAGGAGGAAGATGCTATGAAAAAAAGAGGACTTCATTCTTGTGTATTCATGTTGAGTCTTTTCTTTACCATGCTCTGCGGCTTTTGTTTTTTTGGTGAGCCGAATGAGAACATGGTTGATCTGTGTTCGACACTGCTGCAGATAACACTATTTTGTATATTCATCACTGTCTGTGGTGCTTGTATATTACTCATGTATCGGTACACAGAGAAGGTGACACCAAAAAAGGCAGAAACTGATTTCTCAACTTTAAGTGCTCTTTGTACGCTCCCTGACGGGATATGCTCAAAGGAACGTATGAGGGAGATCATCAAGAAGCCAAGTATTGTTGACCCAAAACCTCGGGATGAGGAGTTAAAAAGAAAGGTCGAAAAGTTTTTTACTGAGACCTTGCGTCATGGTAAGAGGTTCTAGTTGTATCGAAAGTTTTTATGAAAGCAGGCACTTGTGCCTGCTTTTCTATTGCACTGTATACTTACATGCATGGGTGAAGAAAACATATGGTATGTCTACATGCTGGAGTGTGGGGATGGATCGCTGTATACAGGCGTGACGACCGACCTATCACGGAGAGTGACAGAACACAGGGAAGGGCGAGGGGCAAAGTACACAAAGATGAAAGGAGTACGGGATCTTGTGTACCATGAACAACGTTCAACAAAGTCAGAAGCACTGCAGAGAGAAGCAGCAATCAAGCATATGAGTAGGAAACAGAAGCAATTGCTCCTCGAAGATAAAAAATAGATATATAAAAACAAAACCCTCCAAGACTTGGAGGGTTTTGTTTAATAACTTTATTACTTTGCAACAAACGTCAGCGCCTTACCTTTCTTGTCGCTTCTGCCGGTGCGCCCGATGCGGTGTACGTAATCCTCAAATGAGGTAGGAAGGTCGTAGTTGATTACATGAGACACGTTATCAACATGAATACCACGAGCGGCTACATCGGTTGCCACGAGCACTCGTGCATTTCCACTCTTGAACTTAGCAAGAGCACGTTGTCGCTGACCATGTGTCTTGTTGCCATGAATAGCTTCTGATGCAATACCTCGTCTGTTGAGGTCTTCAGAAAGCTTCTGCACCTTGTGCTTCATTGCACCAAACACGATCACGCGCCTCAATGTTGTGTCATCAAACAGTGATACGAGTGTTTCAAGTTTACTGTCGTCACGGTAGCGTACCACGTCCTGCTCAATGCTATTAGTAACATCCTTTTTCTTTACTGAAACCTCTATTGGATTCTGTAGGAATTCAGTTACCAAGTCTTTCGTATTTTTATCGATGGTTGCAGAAAAGAAATGTGTTTCTCTGTCACGAGGTGTTGCCTTTAGGATAGAACGTATGTCGTGAATGAATCCCATGTCGAGCATGCGGTCTGCCTCGTCAAGAACTACTGCTGAAAGGTCAGTAGTAGTGAAATGCTTCTGTCGTATGAGGTCAAGAACACGGCCTGGAGTACCAATGATAAAGTGGTTCCTGTTTCGGAGCTTCTTTATCTGTGGTCCGATACCGGTTCCGCCTACGCAGACAACTGAATACACTTTCATACCTTTGGTAAGCTTGTGTAGCTCATTTTCTATCTGTATCGCAAGTTCACGAGTTGGAGCAAGAATGAGTGTCTGTCGCCATGAGTCCTTGAGTGTCTTGTGTATGAGTGGAAGAAGGAATGCTGCTGTTTTACCGGTACCTGTTTCAGCTAGACCAATAACATCATTTCCTTCGAGGATAACCGGTATAACCTTGTCCTGTATTGGTGAAGGGATAGAGAAGCCCATATCGAGTACTGTATGTACCAGGCGTGGATCTAGACCAAATGTCGTAAAGTCATTTTGAGGGGTATAGTGTTCCTCTTTGGCTTCAACAGGGTTTTTGTTGATAAACTGTGACGGGTCAAAGGTTGGTAACCTTCTCTTGTTGCCATTTCCATGACGTCTTCCACCGAAGTGGCTCCTACCACCACGTCTTTTTTGATCCCCTTGTACAGGTGAATTACCCCCTTGGAAACGTCGCCTTCGGGAATTACTCTTGGGCGTGAATTTTTTACGGTTCACAGCACCACTACTTCGACTACGTCGATTTGTTTTAGTTTGCATTATTAGTTTGTTAGTGAGGCGCGCTCTATTTTTTTTGCGTCTCGAGCTGTGCGGAAAGTAATCAGAAAAAAGACATCAGGTCAGAATCTGCAGCTCAAGCCCCACACGAGTATCTATAAGCTTATGCAGATAATACTATATAAATAAACATGTGTCAAATATAGTTACATGTGGTTATATTTTGTGATTTACCAGTTTACAAAAATACCCACTATGTTATAAAGGATGCGCCAGTCTTGTAAGATTATATTTTCTTTCGATGAGACTGGCATGTTCTTTGTTGGTCCCCCCTACCAGCAGAATGCTGGCTGGTTTTATCGGAATTTAATATTCTGAGGACTGCACTCCGCTCGCGACCCCTGTTTACAGGGGTCGTATTTTTTAGCACCCAAACCAAGGACTGGTTCGGGTGCTTTTGCTAGCGATACTTTTGAACATAGTCCAGTACTGTCATATAGATTTTGTGGGATAGACCTTCCATATGCATGGCACAAAGATGTTTAATCTCTTCTTCTGACAGTGCTGCCTTGAGTAGGGCACCAGCAACGGCTGCTACAGCGCATTCCTCAAGGGTACCGAGTGTTGATGTTTCTGTGATTCCTGCACTTTCGATTGGCTGCTGTTTGGCAAGGGTCGTTCTCTTTCTGACCTGTGAAGCTTGAGTACCTCCAATATGCGGATCTTTAATAAAATTGCTTTCACCTGGAGGGATTGGTTTTGTTGTAAACTGCATTGTTGCCTCCTATGTTTATTTTTTATTGTTCCACCTATTCTTTACGGTACTGTATTTTTATAGAAAGTCAATAGTATACATTGACAAAACACTAAAAAATGATATAATATAAAGTAGGAAATTTAAGGACTTTTATATATAACTTTTTACTTAAGAATGGAGGTTTGGTATGGAGTATCAAACACTGCAGTACCTTGTATACATGTTTGTTGGACTAAGTATAGTCCTGATGATTCTCGGTATAGTATTTCTTTCACAAAGGGTAACGTTGACTCAGAAGGCAGAGATGTATTTTGATGAAGTGCTTATTTTAAGAAAGGAATTAGGAACTCTTCAGATGAAATATAATGAAGCACTCCTTCTTGGAACGACAAATGAGCTTACAAAGCTGCCTAATAAGAGTGGAATGGAAAGTATAACAAGACCACTCTTTGGTATGCTGCATCGGGAAGAACTTGAGTGCCTGAGCATTGTTGCTATAGACCTCAAGGGACTAAAGTGGGTCAATGATAACATTGGCCACAATGATGGTGATCGGTACATTTGTGCCGCTGCTGAAGTGTTACAAAACACTATTCGTGAAGCGGATGTCGTTGGTCATCATTCTGGCGACGAGTTTGTTATTGTATTCACTGATACCGTTCGTGAAGGTATAGAGGTATTCATGGAGCGGGCACTTAAAAACCTCACCTCTCTTGAATTAGGTTTTCCAGAAGAGGTACAGGTTGGTTTCCGCTACGGAATTGCGACAGCGATGACGGGTGATGCAGATAGAAGGACTTACTGGTCTCTCTATGGACTTGCTGATGATGAGTGCAATGAAGTACGGAAGCGAGAGGGTAGCTCTCGTTAAATTGTAAAAAGTTAAAAACGCTCGGAGTTTACTCCGAGCGTTTTTTGTATATGTGGACATTTGCTGTGGTAGATGTAGAGTGGAACTAGGAGAAGTTCGTTGAGAAGAATTGTTATAAACAAGCACGAGGAGGATTGCATGAGTCAGACCAAACCTAACAGAGGTACAGTGCGGAAACGTAAACAAAACGGTGAAAATAACGTTACCAATTTCAAAGGTACAAAAGGAGAATCACCTGTCGCCTCAACTGGAATTGAAGTCGCAGAACGTGTTGCACAAAACAAGAAAGCAAAACTGGATCAGTTTCCAGCAAAAGAATTTACCGCTGATACAAATGTTCCTGTGTCATTTGCAGGTGCACTCTTGAGTTTTGTTGAACATGATGTGCGTATGCCATGGCATGTGCTTTTAGAGCTCGACAAGTTTAAAGTAGGACTTAAAACAGAGAACATGCTTACACGCATGGCAATCAATCTCATGTTGAGACTTGTTGAAGGTGTACGTATGGATGTTATCCATGAGGGTATACCACTCATCGAACCTGGAACAAAAGCACCAAAGAACAGAAAGGTTGGTAAGCTGTTTTTCAATGTACCAACACAGGAGGAATTTTTGCAGGGTGAATTTGATGGATCTGATCATCCAGATCTTATTATCTTGAGAGAGTTTATAAAAAATAGAAATACTCAGCTCAAGAAAAAGTCAAACGGGAGTAAAGAGAAACCTCGAAAGAAAAATGATTTCATCTTTATTTCACGAGACAAGATGGCACGACTATTCGCTCTCCTACTTGGGATACCAGCGCAGGATTTTCGAAGAGTGTCACTCGATGAAAAGAAAGTGCTCACGGACAGATTGCACTACTTTCCAAACAGTTTTTGGAACAACTGCATGGAAGAAATTCCTGATAGGAGTGCCACCGGAAATGCTCAAAAGAGTATTCGTGTTTTTAAGAACAGAGCGTTTCGCGGTATCAATGTGAATGAGTTCATCGTACTGGCTGGTGATGCTGGTTCTCCTGAGCGACACTTTCGAGTAATTAAAAAAGTGTCACCGGAGGTTGTACATTTGCGTGAGCTTAAGGATTACAGGAAGAAAAGTAACGCACTTAGGGGTGTTGTTGCTTGGAATGAGGCGCAGAACAGGGGTATTGACGTGCTCTTTGATCCTGATGTGCCTGTGGTGTTGCTCTATGGTGACGTGGGTACCTCAAAAACGTTTCTTGCGGAATTAGCTGGCTACTATCAAATGATGCAATTTAACAGGTATCGGAGTATTGTTGCTGCTCGTGTTCCAGTTCCTGTTGGCAAAAAAGAACTTGCAGAGGTTCCTGGTGGTGTTGAGGAGAAAATGCGTCCGTGGCTTCAAGGTTTCTATGACAATATGACAATACTGGCGCACTACTTTACGCGTGACATGTTTCCAGAGGCGACATCAAAGAAACCGATGCCGTTTGAGGAGCTGATACAAAGTCTCACCGGTAACACCAATAAACAAAAAGGAAAAAAGGGAGGCGCTAAAAACGGCAGCGAAAACAAGGATGTGAGTATTGACTATGATCTGTGTTTTGGTGCGATACAGGGGTGGATGAAAGGTAGGTCTGAAGTGGTACACCCATCAACCATTCGGAGTGCTTCGTTCTTTGACC
This sequence comes from bacterium, assembly GCA_003252295.1. Lineage (GTDB taxonomy): Bacteria > Patescibacteriota > Minisyncoccia > Phycocordibacterales > UBA12088 > UBA12088. The sequence goes on from QKEV01000003.1 coordinate 115,685, forward strand.
AGTATGTAATCTTGGATGAAGCGCAAGATGCACGACGTGATGTTTTGAAAGCTTTCCTTACTCGATTTGGTAAAGGTTTTGAGGAAGTACTGGATAGAGATGGAAAGGTGTTGCATGAAGCAACTCGACCAAAACTTGTCATAACAGGTAGTGTGCAACAGATCGATAATCACATTGCTGATGGTGATTCAGCTTTCGCACGTCTCATTGCTGACTCTGTTGGTCAGGAAAGTGTTGCGCAGGTTATGCTTACCGAATGTACTCGAGATCCAGTTGTAAAGTTCTTCAATAAAATTTTATAATTTTTTTTAAAAGGTCGCACAGCATGTTTGTGCGGCCTTTTGTAGTGGCTAAGTGTGCTATCTGTGCTACAGTTTAGGTACTACAAGTTCTAATATAAAAACGTATGGAAGTGCAGCAACTCGAAACCTTTGTCATCGAAAAGGTGCGCTCAGGCACCAGTAAGGGTGACATAAAAGAGCAGCTTCTGGCGGTGGGGTGGTCAGAAGATGAAGCAGATGAGGCGTACGCTCGTGCGCTCATAAAGAGTGGTGTGCCGATACCAAATGAAGGTACACGAGGGATGTACACCAAGAAGTCGAGTGTCCTTGAGGTGATACTCAACCTCTTTTCTTTTATCCTACTTGGTGTTGTGGTGACGGCGCTTGGTATGTTGTTCTTTAACATCATCAGCTACTTCTTCCCGGTAAGTGAACAAGTCTACAACTTGTCACTGGTGCAAGCCATGCGCGATGCGATTCACTACGCAACAGCAGCGCTCATTATTGGATTCCCACTCTACTACATGTCTATGCAGTTGTGGTTTCGTAAGTTTGATGAGGATGAGGGCAAGGTGGAGTCAAAGCTGACGAGGTGGATCACGTACCTCGTACTTCTTGTTGCGGCGGTTACCATGGTGGGTGACCTTATTGCAGTGCTCTATACCTTCTTACAAGGTGAAGCAACGGTACGGTTTTTCCTTAAGGGAATCACTCTTTTCTCTCTTGCTGGTGCGGTCTTCGGTTTCTATCTTTTAGAGCGAAAACGAGTGCAGTATCACAAGGAGGTGTCGTTGCGAGTATTCAAATCGTACGCAGGGACGCTCATGGGTGTCATAGTTGTCGGTATCACGTTCGGCTTCATGGCGGCGGGAACACCTGATACAGAGCGAGTGCGTGCGTTTGACGCACAGCGCTCGAGTGATCTTGAGTCGACAGCCCAGTGTGTTGCCGCATACACAGAAAAATTTGAAGCTCTGCCAGAACAGTTGAGCGACCTCCGACGTTCGAGTGACTTCTCCTACTGTGACAGTTTGTATGATCCTGAAACAGGGATGCCGTATGAGTATAGAATTACTACCCCACTTACTATTGGTGAGAATGGTTTAGCGACAGGAGAGTTTGAGCTCTGTGCAAACTTTGCACTTGCAACTATCTCAGACACCTACACCGGTGCTTCGCGCCAAGCAGGTGCAACTTCAGTTAAGATCGGTTACTCCATGGACACGGTGTCGGTAAAATGGTATACCCATACAGCTGGCAGGTATTGCAATTTTGAGAGTGTGAGCTTTAAAGCGAGGGATGTAGGAGTTAACACAGTAACATCCACAGCAGTACCAGTCCCGGTTGGAGAATAAACTGAAAGTAAAACAATATGAAGAAACAAGAGAACGCTTACATTTATGGTAAGCATGCTATTTCTGAAGCGCTCAAACGTGCGCCGCAAGCGTTGCGTCACATGTACTTTGTTGGGAAGACCAACCAAGACGTAATGGAGAAGACCCAGGCGCTTGGTATACCGTATGACAATTGTGATGAAAACCATTTACCACAAGGTGTCGATCGTGATGCAAACCATCAAGGTCTCATTGCACTTGTAACACCAAAAAAGATCTTGCAGGAGTACAAACCGTTCATTGAGAGTTTAGAGGTGACTGATGGCACTGGTTTAGTCCTTTTAAACGAGCTTACTGATCCGCATAATGTTGGTGCTATTATTCGAAGTGCAGCAGCGTTTGGCATTAAGGGAGTACTCATACCTGAGTACCGTCAAGCACCAATTACCGGTACAGTTGTGAAAGTTTCAGCAGGTATGGCATTTGCACTACCACTTGTGTCTATTGGGAACACCAACACGGTACTACGTGATTTAAAGGATAGGGGGTTCTGGGTGTACGGTCTTACCGGAGAGGGGGACACTTCAATCACTGATGAGCAGTTTACAAAACCATCAGTATTCGTACTTGGTAACGAGGAGCGCGGTATGCGTGAGAAGACTGAAGAGGTGTGTGATTTTCGACTCTCTATTCCTATAGCATCTGACGTTGAGTCACTCAACGTTGCTGCAAGCGCAGCAGTGACCTTCTATGCGTGGAAGTCACAACGAGGTTAACTTTTGGGTATATAATTCAGTATATAATTAGGTATATAATAAATTATATACCTGCGTGCTGTGTATAGTTTGTATTTTCGATATTTTTTTGATGCTATAGTGTTACATATGTTTAAGAAAATACTCACATACTTTTTTATGACACTCGGTGTCATATTCTTTATCATTCTTTGTGGTCTCGCATACATTTGGTTTGCTGACCCGTTCAATATTCGTCCACTCATAGCAACACTCACAAGTGACACTCCAACTTCTGTTTCAACAACGAGTGGGGGTAGTACCGTAGACAAGAATCCTGCACTTTCTGCACAGCAGGAGGAGGCACTTGAGTCTATTGGTATCAATCCAGAAAATCTTCCAACTTCCATAACTCCTGAGATGCAGGCATGCTTCACAGAAAAACTTGGTGCAGCACGTGTTGCTGAGATTGTTGCAGGTGATACGCCGTCGGCGACTGAGGTGTTTACTACTCGTGAATGCTATCAGTAAGATTATTTATTTGGCGAATTTCTTCGTTACTTCAATTACTCAAACACTCACCATACATACAATATGGTGAGTGTTTCCATTCCTTCGGACATGAACTGCACCCAAGTGTGCTCGTTCTAAATTAGAGAGAAATATCAGTGAACAGTTCAGCGTGAGCAACATTCTGCAGTACTGTTGCAGGCATTTTTGAGTAGTCTGGCGTTGCGTGCAACATTGCTTCGAGTGCCTCCTTTTTTTGTATTCCTGTTGCATACACGACGGCGTGATGTATGTGGCGTAGAAAGTAGGAAAGGGTGACGGTGATACGTTCTCCATGAGGGTTTCGTTCTGGGGCAACATTGTGTCCAACTGCACACTTGTTACTATTTAGGAACAGTCCTTCAAAAGCACTTGGGTCATCTGTCATCGGGAGTACACCTGCGGTATGTATGTCACTGCCAACACCTACGGTTGCAATGACCACACCATTTTGATGAGTAATGTGCCAGTGCTTAAGAGCGATATCAAAACGTTTTGCTGTATCAAAGAGTGATTCGTGTTCTTGTGGTCGTGGATCAATAGTTTGTATACCTTTCTCCATACATGCTCGTAGGAAAGTCGTGTTTTCTAACAATGCAAAGTTGCCCTCTTTGGTGTCAGTGCTGTAGCGTTCATCAAGAACAGAAATAGTTGTGTTTTTTGGTACGTACTTTGGATGTAGGTGGTCAACAATAGTGAGTGAGCTTCCTCCAGAGAAGAGGAGGAGTATATCCCTCTCAGCATATGTTGCTAAAAGTTGTATGAGCGCCTTAGCTGCTTCATTTGATGGATTTCCACTTGTGTGAACATTGATCATGTTGTGCGATGACTATGGTATCACATCATACACAAAAAAGGGTGGGAGGAGTAGGAGGTAGCGTGTATACTATGCAAATATGGATAGCTCAAAAGCAAGTATTCTTGGTGCATCAGTGGTTTTCGTGGTTGCTGCGTTCGTAATGGGGGTGCAGGTAGGAGAACGACGTGTTGTACCTACTGATGGAGTACCAAGAGATCTGGTCAATACTGAAGGTGATATACTCACTGCTCAAGTTGGAGCAAACACTGACGCTTTTGATTTTACACCGTACTGGAGGGTATGGAATACGCTTGAGCGAAAGTTTGCTCCGTATGGAACCACAACAGCTGTGGCAATGGATCCGGAGTCAAGGGTGTATAGTTCCATTGAAGGTTTGGTGAACAGTTACGGTGATCCCTACACTGTTTTCATGCGTCCTCAGGTTGCTGAGAACTTTAAGATCTCAACAAAAGGGTCGCTTGAAGGAATAGGTGCAGTGATTGGTGAGTATCAAGGTGGTCTCGTTGTTGTTAGTCCACTTGTTGACTCACCTGCTGAGAAAGCTGGTCTTGTCTCTGGTGACAAGATCCTCAAGGTTGATGATGTCACAACAGAGGGAGAAACAGTAGATCAGGCAGTTGACCGAATACGAGGTGAGCGAGGGACAGAAGTGAAGCTACTCATACAGTCAGTTGATGAGGAACCAAGAGATGTATACATTACTCGAGGTACTATTGAAATACCATCTACAGCACATACAGTCGTTGCGAAAGAAGTGCCAAAAGTAGCTGTAAGCACTGGAGATACTGAACCAGACGGTAAGGTAGAATCAGCAAGTTCAGATGGAGGAGACTCTGGAGAAGAATCCTCCTCTGCTAAGGTTTCGGAGGACAAGCCGTTTGAGACTGAGGTGAAAGATTTTTACGTATTGCAGCTCTTTAGTTTTTCACAGACATCAATAAATGCTTTTCAACGTGAACTGGAAGATTTTAAGGAGAGTGGTTCGGACTCACTCATCATTGACCTGCGAGGAAATCCTGGGGGATACATAGAGTCAGCAGTGCAGATAGCAAGTTGGTTCCTACATGATGGTGATGTGGTGGTACGTGAATACCATGGTCCTGAAAAGCGTGAGGTGGTGCACTATGCGCAAAACAGGAACCTTTTTGATGATGAGCTTCCAAAGGTTGCCGTACTTGTGAACAAGGGAAGTGCCTCAGCTGCTGAGATACTCGCAGGAGCCCTTCAGGAACATGGAGTAGCAACTATAGTGGGAACCAACACGTTTGGTAAAGGGTCGGTACAGGAACTTGTTAATATTACTGATAACTTGGCACTCAAGGTTACTGTTGCTCGCTGGTACACACCAAACGGTATTTCAATCTCTCAAGGAGGTCTCACACCGGATGTGCAAGTTGATACAAATGCGACATCGAGTGATCCATGGATCGACGCTGCGGTTGAAGCGCTCACTACTAGCTAGTAGGTGGCACCTTGTCTGTAAAAAGGGTACTATATCCTTATGTCTACTCAGAGAATTGCTGTACTATTTAGTGTTTTTTTACTGCTTATCGTTGTGGCTGTGTTCGTGCTGAAAGGGCAAGAGGTGGTAGCTCCAGTGAATGTTGATGAGGTAACTACTCCTGTTGATGAGGTACGTGATACAAAAAATATTCTTGATTTGAGTAACCAGTCATTGATCGCAATGCCTGACTACGTTCTTGAAGCGACACAACTGGAGGTGCTTAATCTGTCACGTAACAACATCAGTGAAACCTTGCCTGCTGAAATCCGTTTCCTTACAAACCTGCGCGTGCTTGATATTTCTCATAACAGCTTTACAAATGTGCCAGCTGAGGTTGGGCAGCTCACGGAGCTCACGGAGCTTAACCTTTCATACAACAAGCTCACAGGATTGCCACATGAAATTGGTAACCTGCAAAAACTGCAAGTACTCGACGTGCGGGGTAACGAGTATTCAGAAACAGATATGGAGGTGATTCGTGCAGCCTTGCCATCTTCAACAAACATTATTACCGACTAGTTGTATATGTCAGATTTCTACAAGGTTCCAAGAACGAGAGGATTGTACAGGACGGATGCACGCGAGCCATTCAAAATTTCTCGAAGTAAGCTCGAACTATCTCTTGAATGTCCTCGTTGCTTTTACATTGACCGTAAACTTGGGGTGGGGCGTCCACCAGGGTTTCCGTTTAACCTAAACTCAGCAGTAGATACGCTTCTGAAACGTGAGTTTGACATGCACCGAGTGGCGGGTACGAAGCATCCACTACAGGAACACTATGGTGTAGATGCGATTCCTGTTGCTCATGAAGACCTAGATACATGGCGACATAACTTTACTGGTGTGCAGGTGCTTCATGAGCCGACCAACTTTATGGTGTTTGGTGCTATAGATGATCTTTGGGAGAACACTGACGGTGAGTACGTGGTGGTTGACTACAAGGCTACCTCAAAGTCTGAGAAGATCGAAGCACTTGATAAAGAGTGGCATGGAGGATACAAACGACAAATGGAAATATATCAGTGGCTCCTACGACAGAAGGGGTACACGGTGTCTGATACAGGATACTTTGTGTACTGTAATGGAGATGCTGATAGAGAGGCATTTGACGCACGTCTTGAGTTTGATGTGACGCTCATACCATATACAGGTGATGATAGTTGGGTAGAGGGAGCTATACGTGATGCAAAAGAGATACTTGATAGTGAGATGCTTCCAGAAGCGTCATCTGATTGTGACTACTGTACGTTCTTCTATGAACGTGGTAAGTGTGAGAAAAAGACTAGCTGAGCACATCCTCTTCTAGGGTGAGTGTCGCTAAACCAAAGCCGTCAGGGAGAGGAAACTCTTCATCTTCATTGTGTTCGTGTGGTGCCACGTATGATACGGTCATCATGAGTGCAAAGCCGAGTGTCATCATGAGGAAGTAGTGGTGGTGTGCACCATCTCTCTTTGCATGTGTGAGTACACTTGGCAACAGGTCACGAAACAAAATGTAAACAAAACCGCCAGCAGAAAAGGCGATTAGGTACACACTGTAGTCACCAATTGATGCGATAAGGAGAGAACAGACAACACCAATAAGGATAGTTGCGGAAACAGCAAAGTTCCATAAGAGTGCTCGTCGAGTAGTATAACCAGCTTCTTTGAGAATGAAAAATTCAGCGATCTCCTGGACGATCTCATGGAGAAGGATACCGAGTGTCGTTCCAATTCCGATAACTGGAGAAATGAGAAATGCTGGTACAAGGGTAAGTCCATCATGAACATTATGAATCGCGTCTCCGACAAGCACCCTTCGAGCATCGATAGAAGAAAACGTTTTTTGTTCACAATCACCGTGATGATGGTGATGTGAATCTTTTGGTAATAGTCGAGTGATTCCTTCAAGAAGTAGTCCTCCAAAAATGAAAGCAAGTACGGTAATGTATGAAAAATTTTCATGAATAACTTCACCTCCAAGGTTAAGGATGATCGCTGCAAAAACACCAACAGCTAGAGCAACGAAGTAGGGAAGTCGTGGACGGAGCCAGTCACCGAGTGTTTTCCATGCAAATACAGCACCTGAAAGTGAGGCGAGCATAATAGTAAAAGCAGCAATAGTAACGTAAAAAATAAATGGAATCATTGTGTGATTATACAGCAAAATACTGTTGCATGGCATGTAAAAAACGTGTATATCAATAGTACTACTTGTTACTAATTAATAAGAATATATGAAAAGTTTTTTTGAGGAATTTAAAACATTTGCAATGCGTGGGAACGTCCTCGATCTTGCTATAGCTGTCGTTGTTGGTGGCGCATTTGGAAAGATAGTCACCTCACTCACGAATGATATCATTATGCCAATCGTTGGGTTGCTCACTGGCGGCATGGATTTCAGTAGTCTTGTGTGGACACTCAAGGATGCTCATGATGATGTTGCGGCAGTTACCGTGAACTACGGTATTTTCATTAACACTATCGTTTCTTTTATTATTGTTGCATTTTCTATCTTTATGCTCGTAAAGACCTTGAATAAATTGCAAGAGTTACAAAAGGAGAAGGAGGAGAAAAAGGAAGAGAAAGAAGAGAAAAAACCATCACGAGAAGAAGTATTACTCACAGAAATTCGTGATCTCTTGAAAAAGTAGTTGGAACACAGTGGTCATTCTTTGGTACAGTGTAGATGATGAAAAAGACACTGACTTTGAAAGAGGTTCTCATCTTTATTTTGGCAGCTACGGTTGTGAGTGCTGCTGTCCTGTTTGTTACCCAGTACTACACAAACAAGGTTGCCTACAGCAGAGCTATTCACGAACTTAGACAAATACAGAAAGCTGTGTACCTGTACCAAGACAACCATGGAGGTATGTACCCACCTGAAGCCGATGGCTTGCTGCCACCTGAGCTTGGAGAGTACTTGTCGCCTGATAGTGACTGGGAGCATGCGCCATTTCCTGGAAGTCACTATGACTGGGATAATTGGGCACCAGAAGATCTGGCATACCCTCCCTCTGAACAGGTTCGACAGGTAAGTGTACGTTTCTGTGATACTGCTAATGGGGTATGTGCGTTTCCAAGTGAGGAGTGGTCACAGGGTTTTGATGAGTACAGTGCACTGTACCTATGTTTAGAAGGTCCTTGCCGGTCTCATGCCACGCAGCCAGTGACACATCCTGGGATTAGTGTAAATTAGAGTACATGAAGCATGGTGAGGTTACTCTGGCACTGGAGAAGGTTGCCACATCCGCGTGTGCTGTTTCTAGTGCACGTTTTTTTAAGATGGGGGAGGGTGAGTATGGAGCAGGTGATGAATTTATCGGTGTGACTGTTCCAGAGCAGAGGAAAGTGGCACGACAATTTGCTACACTTCCTCTTGCTGAGGTGAAAAAACTACTCAAGAGTAAAAAACATGAACATAGATTTACGGCACTCCTCATACTTGTGGAGCGTTACAAGGGGGGTGACGAAGTTGAAAAAAAAGCAGTTGTTGATTTCTACCTGACACACCTTGATAGGGTGAATAATTGGGATCTGGTTGACACATCTGCGTACCAGATACTTGGTGATTACTGCGTTCTTAAAGATGCCTCAGAACCGCTATATGCACTTGTCAGAGAGTCGGATATGTGGAAGCGACGGGTTGGTATTGTGGGGACATTTGCCTATATCAAAAAGGGTAAACTTGAACACACCTTTATGATTGCTGAACAGCTACTTTCAGACAAGGAAGACCTTTTACATAAGGCAACAGGGTGGATGCTTCGTGAAGCAGGTAAGAAAAATATGGCTATACTAAAGCGTTTTTTAAAAAAACATGGTACACTCATACCACGAACCACACTTCGCTATGCTATAGAAAAATTTCCAGAACATGAACGAAAGGTGTGGTTAAAAAGTGAAAGAAAGTATGCTAAAAAAACGTAGTATTGATACGGTGAAATTTGGAGCAGAAAAAAGCGATGAAGAAATAATGATCGGTGTTTCTGCTGACCCAGAACTTTTTGGTGTGCTCATTGAACGCTATGAAGTAAAGCTTACACGCTACCTGCTTCGTATTATGCCTGGACTTCGTGAGGAGGTAGATGATCTCTTGCAAGAAGTTTTTATTAAGGCATACGTGCACGTGAATGGTTTTGATCCAAAACAGAAATTTTCCTCATGGATCTATCGAATAGCACACAATGAGGCAGTGAGCTGGCTCAGAAAAAAGAAAGCACGACCAGAACTCATTGAACTTGGGGAAGAGGATTTTCAAACATTTAGTCAGTCAATAGAAGATGCGTTTGATGAGAAAGAGACTGTGTTTGCAAAAGATGAGGTTGCGAGAATCATTGGGGAGATGGAAGAACGGTACCGGTCAGTACTGGTTCTCAAGTTTCTTGAAGGCAGGAATTACGATGAGATCAGCGATATTTTAGAGGTACCTACAGGTACCGTAGCAACGCTCATACATAGAGCAAAAAAACAATTTAGTAGTTTGTATCATAAACATCATGAGTAACACAGAAGGAAAAGAAAAGGAGAGTAAAGACAACAGTACGACTGTAGGTAAGATGCGTGCTCGGATATTGGATACCATCAAGACGGAGGGGATTTCACCAAAACCAAAGTGGCACTTCCTTTTAAAAGAGTGGGTCATCTGGGTTACCGCAGGGATTGCGTTCCTGCTAGGTGCTATTGCGACGACGCTCACCATATACATGCTCAACGTGAACCGTTTTATGGAGCATGTGATAGAGATCACAGATGCTGATTTTTGGTTCAGTGTGGTACCACTTCTTTGGATACTGCTAGTTGTTGTGGGAATTTTCTACACAGTGTATGCAGCACGTGAGTCAAAAAAAGGCTATAAATGGAGTCTTTCTTGGCTTGTTAGTATTGCACTTTTCGGTAGTGTTGTACTTGGAACAAGTGCATACGCCGTCGGTGCGGGAGATGTTATTGATGGATACCTGCTCACAAAAATGCCGCTGTACAAAAAAATGACCCACTTTGAACCAGATCACTGGATGGATATCGATAATGGAGTGGTAGTTGGTATGGTGACTAGTGTACTTTCTGAAGGTTGTACAGTTGAGCGTATGGATACTCATACTCCACTCACTATTCTGTTTGATACAGAGACAGAAATACTCACACCTAATCAAGAGATATTACTCAATGCACCAGTAAAGATCATTGGAGAAGAAGTTACCGATGATACTTTCTATGCAAAAGAAGTAGAACCGTTCATGGGAAGAGGTGGCGGTATGTTCCGTCCGCCCGAAATGATGCAAGATGAGCTACCTGGAAACGGTGTGATGAATGGTGCCATGCTCATGCAAAGTTCAGGGCAGGGTAACATGCAAAATTTTCAAAAAAGATACAAGATTTTGATGGAAGATTTTTGAGTTCCTGAATATAAAAAAGTGGCTAAAAATAAGTTTGAAAACTAATTTTCTCGTGTGGAAAATAGTAACAATTTGGTACATCTCTGAGTGGTAAAATATATATGAAAAACTGCGTGAACGAGACGTTATTTTTCGGTGTATTGTATGCCACCATCAAACAGATATAGCCCCCACAGAAGTCACACAATTGTACTCAAACCGAGGGGTATTGTTGCGTCTCGTACTCAAATATATGGCTCAAAACAAGGACATTTTGTTTATGCTCGTGGTTCGCCGCCACTTGCGTTTTCGGGAATGAGAAGAAAAGATGTGCACCCACCTCCACGGCAACAGTCTCTTCCTCCTCAAAAACATATAGAAGATTCAAAAAACAGAACTGACCTTCTGGTGCGTTTTGGTATTGACAGTACGCTTGGACGTGTGGTGTCACGTATTTTGATACTTCTGATGCTTACGCAACCAATTTATGTTGCGCTCGGTATGGAGCTGGAAGATGGAACAGTGACACTTGATACACAAGAGGAAGCCCCTGTAATTGAAGAGGTTGAGGAACCAGTTGTAGAAGAAGTTGAAGAGGTTGAGGAAGCTTCAAAAGAGGTTTTTGTTTCTGAAGATGAAGAGTTGCATGATGAAGATCTCGATGTTGACACCGATATCTCTCTGGACACAGAGGATGTTGTAGAAGAAGAGGAAGTTTTACTGAACGGTGATGATGTTATCGAAGCTAGCTCTGATGAAGATTCTTCTGACAATGAACACACTGGTGTTGTTTTAGGTGATGCAACAGATGAAGGTGGTGTGGATGAGACCACAGGTACCATATCTGATGATGAGCTTACTGATGAGATAGTGGCAGTGGATGATGAAGACAGTGGTACTGACGTAGCAAATGGAGATGAAACTGAAAGCGATGATGAGGCGAGTGCAGGTGGTTCTTCTTCTGGTTCCAGTGGTGGAAATGTACAGGATGATGAGGTGAGTGAAGAGGTTGCTGAAGAAATCACTGATGATACAGATGATGTAATTGAAGAGGATGAGGTAACGGGAGAAACAGCAGATAGTGGCGACAGTTCGGTATCGTCTGATGATACAGAAGGACAAGATGAAGAGGTGGTTGCAGAAAATGAGGAAGGTATCATTGCTGTAGATGAGGAAGATGCTGCGGTGTATGTATCACAAAATCCAAACAGCAAGTACGTGTTTGGCGAGGGTGACTGTACGCTCGTTTCTGATGGTGAATTCTACTGCATTGCCGAGGGACCTGAGCGTCAGGTTATGCTCGGTGATCCTCGAGTGTATGCAGAGAAAGATAGGGAGGGTGATAAGGAGATCTACTACTTTGATGGAGTAGAGGTGCGACGTATAACGAATAACAGTTACGATGATTTTGCGCCCGTGTTTGATGAAGAGACTATGCGTATTGTCTGGCAGGCAATGCTCAATGATCGTTTGCAGATCATGATGTACGAAATACCAACAAACACCACACGACAGATTACAACAAGTCGCCAAAACAGCAGTAATCCAAGCATAGCGGGCGACCTGGTGGTGTGGCAGGAATGGATCGACACCAACTGGGAGATCATGATGACCGATGTGAACAATAATGGGCAAGCGTTCGAGATTGAACGACTTACTGACAATGCTGTTCATGATATGTTCCCGGCTGCGTACGAAGGACTCATTACCTGGCAGAGTGAGCGAGGTAGTTCATGGGAGGTGATTGTGTATGATTTGCGGACTGGTCAGAAGCATGCACTTGAGAAAGATGAAGATACCAAGTATGAGAATCCACGTTTCGTGCTCTTGTTTGATTCAAAGCATGAGAATGGTGATGTAGAAACTATTGGATACAACCTTGATACCGGTGAGATGATGGAGCTCGGTACGACACCGGCACCTATTCCAACTGAACCACTCACACCAAAAGATGAGACACCTGACGCAGTGGTGCGTGAAGCATCAAATAGTCCTCAGGTGCGTATAGAAACCGACGATAGTGGAAGTGGTGACGGTGGCGATGGTGGGGATGGTACCGGTACCGGGAACAATGTTGCTGATGTGATGAGTGATACCGCCACCACTACCGATGCAGGAACGGTTGTGCTGAGTCCAGTGACTGTAGTTCCTAGTGAGACCGTGCAGGCAGTAGATGAGAGTGCTGTCATAGAGGTGGTTACCGAACTGGAAGAAACGGTAGGACAAGAGATGTCAGAAGTTGATACAACTAACGCTAGTGTGCTGTAGGACATATGCAGAACAGGAGAACAGTACAAAAAAAGAATAAGGTAAATTTTCTGTCTAAGGTTCGCAAGGGTGTCTATGTGATAGTGGCATTCCTGCTCTCACTCGTTATTCTTATTACCGTCTTTTACTTTACACGGGATACGAAAGCAGCAGCAGGTGATTTTGCAATTTATCGTGAAGCAGGTGGTCTTGAAACAGTAACGACGACGCTCACTGATCAGGCATGGGATACAACGGTGAGTGAAGCAGGGTTGTTCTCAATTGATGGTACCGATACAACAGTTACTCTTTCAGAAGCAGGTCACTACCTTGCACTTTACAACCTTGGTATCCAGGTAACCACTGGTACCCAGAAGGGAAGTACGCATGGTTTTCTTGATGTAAACGGTTCGCAAAGTCCGTATGGTCGTTCGAGTTGTTATATAGAAAATCAGACAGGACAAACAAAGTGTTGGATGTCTGGTGCTGCTATTATTGCGACTGCTGCAACGAACGAAACACTCAAGGTGCAGGCACAACGAAAGGATGATAATACACTCAGTCTTCGACGTATGAGTGGAGAAAGTGGTTTTACAATTTTGCGACTCGATGATGATTGGGAGTATGCACGAATACGTGAAGCGGGAGGTGGACAGGCGTTCAATAGTGCTACGTGGGCAACGGTAACACTTGATACCGAGGATGAGCTCGATGCTGGGTACAGTCATGCAGCAGGAGTAGTAACACTTGCAGATCCAGCTCGGTACCTGGTTACAACGAATGTTGAGTTTTACTCAACAGCAGGAGCAAAGAATAGGCTCAATGCAACTCGTCTAACTCTTGATGGTGCTGAGGTGAATGGTACCCGAGTAACGGCACTCATGACAGGAGACAACAGCTCGGTGTACTCTGTCGCATCATATGTGGGTATCATTGAAACAACAGCTACAAACCAGGTACTCACCCTAGAGGGTTCATGTATTGGTGAGACTTGCAGTAAGGTTACAAATACTGCGAATCAAACGGGTATAACTATCGTGAAGCTTCCGAGCACCGTTGAAGTTGTTGGAGTGACTGAAGCAGGAGGTGGACAGCAGGTCGACACAACAAGTGATCCAATTACCTGGGATACAAACAGCTTTATTGATACCGCAGCATTTTCTCACTCAACCTCACTCAACACCTCACAGGTAACGGTATTGCAAGATGATGACTACCTATTCTTGAGTACTTTCTATAATTCACATAATACACCTGCGACCGTGATACTCGATCCCCACTGGGAGTGGCGAGTGAATGGCAGTACATTGCTTCCATACGGAAGCTTCAGTTACGTAAACCGTGGTGACGATAGTACTAACGGTGCGTGGCATTCAGGTGCATCGGGTGGTGCTATTTTCACATCGCTCACAACAAATGATTACGTTGAGGTGGTAAATACTGAGGAGAGTACAGGCACCTACACTGATCCAACATTCCAAGCAAACCTCATGGGGTTGCAAGGTTTACGTATTTCAACACTCGAGGAACCAGACATCACGGTGAGTGCTTCGGGCACACAGCAGACAACAGTCACCATTCCTACAGCAGATGCCTACCTTGGTGGAGCGTTCGTGCTCACTGCAAACAATTCGTTTCCAACTGAGACTGTTGAGTCAATCACTATTACTGAGAATGGTACCGTTGATGCACAGAATGATCTCTCAAACATTCGTCTCTTTTATGACTTAAGTACGACGACACCCTACGACTGTAGTACAGAAACGTACGATGGTACAGAGGAGCAGTACGGCGCCACAGCGAGTGCCTTTTCTGCAGCAAATGGTTCAGCAACGTTTACTGATTCTGTTGTTGCTTCAAGTACCCAAACCATATGTGTTTACGTAGTGCTCGATGTTGATGATACAGCATCAGTTGGTGAGACTATTGAGGTAGAGATTACTGACCCATCAACAGACGTGGTGCTCGGTGGTGGTCCTGTTGGACCAAATACAGCAGTGCTTTTGGACGGTACCACAACATTGCAAGATGATAAACTCACGCAGATACACTACCACTGGAGGAATGATGACGACACAGAGGCACTGGCAACATCGGCAACAGGTGGTACTGAGGATACCGTACTCTCTGACTTGCCAAAAAACAACGAAAAGAGACTTCGTTTTGAAGTTTCAAACGAGGGAACTATTTCTTCTCCTGCAACACAATTCCTGCTTGAGTATGCGACACGTACTACGAGCTGTGCGGCTGTCTCGTCTGGGTGGACAGATGTTGGGATTGCTGGTGGAGCATGGGATTTGTTTGATAGTAGTAATCTTACCGATAGTGATGACACAACAAACATTGCACTTGCTACGGGAGGTGTGACGGATGAGAACACGACGTTCCTCACACCAAATGGTGGAGTAAAGGATACGAGCTCACTCACGAGTGCTATCACACTCACTAGTACAGAGTTTGTTGAACTCGAGTACTCGATCATTGCTACCGATGTTGCTTATGACGGAGAGAGTTACTGTTTCAGGGTGACTGACAACGGAACACCACTGCCTGACTATCAGGTGTATCCGGAAGTCTCCATTGCAGCAGATGTGCTCGTCTCTGGTCTCGGTTCCCATACAGCAACAGTTGCTGCTTCAACATCGGATTTTTACATAGGTGGTAGCTGGTCAGTTGTCGACCAATCTGGAAGTCGAGATGTTACATCGATCACCTTGAACGAGACGGGAAGTGTTGATGCACTGAATGATATCTCAAACATTCGCCTCTTCTACGAGCTCGACACGAGTGTGCCGTATGACTGTAGTACGGAAACGTACGATGGTACGGAAGAACAGTACGGTGCTACTTCGAGTGCCTTCTCAGCAGCGGATGGTACAGCGACATTTTCTGAAACAGTGGGTATTTCTACCACTGAGACACTCTGTCTTTATGCTGTTGTTGATATCGATGGTACTGCTTCCGATGGTGACACGTTAGCACTTGAAATAAGTAATCCGGGAACGGAAGTCGTTGTCTCAACAGGGTCAGTAAATCCAAATGTCCCTGTGGGCCCTACTGGTTCAACAACTATCCAGAAGGCAGTGCTTGAGCAATCACACTACCACTGGCGGAATGATGATGGTACTGAAGCAAGTGCAACGAGTGCTACGGGTGGTGCGGAAGATACGGCAATTACTAACGTTAAAAAGACGGAAACGCAGCGACTTCGCCTTGAGGTGAGTAATGAGGGTGGCACCTCAACAGATCCTTCCACGTACACACTGCAGTACGCGGAGTCATCAGGCTCCTGTAGTGCCTCAACCGGATGGGTGACGGTGGGTGCTGTGGGTGGTGCCTGGGCAATGAGTGACTCGGTAAACCTCACCGACGGCAACGATACGACGAACATCGCACTTGCAACAGGAGGTGTGACCGATGAGAATACGACCTTCCTCACACCAAATGGTGGGGTGTTAGATCTATATGCAACATCGAGTATTCTCACACTCTTGAACTCTCATTTTCTCGAGCTTGAGTACGGTATTGAGGCAACATCATATGCTGATTTTGGTACAACGTACTGCTTCAGGGTCCTTGGTGATGGTACAGATGTGACAACGTACGCATCCTACCCACAGGCAACTATTCGGCAAAATCAGGATTTCTACATTCAGCGGGGTTCAACAAATATTCCAAACAGTGTTTCGAGTGTCACCATTGCTGCGGGAACTGACTATATTGCTCCGAGTGATGCATCGAAGGCGTTCATTCGCATCACCAATACGATGCACACTGGTGCGGGAGCAACCACGGGAGGAGGTGCCCAGAATGCTGACAGTGTTACCACGTACATCAGTGATCCTGAGAACATTACCTCATCGGTAACCTTCAGTCGTACAGGAACATCGAACTCTACGCAGATATACTGGGAAATCATTGAGTACACGGGACCAGTTGGAGGTGACAATGAGATGGTTGTGAGAGGTGTGCAGTCATACACTACAGGTGCAAAAAGCTTGACTGAAAATATAGCGGTCACCGGTGTCACTGATGATAATGATGTGGTGGTGTTCCTCACGGGGCAGAGCACACCAGAGGCTGCCACTACTGAGTATGAGACAGGTCTCTTTACCACTGACTGGGACGGAACTGCGGGGGAAGTGATACTTGAGCGTAATTCATTCGGAAGTGGTGCAGGTAACGCTGCTCAAGTGAGTTTTGCTGTAGTTGAGTTTACTGGCAGCAACTGGAAGACACAGCGAACAGAACATACGTACAATGCTGTCGGTACGACAGAAACCGGAACAATATCGACCGTGAATGATGTTTCGCGTGCATTTCTCCATACGCAGCATAGGACGGATCAAGGCACGGTAGCTGATTATGGTCACCTCGTGTGGCTTTCGGGTGCGAGCACTGTTTCGTTTGCCTTGAACACTCAGGCATCAAGTCCTACCACACATACCTCAGTGGCTTGGGTTATAGAGAATACCCAAACGAACGGTATACCTATGGCGGTAACGAGGAGTAATGGTTCACAAACCTCAGGTGGTGTAGAACCTTCCATTTACTCTATTGCTATTGGTAAAACTCTTGATGATATAGACGTGTCATCTATATTCACGACCATGTACTCAAATGGAGCTGATCTGGTACATCCGCACGCGATCATGGGTGCTACCATTGCTTCAACGACGCACTATGAACTGTGGATCTCAGATACTGGTTCATCACGAGCATATCGAACTGAAATAGTTGAATGGCCAACAGCAACACTTGCTGTACGGCAGAACTACTATCGTTTCTATGTTGATAACGATGCACTTGATCCGACTGATGCATGGCCGGCAGGTGCTGTTGATTTGGGGGAGAACGCAGCAATCACAGGACTCGACACACCACCTTCGAGCGGTGAACACTTGCGTCTACGCATGTCTCTAAATGTTTCCGGTGCGAACTTTTCTGCAGGACAGGGACAAGCGAAGCTTCAATACGGGGTCCGAGAGACAAGTTGTGGTGCAATAGCAATGTGGCACGACATGGGTGATATTGGATCAAGTACGGCAGTGTGGCGTGGGTATGATGGTACGCCGGTTGATGGAACAGCGCTTTCAACAAACCCTCCTACCGCTGGCGACCTCAATCTTTCAGTATCTGATATTGCAGGTACCTATGAGGAAGAGAACCTCACCGTGGCAAATCCATACAAGATATATATCGGTGATGATGTTGAGTACGATTGGCACCTCGAGGCAAATGATGTGACTGATCTTACGAGCTACTGCTTCCGTATGGCATGGAGTGATGATGCTCCTATGGATGAGTACCTCTACTATCCGACAGTGACTATGGCAGGTTTTGAGGTAGAGCAACAAGATTGGCGCTGGTACAACGACGAGACCTCGATTACACCTACCGTGGCGCTTGCGGCATCGAACACTGCACCTGTAAACATTGCCTACGGTGATCCATTGAAACTCAGGATACTCCTTGAAGAAATTGCTGGACGAGACGGACAGAATGCCAAGTATAAGCTGCAGTGGTCTGAGTACTCTGATTTCAGTGTGGTGACTGATGTTGAAGATATGGACACCTGTGCCGTGGGTTCTGAGTGGTGCTACTTTGATGGGGCAGGTACCGAAGGGGCAACCATTACTGATAGTGTGCTCGAAGGAGCTGATAGCTGTGTAGCAAGTGTTGGGAGTGGATGTGGAACGCACAACGAAATGCCGTACGCACCTGATATTGTCGGTGAAGTAGGAACCACATCTACTGATAGTGTTGGTACGACGGTGACACTGCAGCACACGTACGATGATCCTGTGTTCATTGTTGAGAGCATTGGTGGAGATGCGACAGGGGACACTGCAAATGCACCTGCGGTTGCCGTAATTACTGCTACCACTACTTCGAGTTTTACGGTTCGTATTCAAGAACCGGACAATGAGGCAGATGATCATGGTGAAGAGCTCGTTGGGTACTTCGTCATGGAGCGTGGTGCATACCAACTTCCCGATGGTAGGAGGATAGATGCTGACACCATGGATACTGCGCAGTACTACGGTAATGCAGTTAGTGGTGCGACAGATGATACGTGCAGCTTTACGCAAACCTTTAGCACGGTACCTGTCGTCCTTGCTGCGCTTCAGAGCAACAATAATGTGAGTATTCCTGATTTCCTTACTGTTTCAAAGGCGCTCATTACTGTAGATGACTTTGCTTGCTCGCTTGAAGTTCCTGATGGAGAGACGAATACACCAACAGATAGTGAGACTATTGGATGGATAGCACTTGATGGAGGAGTGTTTGCAAATAATGGTATTGCGCTTGAGGCAACCACGACGAGTGAATCGGTGACCGGCTGGACCGACACTCCTTGGTATGAACAGCTCTTCACGCAGCTATTTACAGGTGGTCCCGGCATTGTCGCTACGAAACAGACAAGAAATGGTGCCGAGGGTGGTTGGGTACGGTACGATAATGAGGACTTCAATTCGGTGCAGATGGCTATCGATGAGCGTGATGACGGGGAACGTACACATACCACTGAGCGTATCGGCTACATTGCTTTTGCGGAAAGTGGTGTACTCTACCGAACAGGAACATCAAACTTTACCTTTAGTGCAACTGCAGTGACCGAGTTTGAGTTTACCCTCGTGCACAACAATGCTCGTCCAAACGTAACGTACTTCTTTAGACTCTATGACGTGAACAGTGATGAAGCGGTTGCAACTTCCACAACGAGTGTGTACCCATCACTCTCTACTGAGGGTGCGTCACTGTCGTTTAGTATTGGGGGAGTTGATTCTGGGGTAACAACAGAGGGGTTTGCTATGGATGTGACTACTACTGCCACGTCGGTACCGTTTGGTTCTCTTTCGCTTGGGGTACCAAAAAATGCAGCACAGCGCCTTACGGTATCAACTAATGCTACCGAAGGGTACCAGGTACTTGCCTACGAACAGCAAAACCTCATCAGTGGTGGGGGAACCATAGAAGATGTATCGGGAACAAATGCTGCTCCAACCGCATGGTCTGTTGGTTGCCCTGCTGGTGCAACGAGTTGCTATGGGTACCATGCCGGAGACAATACTATGGAAGGTGGTTCAAATAGGTTCCTCTTGGATGACACCTTTGCGGCGTTTACCGGCATCATGGAAGAGGTTGCCTATAGTTCAGGTCCCGCTTTGAACGAGTCAACAGACATTATATATAGAGTAGAGGTGGGTGCTGGCCAACCGGCAGGAAGGTACCAGAGTAAGGTTACATATATCATAGTCCCCGTCTTCTAATTAATGTGTATGTAATTAGCGAATTTCTGCGTTACTTCACTCGTTCAAATACTCACCGTATGTACAATACGGCTCGTATTTTCACTCGCTTGTGCCTTGAACTTCATCTAATTACATACACATTAAACCGCAAGCTATATTTGACGAATTTCTTCGTTGCTACGTTAAAAATATCATTCACCGTATAAAAAATACGACTCACTCTATTTTTAACTAGCACCTCGAACTTCATTCAAATCTGTACACCCTACCACAAGGTAGATGTCTTGAACTTCATCTAATTACATATATTTTGAGAATAATGTATGTGTTCAAAAAATATACAGATTTCCTGTTGTGCTATTTATTACCATCTTGCATGGTATTATCAGTAGGCGGTACACTAGTGGTACTAGCTATATGAATAGAAATATAGACGGACCACCGTTTAATGGTGATGCAAGGAAAAAAAATGCACTTACTGATGTGCTTCCTAAACAGGGAGTACCTAGTACTGAGGTGCAGGAAAAGTACCTTGTGGGTGATGAAGCAGTACAGGCAATACAAAACGCCGAAGGATTGCATGGTTTTTCAGCAGATAGGGAAGAGGAACCTGGATCAAGTGTTAATGAGAACGCAGTAGAAAGTGCGGTAATTACGGTTGATAATCCTGCAGAAAAAAAGGAAAAGAAAGGCGGTTTTCTTGCTTCACTCTTTGGTGAAGAGATTGCTGATGGCGTTGAAGCGGTTGACCCTGCTCCAAAAGATCATACTTCTGTAGCTCCTGAAACTGTTCAAGATAGTCCAGTAGCAAAGACGGAGGGTGCACAAGAGGTGGTGCAAGATAGGAGAGGGGTGCAGGAGCAGGAAGGAGTTGGTCTTGAGACACTTCTCAAAAAAAAGGAAACCAACACAGAAGAAAATCAGCGAGAACAGGGTGACAGGGTGGAACATGAGGATTCTCAAGAGAAGGTTAGAGAACTATCAAAGGAAGAAATAGAGTACAAAGCGTCACGAAAAGAGTATAAGCGATACAAAAAAGAGCTCCATAAGGTTCGTGAAAACTTTGAAAAACTTGCAGATGAGTATAAGGAGGAGAGTGAAAAATCAGGTTTCCTTTCTCGTTTTATGGACACTACCCCTGAGCTTAGAAAGAAAAAAAAGGAAATGGAAGAAGCTCTTGTGGTGTATGACCATTATCTCGAAAAAATACGTAATGAAAGGGAGAGGAGGATACAAGCTTCTGTTGAGAAGTTTTCAACTATTGCTGGTGCTGAAAAACAAGAAGATGAGGTGCAGTATATAGCACTTCATGAAGCACTCCTTGAAAAGCAAATAGATAACGAGGCGGCAATGCTTGAGTCAATTAAGCAGCGGGAAAATAAAGATGGTGAACCAAACTTTTTTGCACTTCGGTGGATGAAGAAAGGTCTTGGTTACTACAGTAAGCTTCCAAAAGCGGGACGTATTGCAATTGGTGCAGGTATTGGTGCTGCTGTTGGGTCACTGGCTGCTGTTGGTGCAGGAGCTGCTGCAGGAGGTGTACTTGCTGCTGGCGTTGCTGGTGGGTTTACGAAAGGTGCAAGAAAGACGGCTGGGGTATTCCTTGCGCCATTAGCAGCACTTGAAACAAAGAAATTTTTAGATAAGGAGGTTGATGTATATGAAGAGGTTGCAATGACGGAGCAGAAAAATACCTTTAGTGAGAAAAAGCTCAGTGAGAGTAGGCGTGAACGGAAAAATATTAAGCGTAATGTGCGTTGGGGGAAACGAAGTGCAACGGTTGGTGCAGCAGGTGCAGCCATGATCGTAGGAGGAGGAGGTAGTGCCCTTGCAGAGAATGTTGCTGATGGTGTAGTTGATACGATCGGTGACGTACATTTTGGAGGTGTTGCGGAAGCCAATGCTGCAACTGAAGCACCACAACATTCCGCTTTGTATAGGGAGGTTGAAGCTTCACGAAAAGCTTTCGAGGAAGGTGGTAATAGTAATCCAGAAATGAGGTCAGCAGTCCAGAACATAATGGGTAAGGCAGAAGCAGAATATGATGGTACAGCAGAAGTGGCGGTAAATAGTGCTACACCTGAAATAACCGGTACACACGATATGAGTTTTGTTGATACTGAGGAGCAGAGACCTGAAAGAACGGTACTCACTCGTCCGTCAGGGCAAAAAAGTTTTTTCCAGAACAAATTTGATGAAGCCCAGGAGCGTGTAGCACTTAGGCGTGCAAGTGGAGTACCTGCGGGAGAGGTTGCTGGTGAGCAAATGGTAACTGAACAACCGGAGGGTGGTGTTGAGCATGTACCAGCAGCAGAAGTTGCTCCAGAACAGAGTACAACAATGGAAGCACTGCAACAGTCCTCAGAAGGAGCTCTTACAGAGCCGGTTACTGAAGGTTGGGATATACAGCGAATACTGCAGCACATGCATGAGCAAAATAGTGCCGACATGGAACATGTATCGACAGGAGAGGTGGCAGAAACACCTGCTGAAGCACCGCCTACCGAAGAGCAACCTGAAGTACTCACTGCTGTGGGTGAGTATGAGACAGGGTCAAGTGTCAACAAGGAACTGCAGGAATTCCTAGGAAAGGATACGTGGGTGCAAGAGCACTATCCAAATATCGATGAGGATATGCGTGGTAAAATAGCACATCGACTCTACCTTGAGCTTGCAAAAGATCATGAAGCTATGGAGCGTTTCAAGGTGCGTGGCGATGACTGGAACAGTGTGCATGAGGGAGATCACTATTCCGTTGGTATGAAGCGTGAGCTCGTTGAGAAAGCGATTAAACGTTTTTATCCAGAAGAGGGGACACAAGAGGTTGCATCTACAATGGAAAGAAGAAGTGTTGCACAAGAGGCATTAGATGAACTGCGTGCTGAAAAAACTCCTGTTCCGACAGAGGAGAGTGTGCCTGCCGAAGCTGCAGAAGGTACTGAGCCAGTACACTTAGCAGCAAGACACAAAGTATTATATGGAGATGCTAAGTATGAACCGCAGCATATTGAGGCAGATGAGCATAAGATACTGCGTAAACATCCTGCTGAAGTGCAGCAGTCAAATGAACCAACACCGCAAGCAGATAAGGGTGTTTGGACTAATCCTGACGACCATAAGCCGTTTGGCTCTGAGCGTAAAACCCCTGTTGAGGAACCTGTAAAAGCGTGGAAAAATCCTGATGTAGATAGAGCTGGAACAGCTGTGCCTGAAGAACATTCAGGTGAGTGGAAAAATCCTGATCGTGGAGAAGTGTTATCTTCTCAAGCAGAAGCTGATCTAAAGTACGCACAGATGCAGATGGAGAAGCATGAGGTGCCTGACTACCAAGGTTTTAAGACACGACCATACATAGAAGAGCTCTTTAAAGAGGGGCATTTTGACAACACACTTGAGGGCAGAAAGAACCTTATTTTGAGCAATTGGGGACCTATCAGTCATGTACGTATGCAGGATATATATGATAATGACAAACTCCTTCATTTCTCATTTGGTGATGCTGCAGAACCACTAACACTTAGCTCTGGTATGGAAGAGATGACAAAAAGTATGGTGAACCAGTTTGAGAGTAACTTTGCAAAGAAGGTGCCAAATATAGAGGAAATGATTGCTCAGGCTCGTGAAGATAATATCACCCTCGGTGAGTTTGTTGCACGGCTGTCTGATGCGGTAAAAGAAAAAGCTGATCATGCTGATGTTGCAGTTGAGTCGAAAGAAGTTCCTCATGTAGCAGATGTTGCTGTAGAGCAGCAGGTGGTAGTGCCGGAAGAGATACCACAGAGTGCTGCTGCAGATGCGCTTGAACAGGTGAGAGCAGAGATCGTGTATCAAAAACTTAAGGATTATACAGTACCAAAATTACCAGAAACAGTAGGGAAGGATGGTTTGTATCACACAGAACTGCAACCAGTCGAGGTGAGTGAAGATGTTCTTAAGGATATTGAGAGGAACTACGGCTCTGAACATCCGGAATGGAGTGAGGGTACTGCCGCAGAGCTCTACCATAGTGAAGCAGGTAAGTCGTTTGTTGCTGCAATACAAGAACAAATGAAAGATATGGCAATAGATATACCAAAAGCATCAACGGTAAACATGAAGGATATTCGATTTGACTGGGCTGCTATGGAGAACATGACACCAATCGAGTTCTTAGAGCAGTTGGAGCAGCATGAGCGTATGCTTGAGCGTGCAGACGGTACTGAGACAATTATTGGATCATAAGAGAAAGACTATGGATAATACAAACAGCACACTTTTACAGTACTTTGACCTTGAAGATGGTTCTGATGAGATGCAGGGTGAGTTTCTTGAAGAACTTGCCGAGACACTTTTTGGTTCAATTGTGCGTAAGGCATGGGTAGAGTTTGATGGTGATAAAAAGGAAACATTTGCAAAACTACTTGAGGAAAGCAGTGATGATCCCGAAAGTGTTGAAAAGTATACCGCAGTACTCACCTTTCTTGATGAACATATTGTAAACCTCCGTGATTTTATAGAAAAAGAACTCAGAGAGTTGCAGAAATCGTATAAAACAACGAGGGATGAACTCCAGGATTCACTGGTATAAAAAGTATGAAGCGAGAACTACTACGTAAAGGTGTACACGTACTTCTCGCTTTTTTCTTTGCAGCTGCCTCTGTTTTTCTTACACAACAGGTGCTGTTTCTGTTCGTTGGTGTACTCTTTGTTGCACTCATTCTCTTGAGGAAGACAAAGTTTGCACAGTTTTTGCGTGGTGTGCCACGGGTGAACAGTGGTGAATTCTTTTTTGTATTTGGTGTGACCAGTGTCATTTTTTTAACTGGTGGTGCCGAGTATCTCTTTAGGATTGCGATGCTCATACTTGCACTTGCTGATACCTCAGCATCACTTATTGGTATATTCTATGGAAAACATCAATACAAAGTGTTTGGTGAGATACGTTCATTTGAGGGGTCTTTTGCATGCGCTCTTGTATCGATGAGTATCTTCTTGTTGTTTGGGTACAGCTTTATTGCCTCAATACTTGCAGGTACTTTACTTGCTCTCGTGGAAGCACTTTCCTGCAAGGGTTCAGACAACTTGTCTTTACCAATTACTGCTGTACTTACCGCCTTCTTTTTGGGGTGATATACACAGCTACTGCCCATTTTTTTGGCATAAGTACGGTACAATATGCGTATGCACATATGCATAGTTGAAAGGGCCGTTACGAGGGCCATGCTTTTTGCTGTACTGACAGCAGTGCTTTTTGGGTTGGGTGGTTTGTATGTTTTTGCCCAGGATGGAGAGGAAAACTATGAAGAAGCGCTCGGAGTGGTACCAGAAGAGGAAGTAGATGAGGTTATGTCAGATGACATGACTGAAGTGGTAGTTGCTGATGAGGTGTCCGAAGAAGAAGCTGAAGTGGATACAGAAAAGACGCCAACCTATACAGTCTTTTCAGATGCAAAGTTCACTGTTACTCCAGTTGTTGCAAATGAGAAGGCAAAACCAAGGGACATCATTAAAAAGGAACTTATTGTTACCAACAATACAGACCATCGCCTCGATCTTTATATTTCTGTAGAAAATATTGACCCAAATGAAGGCGCACAGGAATTTGTAAGTCCCGGTGTCTCTGATCTTTCGACATCACTTGCAAACTGGGTGGAAATAACACGTGGTGTCATAGAACTTGAAGCGGGTGAAAGTCGAAAGATACCGTACCTTATACATGTGAACCTTACAGCACAACCAGGAAGCTACTATGCTCGGATACAGTTCAAAGAGGGTCCAAAACGTGCCGAGGCAACAGCGAGTGCGGAAGGTTCTGCACTCATGCTCAATCTTGAGGTTGAAGATGATGCTATTGAGCGCTTGCAACTCGGGAACTTTTTGAGTGAGGATAGTGTCATTTTTGGAAATAGTGTCTCATTTTCGTACCTTTTAGAGAATGTTGGCAATAGGCTCATAGAACCTCGAGGATCTATTCGTATTTTTAACCGTCGCGGGGAAGAAGTGGGCAGTGTACCACTCAATGCTGATGGAGATGAGATAACTCCTGAAAATAAGGAGCAACTTGCAGCTGTGTGGAACGCGACCGGACGTTTCGGTAAGTACAAAGCGTACCTTGACCTTGAGTACGGAGAGAGTCAGCTTGCGAGTGTACAGGATACGGTGTACTTCTGGGTGTTTCCATGGAAAGAGATACTCACTGCTCTTTTAGGGGTACTCCTCCTTGGTGTAGTTGGTACCTACATAGTACATATGCGATCAATAGCTCGACCGGTGCCAGCACGAAGCAGGCAGATGCAGCATGCAGGGCAGTCAGGTGGACACAGGGGTGTGGTACCTTCTCCACAACAGGTTCGTCACCCAACTATCACACAGGTGATGCCGGCAGTAGCTCCTGCTCCTGTGCAAGCAACACCAGCAAAGAGTTTGAAGCACCTCGACATACTTCATGCAAATATGAAAAAACCTCAGACAGCAGTGCAGGGTGATACGGTGCGTTTAGGAAGTGTTTCTGAGAAGCGTGGCGGACAGGTTGTTACACTTGGACGAAACGTTCCTCAGGAAGAAGTTAGGGTAAATGGTAATGTTGTGCAGCTTTCATCACATCGTAAATAGGGTATATACAGTTTTTACAGCATGCATGCTCGTATGCATTTTGTTGTCCCCCTTTAGTGCGTCTGCTGCTCAAGGTGATGGTATGAGTATCACCATTACTCCACCACTCTTTCAGCTCGCGCTCCAGCCAGGTGAGAGCTGGTCTTCAAATGTTACGGTGGTAAACAATAACGCGTATAGTCTGTCGCTCTATGCAAACCCTGTACTCTTTCGACCCTCAGGTGAGACGGGAAAACCTGCATTCCTTGTAAACACTATTGGTGACGGTCCCATGGCAACTGTTGACGAGTCGACGCTTGCAGGATGGATCACTGTGCCGGAGGGAGCTTTTGCTATACAACGTGAACAAACATACTCACTTCCCATCACTATCCATGTACCTAATGATGCGACCCCTGGTGGACACTATGCTGCGATACTCATCGGAAACAATGCACCGGAGAGTGTCACACAAGAGGGAACGGTAAATGTAACGAGTTCTGTTGCAGTACTCATTTTTCTGACGGTTTCAGGTGACGTGGTTGAAGAGGGGCGTGTGCGAGAATTTTCAACGGAAAAGACACTCTATGAGACAGCAGAAGCTCACTTTACCCTACGTTTTGAAAATCAAGGCAATGTACACCTCTTACCCCAGGGGAACATAGTCATATACAACATGTTCGGGAAGGAGCGCGGTACGATACCGATAAACCTCGATGGTAACTATGGAAATGTGCTCCCTGAAAGTATAAGAAACTACAGTTTTTCATGGAAGTCAGACTCAGGACTCTGGGACATAGGGCGATACAAGGCAATAGCAACCATAGGGTATGGAAAGAACGGTAAGCAGTCGACATACTCAGTAGCATACTTCTACATTCTCCCGATCATTCCGCTCCTAGAGGTTATAGGTGGCGCCCTTTTCCTCATATTCCTCTTTACCTGGTCACTTAAGCACTACATCCGTCGTGCACTTTCACTTGAAACAAAACAAATGGGTATACAGCCTCAAGAGCAGTTACGAGAGGTGAGAGAAAAGACAAAACAGCAAGTACAGAACAGTAAGGTACGTATTGGAGCACTCGTTGAACCTATTCGTGAGGGATTTGTTGACCTACGTAGTGCTAGTGTAGGACGGCATGATGGTAGTAGTGTGGTAGGTAGTGGTGCACATGTTGATGCCTCGTCGTCTCATGATGTGTATAGCGCCTCTTCTTTCATAAAGAAGTATCGGTTATTCTTTATTTTCATCATCCTGCTCTGTATTGGGTGGTATGCACTTACCATTTACTTACGTGATGTAATGACCGAAGAACGTGCATACGATGCATCTGAAGTGTTACCTGATGGTAGTCATGTGCCAATTTACTTTGATTAGAATGGACATTACCAGTAGTAACAAAAATTAATAGTTTTTATAAGAAATAATATATGAAAAAAGTAACAAAAAATGTCTTTTTCGGTGGCGTGTTTGGAGTAGCACTCCTTGCAGCTGCGGTCGCAAGCTTGAGTGCTTCAAGTGACACGTACATCCCATTTTTGTCTCAGACTGAGACAGGTAAGACAACTCCTGCTGAACTAGGGCAGTACCAGCAGCTCGACTGCGCGAGTATTGGGTATGATATTGCTCAGGCACAGCTCGCTCTTTCAAGTGAAACCCTTGCCTCAACACAGAACATTCAACTCGTGTTTGGAACGGTGAGCGGGAAGGGTGCCTGGGACAAGCTCAAGCGTCGTGAGATCGCTCGAAGTGAGACGGTATCGTACTCACCAAGCAGTCTATCGTTTGTCACCTTCTCTTTCCCAACGCCGGTTGATGTAGATAAGCTTTGTCCAAGTAGTGATGGTATGGCGTACATGCGACTCGAGGGTGTTGAGGACACCGGAGTATTTATCCATGGTAGCTTAGCGGATGCCTACGCTGGACCACTCTACAACTGTGTACTCGATAACGGTATGCCGTGTACGGGAACGATAATAGATATGGCATTTGTGTTCTCAACCCTAGCGAACAATGCACCGGTAATAGATGAGGTGCTACCGATTGAAGCAGTAGAAGGAGAGCCGCTCGCCTTTACTCTTACCGCTACCGACCCTGATGGTGACAGTGTCACCTGGGGTTCCGGTAACCTACCAGAGGGAGCGGAACTCAATGCGGAGACAGGTGAGTTTTCTTGGACACCGGGAAGTGACCAGGTGAAGGACTACAAGGTTACCTTTGTTGCAACAGATGATGGAGGTCCGGTAGAAGAATCAAGCAGTATTACTGTCTTCATTCACGTGGTAGAGGTAGAGACACCGGTAGAGACCAACGAGCTACTTGAGGATACAGTTGTATCACTGGAACTTGATACAAACGTAGAGAATTCATACTTAGCAAACATTAAAAATGTTGAGGATTTCATTGAAAAAGAGCAGTACCAAGCCGCGGAAAACCAGCTCAATGCGATCGTAAACAAGCTTGATGGAGACCTCAAGAAAGAGCTTATTACACAGGATGAGTACGACACAGTGCTCGCAAAAGTGAATGAACTCTTAGCGAAAATCACAGTAGAGTAGAACAGAACAAAAAAACCACCGTGCATATTGCACGGTGGTTTTTTTGTTTATCCACATAATAGTGTGGTATTGCGTGTTGCAATAGCGGTATACTTACTAGTGAATGCAATTGACAGTTTTTGTTCTGCATTTCACCATCACAAAGTCAACGTCGTTTCTTCGACGTCGCTAAATTTTTGTAGCAAAAATTTATCAGCCCCCTGTAGTTACCCAAAAACAATTAGCAAGGGTACCTATCTTTATTAATTCACTTGCACGCATGAAAAACACAACTTTAACTTTACCTATACAACTACGCACGGTAGCGTTAGTGACAGCACTTGCGCTCCTTGCATGGACTATTGGTCTTCCAGCCTGGATACATCAGGCGAATGCAGCCAATGTTGATGAATTTTCTGACACCTTGTCTGACTCAGATCTTGGTCTTCCTTCAGTTCATACACTTGTATTTGGACTCAATACAACCATTGCAGCCTCAGAGACTTTAAGAGTCACTTTTGACTCAGTTGGACAGGCTTTTGACCTTACCGCCCTCACAAATGGTGATGTTACCATTTCAGCGGTTTCTGGTGGCACAATAAATCAAGTTGCTTCAGTCGCAGCTTGTAGTGGTGCTACGAATGAAATTTATGTAAGCAACATTGATACAACAAATGACTACGTAGAACTCACTGTTTGTACAGGTGATTCAATTGACGCAGGAACAGTTACTGAGATAGTAGTAGGTAGTACAAATTTTATTGTTAATCCAGTTGCAGAAGGTTCATACGTTGTCAGCATTGGTGGAACTATGACTGATACAGGTGATACGCGAGTAGCTATCATTGACGATGTTACCGTAACCGCGGCAGTTGACACCATTTTCAGCTTCTCTATTAATGGTGTTGCCGGCGGTAAGACGGTAAACGATGATGTAACCACAACCTTTGCTTCTTCTACCGCTACGACAGTACCGTTTGGTATCATTGCACCAGATACTCCTAAGCTCATGGCTCAGGAGCTACGAGTGGACACGAATGCCCTAAACGGCTTCTCGGTTTCAGTGTTTGCTGACCAGACCCTTACCGCAGGAAACGGTGCAACTATAGATCCGTATATTGATGGTAGCGAGCTTGAAGTTCCTGATACGTGGAATGGTCCAGCTGGTACACTCGGTCTGACCGATACCTACGGACACTGGGGACTCACCTCAGATGATGATGTAGTGAGCTCATCCACCGCTCCAGGCCTATGGGGTTCAGGTATTGCTAACTATGTAGGAAACTTCATCAACAACCCGGTAGAGGTCTTCTACAACAACACTCCTGTGGAGTTCGACCAAGGTGGTATGGGAGTAGGTTCAACAACCGTTGCCTACAAAGTCGAGATCAGCAACCTTCAGGAAGCTGCTAAGGACTACACCGCGACCCTCACCTACATCGCAACTCCAGTCTTCTAGACATTTCTCTCATGTGTTAGCAAGTGCTATACTAAACACCTCTGCGCGCTCTGCGCGTGGAGGTCTTAGTATAGGCGTAACAAATGTAATAAACATCCATGTTCACATCAACTTATAGAAACACCCTGTTCGCTTTTTCATCAGTACTTCTTTTCATTGGGCTTGTAGGATCCGTATCGGTAGCAAATGCACAAGGTCTTGCGGTAAAAGTTCAGCCGAGCACTATTGATGAGAAAGTTGACCCGGGGCAGTCACTCGAGGGAGTACTCACAGTGACCAACCAGAACGGTGGTGAACAAACCTACTACATTTCAACAAGAAACGTGGTTGGTATGCAGGAAAATGGAACACCAACCTTTGAGAATGAGGATGCAGAGGATCCTCTTGAAGCTGCTGCGTGGATACATCCTTTCAAGGATGCAGTGACGATTCAGGTTGGCGAATCAGTAGAGATACCGTATCGTATCGACGTACCTGCTGATGCATCTCCGGGAAGCTACTTTGCAGCATTTTTTGTTACCCGTGAGGCAGAAGCTGCAACAGAGTCAGGTGCTGGAGTTGGTTTCAATGTGGCATCGCTCGTAAACCTTCGGGTGAGTGGCGAGGTGAGCGAGGACATGCTCTTCCGTGAGTTTTACACAGACAAGTCCTTCTATACCGACCCAAGCGTGCTCTTCAATGCAAAAATAGACAATGAAGGAACCATACATCAGCGCCCTCGAGGTATCATCACAATCACCGATATGTTTGGCAACGATGTTGGACAGGTAACGTTCAATGACAGTGCTGGAGCAATTCTTCCTAAGAATGATCGAGTCTTTGAAACAAGTTGGAACCATGATGGGTTTGCTCTTGGTCGCTACAGGGCAAGTGCGAGTATTCTCTTTGGTGAGTCACAGAAAAAGACTGAGACACGCGAGGTTAGTTTTTGGATCGTACCACTCAAGGAGGTGGGGATAGTGGTTGGTGTTATCGTGGCCCTTCTCCTCTTTATTGTCTTTGGTATTCGCCGTTACATCAGGAATGCGTTGAAGCGTGCGGGACATGATGTGCTGCCAAATGCTGAGAAGCACACTGTGTCTCTGGCAAAGAAGATGATACGTACCATTATGTGGATCATTGCATTTGTGATGCTCCTGTTTATAGGAATGATTGTGTTTTTCTCCTAGTCGACGTACAGTAGAGGTATGTTTTGGGTACATTCTACGCATGAGATAAAAGCACTGCTTGTTGCATCACTGCTCTTATTTTCTGGTTTTGCTTTTACAATAGGTAGCTCATGGCATGCTACCGCTACTCATGCACTGTTACTCCCAGCGAACTCAGTTGGAGTATTTGCAGGTGTGGAGGAGAATGAAGTGAATGCACTTGCTACACAACTTGACGCACGAGAACGTGCACTCAATGCACGGGAAGAAGCGCTTCTTACTGCTCAGAGTTCAACAACTGATGAGCTTACCTTATTGCTCTTGACACTCTCTGGTTTTGGGATGTTTGGACTCATACTCTTGAATTTTTACCTTGATGGACGAAGGAGGATGTCTATTGCACCTGTAGTGTAGTGGATAGCCTGTTCGGGCTATCCGTAGAATAAGGGTACAATGTAGGTACGGAGTACAGTAGCTGTATTCCGCAGCCCCCGATATGTTACAAAGTCTTGCAAAGACCACAGCGGTCATTGTGAGCTCCACCGTCTTGGCAACGCTTGCTGTGAACGCTGTTGATATGAACGGCGCATTCTCCCACTCAATGCTTGGAGGACTGCTGTTTTCTGTTAGTAGTGAAGAAACTGAGACATGTCCTCCAAACATGGTGCTCGTCACACAAGCGCTCGTGCCATTTTGTGTTGATATGTATGAGGTGTCCGCAGGTGATGCGTGTGTATACGCTGAACCAGCTGATGAAGCAGAAACCATGTTAAATCTCAATGATAGAAAATGCACACCTGTCTCAGAGGTAAACAAAAAACCATGGACTAATGTGTCACTCGATCAAGCACAGCAAGCATGTTCACGAGCAGGGAAACGACTTCCAACAGCGAGTGAATGGTACAAGGCAGCAATAGGTACTCCTGACATGTCCTCTGGTTGGAACGAAGAGCAGTGTAATGTTGCCAATAATCGTGCAGATGGTGCGTCACTAACGGGAGGTGGTATGCGCTGCATTTCTGATGCTGGTGCGTACGACATGGTGGGAAACGTCTGGGAGTGGGTAGCTGATACTGTAGATAATGGTGTATGGGATGGGAGAGAGCTACCGATGACAGGTTTTGTGGCAGGTGTTGATATTGATGGTATACCGTACCTCACAGAACAAACAAAAAATGCAACCTTTAATAATGATAGGTTTTGGATGGATAGTACTATTCATGCAGGTGTACTGCGAGGTGGATACTACAACAGTCAGAGTCAATCAGGAGTGTACGCTACCTACATGGCGAGCCCTCCAACATTTAGTGGTGATGCAGTGGGTTTTAGATGTGTGACAACAGTTCATGAGTAGTACTATAAATACAAAAATTTGGTGGTGGGGAGGTTGTGTACTATTCATGTTTTTAATGATGTGTGTGCATGTGGTGAGCTCACAGTCGACCTCATACTTGACGTACGTGAGCGATCGATTGACGCATAGTGCACCTGCTGCATCAACAAACCATACGATTACCTTTACATTGACACAGGCAGTACCAGCGGGCGGTGCTGTTGAGCTGCTCTTTGATGAAGGTGGAATAACTATCCCGGCAGCACTCGACTACACTGATGTTGATATGGCATTTGCAGCAGTAGCAGGTGGTCCCTATACGGAACGTCCTCTGTCATGGCTACAGAGCGCTGGAACTGATGATGTGACCGTGACGAGTGGTGCAAATGGGAGTGTGCGCTTTGACCTTAATACATCGGTAGGTATTGCCGCTGGTAATGAAGTAGTAGTTGAAATAGGTACTAATGCAACCTATGGTGCTCTTGGTGATCAGCAAACGACACTGATCAATGCTACCGGTACGTATCCGGTAACCATTTACACATACGATGCTTCGGATATAGAAATAGATTATGGTAGAACAGTTTTTGTTGTAGTTGAGCCGGTGACGGCTGGTCCAGTGGATACCACAGACACTGACCCACCGATCATTATAAGTTCATGGCCAAGCGGCATTCTGCAAACGGGAACAGAGGCAGCTGAGATGTATGTAGAGACAAATGAGTTGGCAACCTGTAAGTACGCAACATCGAGCATGTCGTACTCGCTCATGCCGTATACATTCTGGTCAACCTCAACATCTGATTATGCACTATGGAACTTTGCACAACTCACCGGACTCACTGATGGTGAGTCGTACATATACTATGTTCGCTGTATTGACTTTCGTTTGAATGAAATGAACCCGGATTACATTATTGCGTTTGAGGTAGGTATTCCTCCTGGAAGTTCGACAACTACCTCGACTAGTACGAGTGTCGGTACCGGAATAGGTGATGTTGCAAGTTCTACCTGTATTGGAGACCAATGTGTTGGAGACGACATTGGTTCCGGTAGTGGTTCAACAGGTACGGGAGACGGTAGTAGTCCTACAGGAGGTGATAATAGTGGTAGTGGCAACGGAGGAGGTAGTAGTGGTGGTGATTACTTACCACAAGCTGATGTAATGATCGATGGTTGGGCATATCCGAACTCAACAGTGTATCTTTTGCGTGATGGGGTAGAAGTAGGTACTGAGTCACCAGGAGGTGACGCATACTTTAGTAACCTTACTGAAGGACTTGATCGTGGTTCGTACTCATTTTCAGTGTATGCCATAGATGCAAAAAATGGACGCAGTGCAACAATCAGTACCACGCTCTGGTTGCAACAAGATACGTACAATGAGATCAGTAACGTCATGCTTCCTCCTACGGTGCATGTCGTTGAGAATTCTGTTGCACCAGGTGCACCATTAGAGGTGAGTGGATATACTGCTCCACGAGCAACAGTGACAACATGGCTCAGGCCAAAACTTGCAGAGGTAACGAGTGCTGATATTGTTGCAACAACAACAGCAACTGCTGCAGGTACCTGGGCGCTCACCATAAGTACTACAGGACTCTCTCAAGGAACCTATGAACTTATAGCACAAGCAGTAATGCCAGATGGAACAGTAGAGAGTGATAAGAGTTTGCGGAAGACTATCGGTATTGGGGTAGACGTGGGTGCAGATGGAGATTGTATCAGTATAGGAGACCTCAACTGTGATGGGTATGTGAACCTTGTAGACTTTTCTATCTTGCTCTTCAATTGGAACACCTCAAGTGCAACAGCAGATATAAATGGTGATGGTTTAGTATCATTGCCTGACTTCTCGATTATGCTCTACAACTGGACGGGCTAACCAGAAGCGTATTTTTGGCGACCATCTTCAGTATTTTCGTTGTTAGTTTGTTCACCGTATATCGAATACGGCTTACAAACACAACTCCTCAATACTTCGATATTCATCCAAAATGTACACTTCTGGAAACTTCAATATGTAACTCTTGAATGAATTCCTTGACGCCTTGAACCTTACTCAAGAAATTAATACCTTGCAGTTCAAGGGTATAGCTCCTTGGTGCCTTGAATTTGCTTTAAAGTATACTGCCAGCTACTTTCGTATTTTCAATTACTCAAGACCAAAACAATCAGGGTTTGTGTTTTAAATGTAAAAAAGTAAATTAAAAATTATAAAGATAGTGTGGTGGAATATTTTATCCACAAAAGTTTGTGTATTGTTTTTTTAAAAAAAAGTACAAGGAGTGCTATACTCTAAGTACGGCGCAAACTACATATGCAACGGGGGTTGCTATTACGCGCGTTCTTTAGTCATAGTTCATTAGAATATGGGTACTTTTATGGATAAACTTAAAGGCAAGGGTCTTGTAGACAAGGAGGGGAATCCGATGGATCCTGCATCAGCTCAGCAAAACCAGCAAGCTCAACAAGGAGTGTTGCCTGGGCATGCTTTGCAGCTCCCAGTTGACGTATTTCAGTCAGATAATGAAATCGTTATTTATGCCCAACTCGCGGGTATGGACATGCAGACACTTGACGTGTCTATTGCTGGTGAAAACGACGTCGTGAGTATACAGGGCTCTGCACTCCGGCCAGAGCAGCTCATGCATGACGCAAGTGCCTCACACAATGGTGATTTTACCCTTGAAGAGTGTCATTGGGGTGACTTTTACCGACAGATCATTCTTCCAGATGAGATAGATCCTGAGCATGCGGAGGCAAAAACAAAAGATGGTGTACTCGTATTACGATTGCCACTCCTTGGAAAACAAGCAAAGGGTTTACGATTAAATGTGACTCGTGTAGACGACCACACAGTGCAGAGTCAATAAAATGCTTTGCTCATCGCGAAAACATATGAGCAAGGGTGTAAGTATACAACGTAACACAAGGCATCTTGGGAAACTACTCAGTTTGCTTTTTGTGTTTTTACTTGTTTTGGTCTTGCCGCGACCTTCATACGCGGCGAGCTATGCGTTTTCTCCTGCAACAGGTTCCTATGAGGTGGGTAAGAGTTTTACTGTAAAGGTGATGGTGAATGCTGGTGGAGACGCAGTGAACACAGGTGATGCTACCATTACATATGATTCGAACTTACTCACCGCTGTGTCTGCTGCAAAAGAATCAGCGTTCAATCTTTGGGTTACTGAACCGACCATAAAAGCTGGTACGATAACATTTGCAGGAGGAGGCACCACTGCTATTTCTGGAACAAAAGCAATTGTCACGATCACCTTCAAAGCAAAGGCTGAGGGTACGGCGACGGTAGCCTTTTCAAAGGCAACACTCTTAGCTGGAGCAGGACAGAATGTTCTTAGTGGTTCTGATGGAGCAACGTTTACTATTACACCTGCAGCTGCTACACCGGAACCTACTGCAGATCCGGAGGAGGAGAATCGAAACACAAAGATACCACCACCTGATGCACCTGTTATAAAGAGTACAACACATCCTGAGAGTGAAGAGTGGTACGCTGCGTCTGATGCTGCGTTTAACTGGGATATACCGTATGGTGTAACTGCCATGCGTCTTTCCTTTGATCAAGATGAGAAGGGTGCTCCTACTGAACAGCACAAGCCACCGATAGGTGAGTGGAAGACGAGTGGTGTAACTGATGGTGTTTGGTATCTCCATGCTGATTTTGAAAATCGTGGTGGCTGGGGAAGTTCTACTTCCTTTGCGATACATGTGGATACAACACCTCCTGAGGAGTTTAGTGTTTCTGCTGCTGGTGGAGATCTTACAGCAGAATTGCGTTTTGAAGCAGTAGATGCACTCTCTGGTATTTCATATTATGAGGTGTCTATTGATGATGGTAGTCCACGAGACGTACAGCCAACAGAGCTTACAGATGGCTATCGACTCACCAATCTTGATCCGGGTGAGCATACGATAGCAGTGACAGCATTTGATATGGCAGGGAATGAACGTTCAGCAGGTGGATCGGTTGAGGTGACAGGCACAAAACAGGTTGAGGAGGAGGTCTCTGAACCAATAGGATTTGACGCTATCTACTGGGTATCACTCTTGTTCATGGCAGCACTTGCAGTGGTAATAACCATGCTCATCAAGGAACGTCGCAAGTTTGTTGAAGAAAAAGATCATATTAAACGTGAGACCATGGAGGTAGGTGACCGACTCATAAACATTTTTGGTGTACTTCGTGATGAGATTGAGGAAAAGGTGATAGAACTTTCTCATAAGCCAAATATGACCGACAATGAACGTAATATACTCGAGGGCTTGAAAGATGCACTCGATATTTCAGAAGAGCTTATCGATAAGGAGATCGAGGATGTTAGGAAGCTCCTCAAGTAGCTACTACTCATAAATATATAATTAGGTATATAACTAATTATATACCTAATTATATACCTACTGGCAAAGATAAAAAATTATTTTTTATGTGTTGTATCTAAGATGCTCTTGAAAAATAAACATACTGTTGCACAATTTTTCTAGAAAAATAGTTACACAACAGCTCTCACTCAAAAAGTGTAAGCTGTTTTATTTTATAAAAGATATAGGGGGAGAGATAAGTTATTTTTTTTCTTGTCTATGAAGAAACTGTGGGCTCACATACGGCTTGAGTGTTGTGTTTAAGGAAAGGGTATAAAAAATATTTTTTATACTATAGTTTATTTGTAATATGGCTAGAAATATACATATTTTATTATTTATGTTGCTGGTTCTGTGAGATAATGTAGGTATCGAATACTGTGCGTGCACAGGGGTTGTTCGGTGTAGAAATGTTGAAACGTTTTTCATTTATTTATCGAAACAAGATACCACTCATAGTGGCAACACTCGTTGTGTTCATAGCAACACTCGTTGTATTTGCAGTGGAAGAGGAGAAAACGATCCATGTTTTTCCAACTGCAGTGAAGAGTGAGAACTGGATGAAAGAGAATAACGCACTTGAGCAGAGTCTTGGTGATCAAGCGGTACTTGAAGACTTTGATAGAGATAATTCTGCCTTTGTAATCTTTATAGAACATGAAAAACCTGATGAGGTTAAAGAGGAGGTATCAGAGGAAGAGGGTGGCACTGAGGGTGTCACACCTAATGATGCAGCAGAGGAGACAGAACAAGATGGGGTAACTGAAGAGGTGAATAATGAAGCAGGTGAGAGTACTCCTGCTGAGGAAGTGATAGAGGAAGAAGAAGTAGAAGAGCAGGAAACAATAGAAGAAGAGGAATCAACTATTGCGCCGATGGAAGATCTCACTATGCATGAGTATCTTTTTGATCTTGGAAGAGGTTTTGTTGGAAAACAAGCACATGCACAGGAGGTGGTTGAAGATACAGAAGAAGTAGAACAGGTTCCTGAGGAGGTTGAGGAACCACAGATGAACAGTGAAGAGGAGGCAGTTGTAGCAGAACCTGTTACAGAAGAAATTGTTGAGGAAGTGTCGGAAGTTGAAGATATACAAACAGACGAGACGTCTTCAGGTGTGGAAGAGACGGTATCTGAGCCAGAGGAAGGTATTGCTGATGAGATAATGGATGAAGAAGTGGTAGAGGATGATACTGAAAATTCTGACCAGGTGGAAGAAGTACAGGAAGAGCAAGAGATTAAGGATGTGGTGAGTGATGAAGAGGTGATAACCGATACTTCCGTTGAGGAGGG
This sequence comes from bacterium, assembly GCA_003252295.1. GTDB lineage: Bacteria > Patescibacteriota > Minisyncoccia > Phycocordibacterales > UBA12088 > UBA12088. Next base: position 154,486 of record QKEV01000003.1, read on the forward strand.
TGTAGATGAGGATGTCCGTGTATGTAAGGTGCTCGGTACAGAATGCTACACACTTGAGTTTGATGGCTTCGATATCGGCAGTGTGCTTTCAGAGGAAACGGTAACAGGGTACACCTTGAATGCATCACTCGCAGCGCACTCTGATATAGATAGGTTTACGGATGATAAGGTACTCGTTCGTTACTTCTACAAGGGTAAGTGGCACCTTGCTGGTGAGATTGCCATTCGAGATACCATTTCAAACTTTGAGAATGGTGGTCATTTCCGTTTTGCTCTGCCTGATCTTTCAGGATGGGATGCGCTCCATACCTTTAAAGTTGAATTTGAGTTTGTTCGTCAGAGTGATGTGCGAACTGATTTCTATCTCGACAGTGTTTGGGTGGAAACAACATACCGGACTGATGGAAACGAAGGTCCTGTGTTTCCTGACAATGTACTTGAAGAACTCGAACACCTCGAGCAGGCACGTCGAGGTGATTTGTTGCGGGTAGATGATGACACGGTCATTACACTTCCATACGCAACTACCGATGGTGATGATCTGGTCATTCGTTCAAGTGAGGTAGCACTCGAGAGTCCTGGTACTGGTGAGATGTACTTTTCGGTGACCAATATTGGAGATTCCAAGAAAGACTTCTCACTTTCGTTTTACATGCCGGATGAAGAGAGTGAACCACAGATGCTGCGGCAGTGGATGTACAACATTCCAGAAGAGGAAGAGGTGATTGAGTATGGCAGTCTTGCTCAGTACTGTGAGGGGACGTGGGTGCCGGATGAAGATGAGCCAGAGCGCTACTTGTGTGCTGAAACCGGAGTTGATCTCTACTGTAGCGAGCTCAACAGTGATATGACGAACTGTATTGAGAACAATGTTGAAGTTGGGCGTCATACAGAAACAGCTTACCGTGAGGGTTGGCATGAGTACCTGCTTGATCAAGAAGTGAAGGAGTCATCTAATGAAGAGGAAGTTGGAGAAAATGGAGAAACTGCTACTGATGCTATGTCTGCACAGGTAGCAGCAACAGAAGATGAGAAAGAAAAAGAGAGTTTCATTGACCGAGTCCGACGTTGGTTTAGTTTTACCAAACAGCCGGAACGTGATGCTGCTGTTACCTACACTTCAAAAAATACTTTTACCGTTGCTCCTGACCAAACACTCTTCTTCTCGTCTCGTATTGAGTACCCGCAGATATCTGAGGGTGGTTTTGCGGTAGTTGCTACAGCTCGTAACGAGGCACCAGCACTTGATATTTCTTGGAAGAGTGATTGGCGTTACCGACTACCTGTTGAGTTTGATAGGGACATGGTCGGAGATCGTCTCGATCTAAAACTCACTGTTGATGATGTACCACACATGTTTTCACATGTGGGTGATTGGTCGCAACTCTTCATACGTGAAGCTGATTCACATAGTGCAGAGTGGCTTCCGTTCACCCATACGGTGGTGAGTGACAGTAGGGTAGAGCTTTCAGTCGATCTGAGCACACTCTCTTCTGGTGCGCATGAACTTGAGGTCTACTATGGTGATGATGAAGTAATGAAAGAAGAGCGTAAGTTGCGAGGCAGTAAGCTGTTTATTAATCCTGAAGCACTATCTCTTGGTAGAGATGCTGAAGGTGCAGCAGATGATCTTACTGAACTCGGTTACAGAGTTGGTACGGTACAAGAGGTGGTGCTTGATGATGAGCCAAACCATCGGGTCCTTGTTGGGGAGGAGGAAGATGGCAGTTTCCCAGAAGATGGAAAACTTGTCTTTGCGTACCGTTCAAACAGAGCTGAGTCAAGGGAAGGAGTGTTTGCCGATGTTCCTGACACGAATGATTTCAGTATTGCGCGCGCAACCCTTATTCATGCAGGTAAGGGTGAGGTACCTGATACAAGTGTGATCAAAACGGTTGGCAATGAGTGGGTGCTCAACACAGGCATGAGCAAGCGCACCTTTACCCCAGGAAAGTATATTCTTGAGGTTGAGGTGGTTGAGGGAGATACACGATATGTTGATACACAGGAGTTCTACTGGGGTGTACTCACCTGGAACACAACAAAGAGTGTCTATGAAGTAGGTGAGACCGCTACCATGCACATGGGAGTTCTTGCTGACAGTGGTAGTACTGTTTGCGATGCAACGCTTGAACTCACACTCCGTACCCCAAGTGGTGAGGAGGTAACGGTACCTGTGTCAGCAAGTGGTGTGTGTGTTGGTAACACTGTTGTTGGTGTACCGGACTACAGTGCTGCGTACACACTCGGAGAGGTGGGGACCTACGATGTACTCCTCAAGTCCATTGGCAAGGATGGCACGGTACTTCATCAAATAGAGGATAGTATCGTCGTCGAAACAAATACACCGTATATTATTGAGCGAACAGGACCAACGAGAATCTATCCAGTTGCTGATTACATAATGATGCTTGCGGTTACCACAGATAACACGTACGTGGGAACTGTACGTGAGGTAGTGCCGGCGTCATTTAGGGTGTACGACTACGGAGATGCTCGTATCTACACTGAAGGAAATGAGACATTCATTGAGTGGGATGTGGCACTCATTGGCGGCGAACGTGCTGAACTTTCATACAGCTTCGATGCACCCGATATAAGTCCGTACGTGTACCGACTTGGTCCTGCAACACTTGGAGATGTATTTACTGAACTGCGGGAGTGGCAGATAGCTTCAGATGCCACAGGAAACATGCTCATCCTCTGGGATGATGGTGCTACGGTGCCTACCGGTTGGACCTGTGTATCGTGTACCTCTGGAGATCCGTTCTATCAGCGGTTTATCATGGGAAGCTCCACGTACAACACCACGGGTGGTGCGACGACGCATAATCATTCAGCAACAGGAAGTGTCTATACTAGTGGTGCCGGAGCGACAGAGAGTCTTGGTAGTGGTGTCATTGAGGTGGTTGGTCACACACATACCTACACGCCAACTATTTCTTCAGAGAACAACTTGCCGTTGTATCGTCAGCTTCGCGTGCTCGAGTACAACTCTGCCGGTGAACCTACAGAGCTACCGGCAGGTGCAATAGTGTACTTTGATGCCACAGTGCCGAGTGGTTGGACTCAGTACGCAGCTCAGGATGGGTACTACGTGTACGGTGAAAATACGCCGGGAACGACAGGTGGGTCAAATACTCATAGTCACACCATTTCAGGTTCAACAGATACTTCAGTTGGAGACTCGGTGGGAAGCCGAGGAGGTGGCACACAAGCTTCTGCTGCAACAGATGCACATACGCATACGGTTTCTGGTGGTACACTCACAGATTCAAATGAACCACCGTACGTTGAGATGATTCTTGGTAAACTTGATGCAACAACAACACTGCCAAATGGCATGATAGGTATGTGGACTGATGAAGTGCCGACTGGTTGGTTAACCATTTCGAGCTCAACGGAGACGCTCGAGAACAAGTTTATAAAACCTGCTGCAACATACGGTAGTGAGGGAGGATCAGCAGCACATGCTCACAGCGATGTTACAGGACTCACCTCAAGTTTGGTAGGTGGTGCAGCGAGTAGAGCTGGTAGCTCTGGAGTAGAACCACATACGCACACTGTTGATGTGACGAGCTTCTCAACGGAATCGAGTCTGCCTCCGTACGCTACTGCTATATTTGGAAAACGTTTCTCCGATGACCCTATTTACACGCAGAACTACTACCGCTTCTACGTGAATGAAGACGCAGAACCACCAACAGATCCATGGCCAGCAGGAGTGACTGATCTTGCTGAGAATGCTCGTATCACGACGAGCGACTACACGAGTAAGGGTGATGTGGTACGTATGCGCATGTCGGTCAGTGTCACCAATGCAACCTCAACCGCAGATACTGATGCCTTCAAGTTGCAGTATGCAGCCGGGTCAACCTGTAGTGACTCAGGACTCGTTTGGTACGATGTTGCACCAATAGGTTCAACGACGGCACCATGGCGAGGCTACGACAATAGCTCGCTCACCGATGGTACTGAGGTGAGTTCCACAACACTTTCCGTTTCAGATGTGTTTGAAACATACGAAGAGGAGAATCCTTCAGCGAGCACCACCAACGACATTGAGATAGACCAAGAAGGTGAGTGGGACTGGGTGGTGCAGCACAACAATGCAAGTGCGGGAACCGACTACTGTTTCAGGATGGTGCAGAGTGATGGAAGGGTGTTCTCTGGGTACAACAACTATCCGCAACTCATCACCGATGAGGCGCCGGTCGCTGCGACACTCCTTACGCCGTTTGATAATGAGAAAGCTTCAAGTACAGCACCAGTCTTCACCTTTTACACCACTGATCCTGAGGGAGATGCTATCCACTACCAGATACAAGTAGATGACGATTATCTCTTTGGAAGTCCTGTAATAGATGCAAATTCAATAACTTCGACGAGTGATTTTGGAAACGTGGATACACCTGCAGATAAGGCACCGTTCAACTCGGGAGACACTATGAAGTACGATGGGGCTTCAGGTCTTTCCAACAATACGACGTACTGGTGGCGTGTTCGAGGTCGTGATACAGAGGGTTCTGACCAATGGGGTGATTGGTCCGACGCAAGGAGCTTCACCACTGATACGTCGGTCACTATTTCTACTTGGTTCCAGACAACTGATGAACAATTTGATACTGATACACTCACTGGTACAGAAAGTTCCGGTGGTTCTGATCAGGTAGTGCTTACTACGGGAAGTACAACAGGTTCGGTTGTTTCAACAGCTATTGATTTTGATTGGGGCACTGATGGAAACGCATGGGGATACCTCTACTTCACCGATACTGAGATATCGAGTGATTTGAAGTACAGTATTGAGTACTATGATACCGATAGTGAAGAGTGGGGCTTGATACCTGATACAGATCTTTCTGGCAACTCTACTGGATTTGATACCTCACCAGTCACACTTCTTTCTCTAGATACATCTACCTATAACCAGATTCGCTTGGTTGCTGATCTTACCAATAGTGGTGCAAGTCCAATTCTCCATGACTGGACGGTGGAGTGGGGAACGAGGGTGCAGCAGCCGACACTTATGAAATTGTTTGATAATGAGAAGACGGGAACAACAACACCATCATTTGAGTTTACTACGACTGATCCACAAGATGATGATCTGGTGTATGAGATAAACTGGTCTACTGACTATACTTTCATAACTGGTATAACATCACGAGTTTCAGATACTGATACTGGCTTTCAAAATATTACTAATGGTGTAGACACTTCACCGTTTACCTCAGGAGATGATATACGCTTTACTGTACAGGGAAGTGATGCACTTACAAATGGCAGTACATACTGGTGGCGTGTTCGTGCTAAGGATCCAAGTGGTGGTGATACATGGAGTGACTGGTCAGAGAAGTGGAGTTTTACGGTGGATACGAGTGTTGTTGCTTCGACCTGGTTCCAGACGACCAATGAGCAGTTTGATACTGATGGTCTCTTTGGTATCACGACACTTGGTGGTAATGCAGAGGTTGCGACTTCGGTTACCGATGTACTTGTAGCCTACGGTCAAGCAGGTTCTAATGCCCCAAAGTATCGTTTCTGGGATGGCAGCAGTTGGGGTAATGAGTATTCAGCACTAGATGTTGGTGCTGTGCCGTACTGGGTAGTCACACACGCACATCCGAGCGCTGAGATGTATGCACTTGCTACCATTGGTCTTGATGCAGACGTAAATGTACAGTTGTACGAGGATGGGTCTTGGGGTTCATTACAGGAAATGACCACTACCATTTCAAATACGAATGCACGTGGTGTTGATATAGCATTCGAGCAATCTTCTGGTGACCTTATGGTTGCTTACTGTGACGGTGATGCTGATCCTTCGTATCGTGTCTACAATGAGTCAACTGGCTGGGGTACGGTTGGTGCCATTAACCTCTCAAGTACCAATAACTGTGAATGGATACAGCTTGCAGCCGATCCTGTAAGCGATGAGATTATTGTGGTATCTCTTGATTCAACCGGTTCACAGTACGAGGCACAGGTGTGGAATGGAACAGCATGGGGAAATGCAACCATAATGGGTTCTATGCTCACCTCAGGTCATGAAGGTATTGCCGTTGAGTATGAGGAGTCAGGAGATCAGGCGATTGTTGCTGTTTCTGATGGAAATGGTAACAGGATACGATACAACACATGGAATGGAACGACATGGGGTACTGTAAGCACAGAAGCATTAGGAGATAACTATGAGTGGGGTACCTTTGCTCGGGATGATGGTACTGACGCAATGACACTCTGCTACGTTGATTTTGATACGGACATTGGCGCACTCTTTTGGACAGGAAGTGCCTGGGTTGCTTACACTGAACGAGAAACAGTCGGTAGTACCAATAGTGCTCGACCTGTTGCTTGCCAGTATGAAACTGAAGGGGTACGTGATGGTTACCTCATGATGTCATACAGTGATGACACAAACGCTCGCTACCAAGCATACAATGGTGCGACGTGGAGCACTGAAGCGAGTATTTCAACGATTACCGACTCGGCACCAGTACAGTCGGTTCGAAGTGATGATGGTCTTATTCTCTCCATGTTCTTTGATGGCACAAATGGTCGATATGACTTCTCGTACTGGAATGGTAGTAGCTGGTCAACCGCTGAGACACTTGAGAGTTCACCGTCAGTTACAGGTGCACCATACAAAGAACCATTCATGATGGCACCGAGAAATAGTGCTGTTGAGGGTACCATGTACTCATCTGCTATTAATTACAGTGATGGTACCGGACCTCAATGGGATCTGGTGTCTTGGAACGATTCAGAACCTGGTGCAAGTACGCTCATATACCAGGTACAGTACTATGATGATTCCACATCAAACTGGCTCTTGGTGCCTGATAGTGCTCTTCTCGGTAACTCAGTTGGTACGAGTACTTCGCCTATCGATATTTCAAACTTGAGCACGGTAACATACAGTCAGATACGTATCAAAGCATCATTTACTTGTGACTCAGGTAGCTGTCCTTCACTCTATGATTGGACGGTGACCTGGTCAGAAGGTTTTACGGTGAGTGGTATAGCACGTGAGTATGACCAAACAACTGCGGTCACTGCAGGAAGTATTGCTATTGCAGTAAATGGCAGTTTGCAGGTGGGTAAAACAGGTACTGTTTCTGGAGGTGTTTGGACGATTAGTAATGTGACAGCGTTTGAAGATGATGTCATTACTGTATGGATCGATGGTGCCGCTGAAGCAAATGAGGCAGTTGGTGTAACACGGTACGATGGACTTGGTCCGATAACCGGTATGACACTCTATGAGCGTCACCTTGCAATTGGTTCTGATGATCATCCAACCATATCAAATACTGACCTCGCATACTTTGACTACTCGGTGTCTGGGGATGAAGATATTTTACACGACGTCGATATAAATAACGACCTCTATGTTTGTGCAACCGGTCAGGCAACCTGTGGTAATGAACAGCTCTGGGTACAAGACGGTTCAGTGTTTGAACCGGCAACGAGCACCTCAGAGTTTGTGTACACACACGATGTAGATATTGAAGGAACCATAGAAGGAGATAGTAATACTTTTGAAGTTTCAGGTTCGTGGACCAATGAGGGTATTTTCAATGCAGATGGTTCTTCGGTTGTGTTTGATGCAACGAGTACGAGCGAGAGTATTGATAGTTCATCTGCTACAACGAGCTCGTTCTACGACGTTACCTTTGGTCAAGGTGCATCAACTGCAACATGGTCACTATCCTCTCCACTTGATGTAAATGGTTCACTCACACTTGCTTCTGGAACATTTGCTCCTGGTGCAGGGTACACAATCTCTGTAGCAGAGGATCTCACAGTAGAGAGTGCAGGAGTCTTTACCAAAAATACTGGAACAACAACACTCGATGGTACTTTGCAGAGCTATTGGACTGACAGCAGTGCGACACTGCAGGATATGGGTACTGTAGTGGTGGATGGTACGAGCAAGACAGTGAGTTTGGGGTCTGACGTACGTGCAACTACGGTAGTTATTGGTGCTGATGATATTCTTGCGCTTGGCGGTAATACACTTGAACTCACGGGAAGTTTTGATAATAATGGTTCACTTGTGCCACAACTTGGAGAGGTGCTCTTCATTGGAACTACAGTAGGTAACACGGTAGATGGAGGTGCGTCATCGTTTTATGATCTTAGTTTTAACGGAAGTGGAGGTAACTGGTCCTTCCCGAGCGGTCGGGTTTCAGTAAGTAATGATGTTTCAATTGTAGATGGTATTGTGACCATGCCAAATGGTACTTCAACTATTGGTGGCTCACTCACGGTTACTGGTGGTTCATTTGTGCACAACAACGGTGTTGTGTACTTTACCTCAAACACCACAGAGACCATTACTGCAAACAGTTCACTCTTCTACGATATGAAGTTCAATGGTAATGGTAACTGGACTATTACCGACACTAACGCAACGAGCAGTAATGATGTATCACTCTTGAGTGGTACACTTCATGCACCAACAGGCACCTTCGCTATCGGTGGTTCACTCATCGCTACTGGTGGTATATACAATCATTCTAGTGGCACACTGCGTCTCTATGGTTCAGGGGTTGAAGTGTTACGTGTCAACAACTCAAACCTAAACGATGTGCTTATAGACGGTACCGGAAGCTACACCATGACTGATACTAATCTGAGCATCTTGGGAGATTTGGATATGTACACTGCTGGGGTAACCTTCCCAACTGGTGTACTCACCCTTTCTGGTTCACTCAACAACGTAAGTGGTTCATTCACTCACAACAGTGGTAGTGTGCTCTTCAATGCAACATCTACAGGTCACAGTGTCACAGTAAATGGTTCCCCTTTCTATAACGTAACCTTCGATGCTGCTGCTGGAGGGTGGACAGTGACCAACAGTGCAACAAGTGCAAACAATTGGTCACTCTTGGCGGCAAGTTCATTTACTGCACCAAATGGTGGAACTGTTGAGGTGCAGGGTGATTTCTTGAATGAGGTAGGTGGTGTAGAAACCAATTGGACCGGCAGTACACTCTATCTCAATAGTGGAGCAACAAGCACGATCAACACGAAAGTGCTCGGGGCTGACAGTTACGCAACGCTGCAAGTTGGAGCAAATACTGGTGTAAAAATGTGGAATTCTGATGCAAGCAGCTACCTTATTGATAGTTCTGGATACCTCTACTCTCAGGATCATGCTGGTAGTGATGGTGATCTCTATGTTTGGGGTAGCTATGTGCGTGATAGCGGTACTGAGTATTGGAGCTATGCCACTGATTTTGACGGTGAAGATATTACCGGAAGTGAACGAGCAGTGAGTGTACTTTTCGCTGATGGTGCGTATGCAACAGTAACTGAAGCAACACTTGAAATACTTGGTACCGCTGCTGCAACAACAACTATTGATCGGCAGGGCAGTGGGTCATACAGTGTCGTACTCTCTGATGGTGCGGTTAATGCACAGTACTACTCATTTGCAAACCTCAACAGTAACGGCTTCACGCTTACTGGTTCTTCTTCAATTACAAAACTTGGTTATGGTGCCTATACATTAGGTGTAAACGGAGGATCGCTCATCACTGTTTCTTCAACAACACTTGATGCAAATCCAGCTCGGCAATGGAGTGGTATGAATTTTGCAACGACAACAGCAATAAGTGGATACAATGTCAGTCTCATCGGAACACCTGTATCATATTGGACCTTTAAGGACCACACAGGCAATCTCTCTGGTGAAGAGTATGATAATGATCCTGGTGGTGATCCTGGAAATTTGCGTTGGGATGATTCAGCGTTTAGCATCACCATCTCTGGTACGGTATATTCAGATGTTGCAAGTGGGGTACCAAGTTTCTGTGATGGAAGTACTGATACGGTGTTCCTCAAGGTGGATGGAGGTGGTAGCTGGTCAACGAGCTGTGATGCAGGTACCGGCGCGTACTCAATTTCAGGTGTGGACTTTAGTGGAGATGCAACACTTACGCTCTACCTGAAGTCTGCAGGTACGACAGGAGCAGTAGTGACGAAGACACCAAATGGTGATATTGCTGATATGGATATATATGAGCATTACACCATTGTGCGTCACGAGGATGTGTCCCCACTTGCCATAGCTGATATGGACACTTTTGATAGTGGAGATGATAGTGATGTGCCGTTCACTGTTGCTGTTGGTACACCAAATACTCTTACCGTTGCATCCGACTCAGGACTCTATATTTGGAACGGTAAGGAGTTTGCACCAGATGGAAATATTACCTTGCTCGGAGGTGGTGCAGGTGCAAGTTACGATGGTACGCTTCGATTTGGTACAAGTTCAGTACTTACCGCACAGGGAATAGAAACATATACGGTAGGTGGTTCTTGGATAGCAGTACAGCCAAGTACGTTCATCAAGGCAGAGAGTACAGTGGTATTTTCTGCAACAACGGGTGGCAAGATACTTGCTCCTGCGAGCACATTCAATAATGTCACATTTAACGGTACAGGAGGTGTGTGGTCTATTGCGTCATCAACGACGGTTCGTGGGGAAATTGACCTCTCAGCGGGAACGGTTACCGGTAGTGCTGACCTTACGGTATTTTTAGGACCGGTCACTGGTGCTGGAGTGTTTGATATGACAGGAGGAACGGTAACGATACTTTCGGGAAGCGACTTTGGTGGAACTGTAGATTGGACCTTTAACAATCTCATCTTTTCAACGACTACAGCTACCACTACAACAAAGGTTGGAGCAGGTAATGTTGTGATCGATGGCACGCTTACCATTGGCACAAACAATACTCTTGAAGCAGGGAATGTTGAATGGTTCTTTGGAGGAAGCGGTGATGTGCTCATTATAGATGGTGTTTTTGACCCTCAGACGAGCACTACAACGTACAACGGTTCAAGTGATCTCACTGTAGCAGCAACTGATTACCATATGCTCAACTTTGCACCAACATCTGGTGCGCCAACCTACACTATTGAAGCAGGGAATTTTTCGGTGGATGAGAACATGTTCGTGGGTTCTGGAAGTACGGTGACAGTGACAGCCGATACTAACGACCCACTCATTACTGTACTTGGAGATGTAACCATTGCAGGCAATGGTACGTACATTGCTGCAGGTAGCAACGACCTCTTCATAGGTGGTTCATATGACAATAATGGAACCTTTACGGCAAATGCCGGAGGTGTCATCTTTAATTCAACAGACACTGGAGAAACCATTGCAGCTGGAAGTTCACCATTACATCATGTGTACTTTACAAGTGATACAGGCGGTTGGACACTCACCGAGAACCTCACTGCTTCAGGAAACTTTGTGCTTGCTTCAAGCTCAGATTGGACACTTGCAAGTGGTAGCACGCTTCAAGTCCAAGGTGTGTTCAATAATCATGTTGGTGGAAGTGCAACTACCTGGACTGGATCAACACTCACGCTCAACTCTGGTACAAGCTACAGTATAAATGGAAGCGGACACACCGGGGATAGTTACAGTACCTTGAACATTGGTGCGAACACTGATGTGAAGATGTGGTACTCTTCATCTACTTCATACAGTGTGAATGCTTCTGGTTCACTCTACTCACAGGATCATAGTGGTGTTGATGGTGATCTTTATATCTTTGGTGACTTTGTTCAGAGTTCAGGTAACCAGTACTGGAGCTATGCAACCGACTTTGATGGCAGTGATCTCTCAGGTGGTACTGAACGAAAGGTAGATGTGTATGTAGCGAATGGTAGTGATGTGACACTCTCAGGTGGTACGCTCGAATTGCTCGGTACCTCAACAGCGACGACCACCATTACTAATCAGGGATCAGGAATATATGGTTTTGCTGTTACCGGTGGAACCATTGACGCAGAGTACTACGCCTTGAGGAACCTTGATGCTACCGGTCTCAATATCAGCGGTTCACCAACGATCACCTCGCTCTCCTATGGTGACTATGAACTTGCAGTGAATGGCGGCTCACTCATTACTGTTGCTGGAAGTGCAATCACAGCAAATCAGCTCAGGATCATGTACAACAATCGATTTGCGACATCAAGTGGTGCATTGAGTGGTACAAATGTCACCGCAACAGGGGTAACTGGTAGTTCTTGGCGCTTCACAAGTCACTATGGCGGTCTTGATGGTGAGGGGTACGATACTGATCCGGGTGGTGATCCGGGATACGTCATTTGGGATGATTCAGCTGCACAGATAACGATCTCAGGTAACGTGTTAGGTACTGATGAGGCAACCGTATCAAGTGCCTGTGATGGTTCAAGTCAAGTAGTTCGCTTCCTCATAAACGGGGCAAGTCCACAAACTACGTCATGTAATGCGGGAACAGGGTACTACGCGTTTACTGGTATTGTATACAATGTTGGTGATGTCTTTACGGTGTACCTCGATACCAATGGGGGTGCAAAGGCCTCAAATGTTACCGTTGATCCAATTACGAACATTAACGATATGCACCTCTACGAGAACAGGGCTATTGTTCGTCATGAAAGTGGAACACCTGTCACCATAACTGATCTTGCTGTATATGATAGTGATCAGGATAGTGATATACCGTATGATGCAGATGCTGGTAGCTTCACTGTTACAACAGGAGGTAAGCTCATTGTTTGGTCTGGTAAGTCATTTGCACCGGGAGGTGATGTTACTGTTGCTTCACTTGGTAATGGGACCTCGTATGATGGAGATATCGAGCTCAAGGATACTGCAAGCTTCATTGCAGCAGGAACAGAGAATCACACAATTGGAGGTAGCTTTATCAGTGGTTCTGGAGCATCACTCACCGCGGCAAATTCTACCTTCAACTTCACATCAACCTCGACTGGTGAGACGATAGACACCAACACATCAGCATTTGCAAACATTACCTTCAATGGCTCTGGCGCAGACTGGACCTTCCTTGAGGCGAATGCAACGACTACGGGGGATGTCACCATAACAAACGGTACAGTAACACTTGCAACGAGTAGTCTTGCAGTTGGTGGCTCATTTGTAAATACTGATACGTTTATTGGCACGACGACAGTGTTCAACTTTACCTCAGCTACTGCTGAGAGTGTCACGTTTGGAGGGTATGATACAGGTAGTCTCAATTTTACCGGTACTGGTTCATGGATTATGACAGATACCGATGCTACGACAACTGGTTCAGTGTATATCGGTAATGGATTAGTGATACTTCCAAGTGGAACACTCGCAGTGCGTACGAGTTTTGAAAATGATGGTGCTGATATGTACCATACCGGTACACTCAACCTCTACGGTAGTGAGGCTGCTCAGACACTTGCTTTCGGTAGCTCTACAGCGGGAAGCGTCCTCATTTCAGGTGGTGGTTCATGGATATTTGGCAACACCCAGGCAACGACAACCGGTTCAGTAACAATAGAAAATGGTGGACTTACAGCACCGTCTGAAGCACTCGGTATCGGTGGTTCGCTTGTTTCGAGTGGTATATTCAATGCAAATGCTGGTCTGTTGAATTTCTTTGCTACAACTACAGGACATACGGTTGCTGTGAATGGTGCAGTACTAGGAACAGTATACTTTGATGGAGTTGGTGGAGGGTGGACAGTTGCTGGAAGCGCAACGAGTACTTCGGATTGGCGACTTTTGCATGGAAGTTCGTTTGAAATGGCAAGTAGTACAATACTTGAGGTGGGAGGTGAGTTTGAAAATATTATTGGAGGCAGTGCTACAAACTGGACTGACAGTACACTCTATCTCAATGCATCAGGAACAACATTTGCTATTAATGGAAAGACAGATAACGGTGACAGTTATGCAAATCTGATCATTGGTGAGAACACAGAGGTTTCCATGTGGAACTCAAGCGGTGCTACAACAACCGTAGATAGTACGAGCTACCTCTACTCACAAGATCATGCAGCAAATGATGGAGATTTATATATCTATGGAACATATATACTCACTTCAGGAAATGAGTACTGGAGCTACGCCACTGACTTCGATGGTACATCACTTGGTGGCTCTTCAAGGGCGGTAGATGTGCGCATCGCTTCAAGTTCATCAGTGACGGTAACAGGAGGCACGTTAGAGATGTTGGGAGTGAGCGGTGGTACCACAACGGTGGATGTTATTGGAGGAACAGGAGGGTATGGCTTTGCTATCGCAGGTGGAACATTTAATGCAGAGCACTACAGTTTTGCAGGTATGGATACAGAAGGGGTTCAGTTCAGTGGAAACCCAAGCATAACAACACTCAATGATGGTACCTACACGCTCGATGTGGATGGAGGTACTATGATCACCGTATCTAGTTCAACCATCAACAACAACCCTTCACGAACGTTTGATGGTCTCAGCTTCTCAACTGGAGCAGGTGTCTCATCTGGATATAACGTAACACTGAGTGGTACCACAAATAATATCTGGCAGTTTACAAACCATACGGGAAACTACGATGGTGAGGATTACGACAATGATGGTGTTGATGCTTGCGGTCAGATCAGGTGGTCTGATAGCGCTTGTCTCGAGGTGAGTCAGACACACTACCGCTTTAGAAATGATGATGGAGGCGAGGGTGCACCGAGTGGCGAGTGGTTCAATGCGAGTTGGGATAAACGACGACTCATTAAGGTATTCAACACGAGTGGTCCAGCAGTTACTAACTACGCCTTTAAGGTTGCAATACCGTATGACGGAGATATGCAAGCTGACTTTGATGATGTTCGGTTTACCGATAGTTCAGGAACAACTGAACTTTCATACTGGTTTGAAGATGTACAACTCTCAGCCACGGCAACAGCATGGGTAAAGATACCAAGTTTGGAGGCAAATTCGGTAAATGAGATATACATGTACTATGGTAATGCACTCGTTGCGAGTGGTGAGAATGGTGCAGACACCTTCAGTTTCTTCGATGATTTTGAGGATAATGATATTTCTGAATACTCGGGAAGCGCGCAGGACCTTTCATACTTTGCTACAAATGCGAGCTATAACTACGAAGGGTCGTACGGTCTTGCAGCATCAGGAGGTAATACTGATAAGCAGACGAATGGCGGTATTTATCAAACAAGTACGACATTTTCACAAGGTTCTACTGTCCGTTTCTTCCAAAAAATAACAGCAGGCACTGACGATGAACCATGTACACTCTTTGGTGTACAGGGTTCTGGACAGAACTACGCTGTGTGTCTTGATCAGTATCCATCAGACACGATTGTTATATCTCGAGATGTAACGAGTAACAGTGATGATGGAAGTGCAACGGAACTTGCATCAACAGGAGTGACCTGGTCAAGCGGTTGGTATGAGGTTGAAATAAACTGGCTCACCGATGACTCTATAGATGTTACTGTGTACGATTCTACAGGAAGTGTTTTTGCAACAGTGTCGACAACTGACAGTACGTACACTTCCGGAGGTATGGGATTTGCCTTTTGGTACCAGAGTGAAGGGTGGGATTTCTACACGGTGCGTCCATACGTAGCAAGTGACCCAAGTTATACTATTGGTGCTTCTGAGCAACCGGAGGGCGGTGCTACATGGAAGGTTGCGCAGGATACACCGCTCACTGGACAGGCTCCAAACGAGAACTTTAGGGTGCGCTTTACTGTTGAAAATACTGGTACACAAATAACAGGGCAGACTTGGCGGTTGCAGTATGCTCCAAAGAGTACGTACGGTGCTTGTGAGGGAGTACCATCTGTAAACTACAATGATGTACCGAGTGCTGTCTCATGTGGACTTTCTCCTGTGTGTATGACCTCGAGTATTGATATTACTGATCAGGAGACCACAACAGAACATCTCTCAACAAACCTTTTTGGTACATTTGTGAATGGTTACATGACCGAGTCACCGTCAAATCAAACAACAGCTATGACCCTTGAGCAAAATGAGTACACGGAAACAGAGTACTCAATAGAGTTTACCGATTATGCTACTGATTCAAACTACTGTTTACGTACTACAAATGGTGGTACTGAGGTTGATACCTACCTTCGTGTTGCTGAAGCTTCTGTACGTTTTGCTCCTGTTATTACCAACTGGCGTTTGAATGCTGATGAGGATATTTCACTTGTTGAGGGAGAGACAACAACAGTCTATGCAACCGGTACCGTGAGTGACCTAAATGGTTTCGGAGATATGCTCTATGCGACAAGTACTATTTACCGTTCAGGAGTTGGTTCTGATTGCACCGCAAATGACAACAACTGCTATCCAATTACCTCACTCTCGTGTCCATTTACTAACTGTTCAGGCAATTCTTGTGATGTTGAGTGTAGTGCAGAAATTCAATACTTTGCTGAACCTACTGATGCTGGTACCTATGCTGGTGAGCACTGGGAGGCAAGTCTCTTTGTGATTGATACAACAAACAACTATGCTACTGACACATCTGTTGCAGTTGATCTCAATACACTTTGGGCACTCTCGCTCACCTCGAATGATATCAACTACGGAACGCTTGGTATTGGGGAAGATACTGGAGCAGTAAACGCCACAACGAGTTTACAAAATACAGGAAACGATAATGTAGATGTAGAAGTTGAGGGAACCAATATGACCGCTTCAGGTAGCTCTATTCCAGTTGGAAATCAAATGTTTGCTACATCGAGCTTTACCTACTCAAGTTGTGTTATTTGTACAGCACTTTCAGGTAGTGCGAGTCCATATGAGGTAGATCTGATAAAACCAACTTCTGCTTCAACACCGGTAACTGACACCTTATACTGGGGTATCTACGTACCAGTAGGTACTGCAGGAACATCTCATTATGGTCAAAACACGTTCTATGCTATTGGTGACTAAACATACAATATATATATGAAGTTTTTGATCACCATTTTAATTGCAGTACTACTTGGAGGAGGAGGGACATTCTTGTGGGTGTACTATGGTGGTTTTGAAGAGGAAAAATCAGAAGCCGTAGCGTTTATTGATATGTACGGTGAGTATAATGAAGTGGCAGAACAGGTTGAGTTTTTGGTACATCTTCCTGGTACAGAGAATAATACCGATAGGGCAGAGTTATTTTCACTATTGAGCTCCATGCTTACTGAAACAATGGAACCAGTGCGACGTGAAGAGCTTGCTCGTCTCGCATACACGAATCTTGATGCACTTAAGAAAGAGGTGGATGCTGCACAAATTGCTCAGGCAAAACTATACGATGCACTACAAGAACTCGAATTAGCTGCTAATAGTTTCAAATCAATTGAGCTTCGAACAAAAGCAGGTGAGATAGTATTGCTTTCTCGAAAACGAGCAGAGGTTTCAGCAAGGATCACCTCTGTGCTATCAGAAACAAATGAGCAAACGCACTCTATTATCACTCGCATCCTTTCAGAAGAGGGTGTTCTGTCACATCAACATATTATTGAGATAAATGCTACTACAGAAAGTGCCGAAGAGCGTTTTGCAACACTTGAGGGGCTATACAGTCAGCTTATACGTATGAAGGAAGAAGTGGATACGTTATTTACTGAATTTGTTCAAGCCGCATTGTAGCTTTCCACAATACGGGGAAAAGACAGAAGTAAAGGGGATAAAAACACATATAATAGAAGTATGAGGACAGTACGCATACAAGTTGCTGTTGGGATGAGCTTTTTTGCTCTCATGCTGTCTTTGTTCTCCTATTCATTCGGCACAACTTTTGATACTGCGGAGCGTGGCACCCTCCTTGCAGCCGTTTGTTACGATGCTAACAACATGCCATATGACTGTAGTGATGAAGATTATATGGATTTGTTGGATGGTACTACAGATACCACTACCACAGAGAACACAACAAGTGATGAGACAGTGGTTGATGATGCAGCAACAAATGATGAAGTTACTTCTTCTGACGCTCTATCGGCACGTTGTCCATTTGAGAAAAAGGACAACAGGACCATTGTTGATTTTACTAATGGTGGAACAGAAGCGTTACAAGATCTTACTATTGTGGCAAATGGTACCCGTGATGATGCTGTTAACGATCATGCAGTTTGGTTGACCAAAGGAGTATACAACATCCATCTCGCAAGTCAGCATCAGATAGATAATACTGATTTGAAGACGTCATACAATGAACGATGGTACGTTGATTTGTACAACCCATCGGGATCCAAGATATTTACGAGTGATTCAATACGATACACATACCATGATGAACTGTATGTAGAAGAAACAGTTGAGCAAGATGCACAGATCACTGATACAGTAGCGTGGGTGGATGCTGTACACACAGCCTATTTGGCAGATAGTTCGTTTACTTTAGCGCCACTGTGCGTAGCATTTGATTACCAAGGAGCACTTCCTGGTGATGAAGACACTACTGAAACAACTACAAAATATAGCGATGATCCTGTTTTATCTACCGTTCTAAAGTGTCCTCTTTTGGCAAAAACAGGACGGACAATTTTTGATTTTACTGCTAATGGTACAGTGCCGCTCGGTGATCACAGGGTGAGTGCTGATCCATCTACTGGTGTTCCTAGTGTTACTGGGGTGAAAGAGTTTTTATTGCCCGCAGGTGTCTATGCGGTGACAGCGGTGAGTTATGGTCGTGATTTAAATACTAGTGAATCAAATAGTCAGATGTGGTATCTTCGTCTTTTAAACAAGAACAAAGGTTCTGTTGTAAGTACACCAACCACAAGTGATGTTTCTGAAAGTGAAACGTATCATTTAGATGTTTTGAGTAAAAATTTTACGGTTAATCAGCAGGTAGGGTATGCATATGCACAACATGGTTGGTTTTTACCTGATGATCCAAATAGTGTCGCTCCAGTTTGCGTTGTCTTTGATTTATTACAACCACTTAATGATACAACAACCACTACTACTGTAGAACCAGTAGTTACTACTCCGACGGATACCACTACTACGGTTACTGCTCCAACAGCAGTTACCTCAGCAACAGTATCTACACAACTAACAGCACCTTCAACTGCTTCATACAATATTTTTACCGGAGTTGAAGGGGAGGGTGCCTCTGAGACATCGGGAACCATTGTTATGAATAGCGATGGGGTGGCTGATGTTGAACGTGTAGTAACTACCTACAAGAGTGTTGGTGTAAACAACAGTACAGAAGAAGTGTATCTTCCTACACAAGTAGTAGAAGAGAGGGAAAAAATAATAACAGGATTGGATAAACCATTGCTGTTTTCTCTGACACAAATGATGGAAGTGCAACGAAAAGAGGTAGTGAGAACATATATCGAACTTCATGAGACAGATGAGGCAAGGGTAGAAGAGAAAACACAAACAGTTGTTGCAAGAAAAAGTATAGAGGAGCATGTTGGTAGCAGTACTCCAGGTGATCTTGGTTATGTCTATGAGGCATTTCGATTACAGGAACGTACTGAACTTGATCCAGACAATAAAGATTCTGACGGTGACGGAGTTACTGATTATGACGAACAGTATGTTTATAAAACTGACCCAAACAATGCATTTACAGGAGGTGATATTCTTACCGATGGAGAACGAATTCTCCTGGGACTTAATCCAAAAGACAGTTCACTTGACCCTATTCCTGTAGAGTCACCAAGATTTGCCGGAGAGGAGGCGAAAGACCTTTTTGTGGTAGAGAACATTGATCTTGTGCAAGAAGATACAGCTGATTCTGATGTTGCTCCACAGAAGCAAATGCGAGTACGAGGAAAAGCACAACCAAGTTCTTTTGTTACTTTGTATGTATACTCAACCCCTATTGTTGTAACAGTACGTACAGATGAAAGTGGGGCATTTGAGTACTTGTTTGATAAGACACTTGAGGATGGAGATCATGAGTTGTTTGTTGCGAGTGTAAACACCTCTGGAAAAATTCTTGCAAAGAGTGAATCGTTCCCATTTATTAAAACTGCTGAAGCTATCGAGTATACGCCTATAATTACCGTACAAATGGATGATCCTGTAGATACCTCAATGCAAACTTTTGTGACATTTATGCTCATGCTCCTCATACTTGTTGTGGTTGGTGCTGTTGTGTGGATCGGTATGCAGAGACCACATGTGTCTGATGGGGTAGATACTATTGAGAAGCTTGAAGATGACATACGTTAAAACAGTTTTCTCAAGAGGTATTACTTTTCTACGTGAACATCCACAACTTTGGTTTACTGCGCTGGTTGCAGTAGTGATTCTCTCCTCGTATCTCTACTTTGCTTGGCGTTTTGCAAGCATTGCCCAAAATGCACAGGAAGATCTCGTAAATGTGCGTGCAGGGTCATTTCTAGATACATTTGTCGTTTTTGTCCCTGATACCATTAATGACAGAGAACTGCTGCGAACTCATGTATCACAACTACGAGAAGAGAACCCCACCATTGATTCACTTGTTATATATGCAGAGCATGGGAATGGTGACCTGCGGGTGTACTTATCGGACAATGGTCCAAATGAGGGCACCGTTATCCAAGATGTCCCAGACCTGTACTCGCTTGCATACTCGACCGACAGTTCTTATACCATGAAGACACAACGTGACGGTGAGCGGTACTTCATTACAGCACGAGCAATACATGACCAAAATGGTTCACCTATTGCACTTGCGGTTATGGAACAGAGTATGGCAGAAGCTGACAAGCAGATCACTGAAAATATTCAAATGAGTATGTACCTCCTATTGGGGGTACTTTTTGTAATAGTGGTACTGTTCTTGCGTCATGCTCGTATCGTTGATTTTGCAACACTGTATAAGAAACAGGTTGAGATAGATAAAATGAAGGATAGTTTTGTCTCTATGGCGAGTCATGAGCTTAAGAGTCCACTATCAGTGATACGTGGGTATGTAGAACTACTGGAAGATGGAGCAAAGGATGAAGAAGAGCATGCAGAGTATTTGCGAAGAATAAGTATTTCAGCAAATGAATTGAGAGACCTCATTGATGATATTTTAGATGTTTCAAGAATTGAAATGGGTAGGTTGCGTTTCTCTGCTGAACCAGTGAAAACTGCTGATATTTTACGCGAGGTGACTGACATGTTTGCTGTTCAGGCTGAGGGTAAAGGTTTAGAATTATCACTCACTATAGAAGAGGGTGCTGAAGATGCAGTAGCAAGTGTTGATAGGGGAAGGTTGAAGCAGGTTGCTGTCAATCTTTTTTCCAATGCGCTCAAATATACACTTGAAGGGAAGGTTGCTGTGACACAGAAGGTACTCGATGGAAAAATCATTGAATTTTCAGTAAAGGACAGCGGTATTGGTATGACTGCAGATGAGCTCAAGAAACTATTTGATAAGTTTTATCGTGCTGAAGCGAAAGAAGCGAGAGCAGTGAAGGGAACAGGACTTGGTCTATGGATCACTAAGTACATTATTGAGCACATGAAAGGCACGATATCAGTTGAGTCAATCAAGGGAGAGGGTTCGAGATTTGTCGTGCAATTCCCGGTTAGTAAGGAAATACAAGTACAATAACTTACTGCAGTATGGTAAGTGTGTTTGCTTCAGGGATGTCACCAAGGTAGATAGTTGGAGGGATAGCGATTGCACTAATGCCATTTGTGTCTCGTTGTAAACTAATAGGTGCATTAGCTTTTATAAGTGTGTCATGAATCAGTGTGAGTGTGTTTTTGTCAGCACCATAGAGTACCACGGTTTTTTCTCCAAAGAACCAATCACCGAGTTCAGGTTCAAGTAAGTTCGCATTTCCTTTAGCGCGTATGAGTCCTTTTTGAACAATTTCTCCTGTAAGCGCCACACTCGTTTTTGCAATATCTGCTTTACTTAATGCTTGAAGCTTTTTAGTGTTGATGAGGATATCAATTGGATGATGTTTTCTTTTCATTTTACCCATAATGCCAATAGGGAGTACTCCAATTTCAATACCAAGTACGACCGCTTTCGGTTCTTCCCACTCATGTGCATGTGCCCAGTTTGAAAGCAGTGTCATTGCAGGGAGTGTGTCTCTATTTGAATTATCATGCAACCAAAAGATCCATTGCGCTCTCCGGACCGCTTGTTGCTCGTCGTGGAGGGTGAAGATATTTACATGATGGGGTTGAGGTACAACAGATGTGAAATTTTCAAAAGTGTCTAAAGTAAAAGCTCCAACAGAAGAGGAAAGCCATTGGGAAAATGTTGTGTTTTTTTCAGCAAAATCAATAAGAGAAAAAGCGAGTGCTTCGTAGTATGAAAGAAATTGTACTTGTTTAGTGTGTTGATGTTGCTTCATACGTTTTACTGTACAGTAGTTAGTTTTTTCAAAGTGTATCATGATAAAAAGTAAATGAAATTAGTAATTGCTCTCACAGGTAACTGGATAGTCAGGTAGAGTTTAGAGGTGCACTCTTGTATACTTAGAAGTACGATGGATGAAATTGAAAGAAAGGGAAGGAGACGCACACAAAGAAAACGTGGCTTTTTAAGTGTTACGTTTCGCACCATTGGTGCATTGGTGCGTTTTCTTTTTGAAAAAATGCGTGAGGATGTGGCAGTAATGCTAATAAATGCTCGGCTCTATATAGGTCTGGCATTCCTCATTGTTGGTCTTCTTTCATTCTCATCAGGGAAGTATTGTGATGGCAACTCTTCGAGTTACTATGCATGCACTCGTCCATCAACGTACTACTACTACTCATGGTGGGCAACAATACTTGTAGTAGTAGGGTCATTCTTTATAGTTCTTTGGTTCCTTCGTAGAAAATAATAGCTTCTGCGTAGTGCCAAACTTTGCATATGGGCAAAAAAAGGTACTTCATCTCGCTCTTCATAGGTGTATTTGTAACAGCGCTGACCATGAGCGTGGGAGACCTTTTTGCTGATGATCCACCAGAGATTACAGGAGTAACAGTAGAGAGTACGTCTAACAATCAGGCGGTTGTGACCTGGTATACAGACAAGGCTTCTGATTCAATTGTTAATTTTGGAAAACAGCCACACTATGGCATTATGCGCACCCCAGGTTTTGATAAGGTAGTGCACTCTGTCGTACTTGATGATCTGGATGCGTCAACGTACTACCATTTTCGAGTATCAAGTACAGATGAACTTGGTAACCAGGGTGTTTCAGGAGATTATGTTTTTAGGACAGGTGGTTTTTTAGATATTGAAAACATACAACAGGTAAGTTCTGAAGAACAACAGATGCTTGTTGGACAGGCAAAAGATGTTATAGCTCAAATCACTGATCCTGCCGCGCTTGAGCTCGTGCAGACTGAGGTGCAGGCACAGGCACAGGATCTTTTACGACCCCCTGAGGTCATTGGCTTACCACGAGCAATCGATATTACCTCAACAGAGGCAAAGATTATTTGGGCAACAAGCAGGGATTCAAACTCAATCGTTAACTATGCGACTGAGGCTCAGTATGATGGTACCAACTATGCACAAACCGTTGCACAGCTTGATGACTCTACAAAAGACCATGAAGTGTTGCTCACAGGACTCAATCCAGCAACAACGTATCATTTCATGGTTGAGTCAGAAGATGAGTTTGGTCTTTCTGGAGCAGGAAGCGACGTTACCTTTACGACAAAATCTCCTATTCCTACCATCGAAGATGTGCAGATTATTAAGATCGAGGAGGACTCAGCAACATTTGCCTGGTCTACAGATATTCCAGCTGCTGGTGCTGTGATATATGAAAACTCAGTAACAGGTGAAATACGCTCTGAGGGAAGTCCTGAATTTTTGACGACACAGACGGTGCGTCTCACTGACCTTACACTTGGAGTGACATATATAGCGACAGTGCAAGCTGAAAATAGCCAAGGTGAGATGCGAGAGAGTGAACCAATCAGTTTTACCACTATTCGTGATGAGGAACCACCGATCATTAGTCGTGTGAATAATGAATCAACACTGTACCCAGGTGCAGAGACACGAATTCAAACGATAGTATCTTGGGGTACTGATGAACCAAGCTACTGTAGGTTGTACTATAGCCAAGGTCTTGGAGGTGCTGAAAATGCTACTGAAATGGAAGAAAATACAGAGCCATCACTTGAGCATGTGCGTGTAATCACCGAGTTCTTGCCGTCAACGGTATACAAGTACTGGGTGGCATGTAAAGATCGTTCTGGAAATGAGGAGGCATCAGATGACTTTGTGCTCTTTACCCCTGAAAAGGAAAAGAGCATCATTGATATCATTCTTGAGAACTTCGAGGGAACCTTTGGTTGGGTAAAGAATATTGGAGGATAATATGCGATCGATCATTCAAACAAAAGACGTTGACGTAACGTACAATAACGGAAAATCAAATGAGTTTAAGGCACTCAAAGGAGTGACTTGTGAGATTGCAGCACGTGAGTACATCATCTTTTTTGGTCCTTCTGGATGTGGCAAATCAACACTCCTCTACTCTATTTTTGGCGTACTTGAGCCATCATCAGGCGACGTGATTGTGAAGGGTGATTCAATATATAAGTATGAGCCAATGGATCTAGTGATGTACCAGAGAAAAACGATGGGTATCATGTACCAATCCTTCAACCTTATTCCATCACTTACAGTTCTTGATAATGTCCAGTTGCCACTTATCTTTGCTGGTTTTCCACCTTCAACACGTGAGCGTACAGCTATGGATCTGCTCGATAGGTTTGGTATTGCGCATGTTGCACATAAGCGCCCTGGTTTGCTTTCAGGAGGTCAGCAACAACGTGTGTCAGTTGCAAGAAGTTTAGTGAATGATCCAGAGATTCTCATTGCTGATGAGCCAGTCGGTAACCTTGATTTCGTTTCAGCGGAAGCCGTTATGAATACGCTTCAGGAAATTAACATGAACGACAAGAAGACGGTTCTCCTCGTTACACATGATGCTAAGTATTTACCATATGCTCATCGAGTCTTTTACCTTGATTACGGAAGGATTGATCGTATTGTTCCAAACCCAGAAAAGCGGCAAATTATCAAAGTCCGCCCTGGTGAGACGATCGTTACCGAGCTTGAGCAGCTCGCACGTATTTATCCGTACGATTCACCTGAACAGTTGCGGGTGAAGAGTATTGTAAACTTCCTTACTCAAAACCTTTCTTATGATCAGATAGTGCGTCTTGAAAAAATGACACAGCATGTGATTGAAGGGGTATTATCCAAAGAACAGTTTGGTGCACTCATGACCACTGATTATGAAGCAGGAGGATGTGGTATTAAACCGAAGCAAGCAAAAGAGATGACTGAGAAAATGTACACCATACTTGAACAATCAGAAGATGTGGTGCGCTTTAGACGTGTTTCAAGAGATCAAAATACAATTGATCTTGCTCGTCTTGAACTCATTAAACATATCCATAAGTATATGGTAGAAGAGTGTCATGTCGAACTTGATTCAAAACTGCTTGAACAGCTCACAAAGATGGTTACCGTTCGTGTGTTTGGATATATTACGCGAGAAGAATTCCACAGGCAGTTAC
Source organism: bacterium (assembly GCA_003252295.1). Lineage (GTDB taxonomy): Bacteria > Patescibacteriota > Minisyncoccia > Phycocordibacterales > UBA12088 > UBA12088. Next base: position 179,768 of record QKEV01000003.1, read on the forward strand.
GTATGCCGGCAGACGAAGGTGGTGGTGGTTTTGACATATACCTTGCAGCAGATCTCTCACGATACCTTGAGAAACTTATTGCTCAAGGGGTATCACATTTCCAACAACATCAAGAAGCACGTCCTGATGCAACAAACCTCCATGCTCAGCAGGCCAAGAAGTTTGAAGATATGGATAAGGGTATATTATCGAAACTTACTCACCTTTTTTCCAAGAAAAAAGAAAAAGGGGATAAAAAATAGTGAACCATGAGGATAGCAGACATTGCCAGACTTTCAACACGTATGTTTAAGACAAACCCGGCTCGTACCTGGTTGACTATTTTAGGTATGGGTGTTGGTACTGGTGCTGTGGTAACGCTCGTAGGTCTTGGTTTTGGTTTGCAAAATATTATCCTTGAGCAGATTGTCCTTGGAGATACATTGCGATCACTCAATGTGACACCTCCTCCAGCGAGAAGTGTGACATTGAATCCACAAACGGTGCAGGAGTTTTTCGAAATTGAGCGAGTAAAGGATGTTGCACCACTCGCTAGTTTTGAAGCAAACATTACATTTGAAGGGTATACCGGAAGTACCTTCTTACAGGGTGCAAACCCAAACTACTTTGGCTACACGGGTACCAAAGAAATAGCAGGTAGGTTGTTTACAGAAGATACGATTGATGAGGACAGAAACAGTGTCATTCTGTCGAGTGCTATGCTCAAACTCTTTGAAGTTGAGGATCCTGAAGAGGCTATTGGCAAACAAGTTTCCTTTAATGTGTTTGTTTCCACTGAGGATGGTGGCACTATTGAGACTGAGTTTAAAAAACGGTACACAGTGGTCGGGGTGAGTAGTGAGGAGAGTAGTCCGGATGCAATACTTTTACTCGATGAGCTTACAAGTCAGATTGTTGTTGATGAGTATGAACGTGCGCAGGTTTTAGTTGATAGTGCAGACTATCTTGATCAGGTTACCGAGGCGATCATTGAACGAGGTTTCGGTGTAACAGCACTCAGTAAAACTGTAGATCAAGCAAAGAAGATCTTTCAAGGTATTCAGGGAGTGCTTGCTGTATTCGGAGGTATCGCACTTGTGGTGTCTGCGATTGGTATGTTCAACACTATGACCGTTACCCTTCTCGAGAGAACTGGTGAGATCGGTATTATGCGCACACTTGGTGCTAGTTCAAACGATATTAAGATACTTTTCATTGCTGAAGCTGTTGTTGTGGGATTCTTGGGAGGTGTTGTTGGAATTATGATTGGAGTAGGTATCGGTTTTTCATTGAACACTATGGTAAATATCTTGGCTACATCAAATGGTGGAAAGGCTGTTGCTTTGTTTGCGTATCCACCTATATTCATCATGTTTATTGCAGGATTTTCAGCAGTTGTTGGGTTTTTGACTGGAGTTTTTCCGGCAACTCGAGCTGCAGCACTAAACCCACTTGACGCAATTAGGTATAAATAGGGAACTGTGTAATTTTCCACAATTTTTGTGCATAAGGTGTGCATAAGGTGTTTGAAAACTAGTGTATAATTAGTGGGATAAAGGTTTTGCATGACTGAGAACATACGACACATAGTACAAAAAAGAGGTAAGGTAGCGCTTGTTGCGTTGCTTTCTGTTGTTTCAGTATTCATCCTCAGTGTCTTGTTTGATACACAGGAGATGAGTAGTGTTCACAGTGTTCAGGCAACAAGTACCGCAACGACGACGGTACGAGTTTTGAATACTCCACCTGCATGGACAACAACTGCATATGAAAAGTATGATTCATCAACAACCACTCCTACTAACGTAGGAACATCAACTGTATGGACTGCTCAGGCAACTGATAGTAATGGTGAGCCATACTATCTACTTGTTTGCATGTCGAGTTCGACACCAATTGCTATAGGTGGACAACCACCTGTTTGTGGTGGGGGAAGTACTGATCAGTGGGCTATTTCTGCGCTTACACCGAGTGGTACCTTTGCGGAAGTTTCCACAACAACACAGGTATCTTGGAATGAGAGGAATCCTTGGTACGCTTACATTTGTGATAGTAATGCTGGTGATCCATCATGTAACGATATTATGTACAATGGTCTCGATGATGGTACAGCAGACCCTCAAGATTCACCGTTTATAGTGAACCACCCAGCAAGTTTTACCGTTGCAGCTGATGATTCTCCAACACTTCCAGGTGATACGGTGACCTGGACTACAACTGCAACTGATACCGTTGATACACTTCGTGGTACTGACTCACTGCAACTCTTTGTCTGTAAATCAAATGATTTTGATGTTTCAATACCCGGATGTGGTCCTTCAGGTGCATGGGCAACAAGTACTCTCTTTGCTGCAGGTAACCCATCAACCTCTACAGTCCTCGCTATTCCACTTCAAGATACTGACCATGATGCCTACGTATATGTAGTTGATGAATTTAATCTCGCTGCAACAGGAGCTGCTCAAGGTTCAAATACAACACTAACGGTGAGCAATGCAACACCATACGTAGCAAGCTCTACGATAACTGTATATGACGTTGGTATGGTTGATACTAATCTTAGACTTACGACTGAAGAGGGTGAGACTGAGAATTTTGTGATGCGTTTTGAGGTTGTTGATGATAATAGCTGTTTAAATGCTGCAAGTGGTAATGAGATTACTGATGTTGATATTAATGTATTTCGTTCAGGAGTAGGATTACTAGACAGTACTGGTTGTGATGAGGCTGGAGAATACAATGCTAACAACTGCTACACGGACACAACTAATGCTTCTAACTGGAGTCCGACATGTACCCAGGTACCAGGTGATTGTTTAGGTGCTACACAAGCGAGTGTGGAATGGGAGTGTACGTTCCCACTTTGGTACATAGCTGATCCAACCGATGTAGGTAGCTTGTACGCAGGTGAGGATTGGCGTGGCGCTGCACGTGCAACTGATGATGATGCTGCAACTACTGCATACTACTCAGTCGATGATGAAGCTGCTGACGGTGCTTCACAGTTGCTACAGTTCTTATCATTTAGGGCAACAGGTTCACCAATTGCTTATGGATCTCTTGAGCCAGGTGACTTCAATCCTCTTGAGTTCGCTACAACGACACTCTATGCTACAGGCAATACTGGTCTTGATCAGTACCTCTCAGGTGATGCGATGTGTGTGACCTATCCAACCTGTTCTAATGACCCGACAGATACCATTTATGTGCCGTATCAGCACTACTCACTCACCGAAGGAGCAGCCTTTGCTGCTGGAACACAGCTTTCTACAAGTACAGCACCTGCATACGTTGATGTGACAGTGCTCAAGACCACTGCTACATCAACACCGACGAGTGATGATACCTTCTGGGCTATTCAGGTACCAAGCAGTATTACTTTTGCCGGTGATTACATAGGACGCAACTACATTGATGCGGCAGTATCACCTAGTGGTGAATGGTAGTACTAGGACATATTACATAGAACTAATTTTAAAAGGGCACGTATGTGCTCTTTTTTGCTATGGTTTAACATCTAAAACTGTGGCGTAGTCATGGCTACCCACAACTTGTACCCAAAAGCAAGTATCATGTTTTCTTATTTATAGCTACAATAGATATACATCGGGACTTGTCCCGATTGTGGTTAATCACATAAATTTTGCATGTTACAACGGCTCGCAGTAGTAGCTGCCTTGTTAGTAATGCTTGTTAACGTGAATGTGGCTCACGCTGGTTTTGGAATAACGCCACCATACGTTCGTAACGATAAACTTACTCAGGGCTCAACGTACACACAGGAGATAATTCTTGTGCGTGGTGACCCTGTTGAGGACCTGAAAGCTGAGATCACGGTTAACGTTCCAGGTATTGAGGACTGGATCACTATTGATAAGGGAAATGAATTTTTGCTTCCAGCAGGGGCTAAGCAGGTACCTATGCAGGTAACCGTTAGTGTCCCTGATAATGCGGCATATGAACGTTACCAAGGAAATATTCGTATACGCACCCTTTCACCTGACCCAGCAAGTGGTGTGTCTATCGCACTTGGTGCACAGATAGATGTTGATTTGCGTGTTGTTGATGAGATACGTGACTTTGAGGTAAAGCGTGTGCAAATGAGTGAGACTGAGGAGCCAACACGTCTGTGGTGGCTTGAGTTTCCAGGAAGGATACAGTTTTCGATGGGTATAGAGAACACTGGTAATGCTCCAGTTGCCCCATCAAAGGTGCAGTTGGATATATATGATAGGAAGGGGAATATTGTACTTGAAACAACATATAATACGAATGAACTTGATGAGATCCTACCTTTCGAGACGCGTGAGATATATGCATTCATCCCTACTCGACTGCCTTCTGGCGCGTACCTCGTAAAGTACTCTATTTTTAGGTATGACGATGATATTAAACGTACTGGTGAACTAACGCTTTCTATACTGCCATCAGGAACACTGAGTTCGTACGCTGGGTACGGTTTTGAGGGACTTTCCATGTCTGACAAAATGACTATTTTTGTTCCGATTGGTCTCTTACTCCTCATACTCATACTGACCATTACGATTTTGTCTTTGCGAAAAAAGAATAAGAAACAGCGACGACATACACCGCGAGGGAAAGGAGGACATGAAGATTATGACGCATCTTACTACCGTGATCCGAGAACGCCACAACGCAGGGCGCCACCACAGAAAACACAGTATGGTGGTAGTCATGAGGTTGTTGACCTATCTCGTACAAGGAGACGGTAGCAAGGTATGATTTCCTCAGTGCTCAGTGTAAGGTGTAAGGCACAACTACTTATTGTACTTGGAACTGTTCTTACAGGAATTGTATTTGCTCTGTCTACTCAAAGTGCGTATGCACAGTACACTGCTACAACAACAGTATCATTAACGGTTTGTGGAGATGCTATTGTTGCACCTGGTGAGTTTTGTGATGATGGAATAAATACTGGTGCTTACGGTGACTCTATTGCTGGAAGGGTTTGCGATCCAATCTGTAGTGCGTGGGGACCGTACTGTGGTGATGGCGTAATACAAGCTTTTTACGGAGAGGAATGTGATGATGGTAATAACACCTCTGGCGATATTTGTAGTGCAACGTGTCAAAATGAGACCGATCCAGTTACTGAAGGTGGAGGTGGTAGCGGTGGTCCAGGTGGAGGTGGTGGAGAGAGTAGTGGTGGAAGTGGTATAAAAGGTGCAAGTAAAGACGGTGAGATTGATTATGAAGGTGACACGAATGTAAACATAAACGGAAGAGCATGTCCTGGTTCAACTATAACCGTGCTTCGTGATGGTGAGGTTGATCGAGTGGTGGAAGCAGATTCTTCTTCAGAGTTTAGTTTTACGCTCACTGATCAAACCCCAGGCATCACCACATTAGGTTTTTGGGTACTTGATAATGATGGAAGACGTTCAGTAACATACTCTGCAACATTTCAAATAATTGAAAATGCTGTAACGACACTTTCTGGTGTACTCATTCCACCTACCATTGCAGTAGTACCTGAGCAAGTACCATACGGTGAGGCAGTTACCTTTGAAGGATGTGCGCTTCCTGCAACACAGATTCAGGCATACATTGATAGCAATGAGACACCAGATGAAACGTTGGTTGCAAATAATGGTGACTGGGCAATCGTGCATGACACAACAGAACTTAGTAATGAATCGTTCCATACAGTGAAGGCGAACTACATAGATCCGACAAACATTGAACTCAAGAGCGGATATAGTTTGATTACTAGTTTTTATGTAGGGAACAGAGACGTAAACACAAATATGACTGCAGACCTCAACTTTGATGGGTTTGTAAATTTGACAGATTTTTCCATCCTTCTCTTTAACTGGGGCATGACAGGAGGGATAGCGGACATAGATCAAAATGGCAGTGTAGCGTTGTCGGACTTCTCCATCATGCTTTTTTACTGGACTGGGTAAATATCGCCAGTTTTGGATAATTTCGTTGTTATCTGTGTCGATAACTTTTTCACCGTATACTTATACGGCTCAAAAGTGTATCTCCTTGACGCCTAGAACTTATCTCAAAACTGGCGATATTTAAGCTTCGATGTTTTAAAAACAAAACCCTCAGATACTACGATATTGCATATGTTTTATTTAATGTGGTGTTAAGATAGTAATATAAGAATGTATGAAAAAATTACTACTCACATCAAATGGTCTTAGGAATGAACAAATTATTAAAACATTTCTTGATGAACTATCTAAAAAGGTTGAGGAGATCAATGCGTTAGTTGTTGCATATGCACAAACTCAAGAGGAAGAGTTTTATGTAAATGAGTCAAAACAAGAGTTGCTTAAACTTGGTGTACAAACTGTTGTAGTAAAAAACATAAACGACTTAGTTGATGTGGATAAATTACCTGATTTTGATCTTATGTATGTCTGTGGTGGTAATACTTTTAAAATTTTACATAAACTACGAGAAACTAGGTTGGATGTGTATATAACAAAGCAAGTTGAACAAGGGGCACTGTATGTAGGTGTATCTGCAGGAAGTATTATAGCTGGACCTGATATAGAAATTGCCGGTTGGGGCAGCGAGGGTGATGAAAATGAGGTTAACTTACAAGATCTAGAGGGTTTTAATTTCACAGACATTGCGGTTTTCCCGCATTTTCATGAAGAACTAAGGAGGGAAGTGGAAGAGTTTAGGAAGAAGGTTGAGTATAGGGTGGTTGAGTTGACAGACGAACAGGCGCTTATTGTAATAGATGATTTTGATAAACTTGTAGGGTAGAAATATTGATTGCTCGCGAATTAATTCGCGAGCAGAACTCTAAACACTAAACTTTTCACTCCAAACTCACTTAGCTATCCACTCAGAACTCAGAACTCAGAACCCAGAACCCAGTAAACTACGGTATACTATAGGCATGTACTACCAGCGTTTTTTTGGGGTGCTTTTACTTGTACTGTTGCTTGTTCCGCAAGGTGTTGGTGCTGTTCAAATCACTCTTGATACAGAGGAAGAGATGCAAAATCATCTTGATACTTTTTACGTACCAGTGCGTATTGATACTGAAGGTGAATGTATTAATGCAGTAAAGGTTGTTCTTGCTTACAATCCAGACGAAATTTCTATCAAAGATGTACTCACTGGTGATTCAGTGGTGACTTTATGGACAGAGAAACCTACTGTTGCACTAGAGGATGGCCATGAGATGGGGCGTGTGAGTTTTGAGGGTGGTATACCTGGAGGGTACTGCGGGAGGGTGGCAGGTGATCCTGGGCTTACTAATATTTTAGCAAAACTTGCGGTGACAGGTGTTCCTGGGTCAGTTGAATTTGGTAGCACCTTGGAAACACAGATAGTGGTTGATCCAAACACCAAAGTATTTCTCCACGATGGACTTGGTACTGAAGCATCACTTACCACACTAGGTCTTGAACTTTCAGTAACACACTCAACAACCACAGGAAGTAATATCTGGCTTAGAGATGTACAAGCAGACACCATAGCCCCTGAAGATTTTGATATTACCCTTGTTGAGGGACCATCAGCAGGGAACCAGAAGCATTACATTGTTTTCAATACGACCGATAAGCAGAGTGGTGTTGATCACTATGAAGTGCTGGAAACAGATCCTGACAAGTTTGGTTTCCTCTCCTGGTTGCCTAAAAAGGCTTACTGGGTGATAGCTGAAAGCCCCTTTGTGCTTCGAGACCAAAGGTTGCAATCAAAAATAATGGTGAAAGCGGTTGATAAGAATGGTAATGAGCGCATCAGTATATATACACCACCTATTTCAACATTTGATCAACTTACAAGGATGAGTACCATGTTACCACTTCTTGGAATACTGCTCTTCATAGCAGTGCTTGCTGTCGTACTTTTGCGGATGAGGAGGTGGTGTACAGAAAAAGAAAAGGTAAAGGAATCAACAAGTCATGACCATGAATCATATGAATAGATTGATACTGCTTTGTATTTTTGGATTGTCATTCCTGTTTCTTGGAACAGGAACGGTGTTTGCTCAAGAGGCGGCATCACTCTCTCTTGTGCCAGCAACAGGAGTGTATCCTGTAGGTGAGGAGTTTACGATTGAGGTACGACTGGATACAGCTGGTGTTCAGGTAAGTACGGCTGATGCAACTATTTCATACAATCCTGAAGATATGTCATTTGTCTCTGTTTCAGGGGAGGGGTCAATTTTTAATCATGTGAGTCAGGTGGTTGATTCTGAGAAGGGTGAGGTGAGTATCTCCGGATTAGTTACCGGTGGTCAACAGGATTATGTCGGTGTCTACGGTCTAGTGGCAAGTATCACTTTTATGCCGAAGAGAAACGTTGCAACACAGCTGCACTTTGCAAGTGGTGGTGCTCGGAAGCTTCAGTTGGGGGCATCTGTGGGAGATGCACTCAATATTCTTTCTGTGCTCAATACTGCTACCTATACGTTTGTGCCAAGAGAAAATACAGTAGCATCTGTACAGCAAATGGTGGCAGGAGATATGACAAGTAAGCTTGAAATAACACCACTCCCCGTTCCAGATGGTGATTGGTTTGCCACAACAACAGTAAAGCTTAGTTGGACGGTACCAGAGGGTGCCTTGGAGATGCGTACACTCACAACAGGTGATCCAAGTGATATGCCAACTGAGTCGTACCAAATACCAGTTTCATCTATCGTTGTTGATGATTTAAAAGAGGGAACAAACTACTTTTTGCTACAGTTTAAATTTGCAAGTGGTGATTGGGATTCGGTGATACAGTACCCATTACAGGTAGATATCTCAGATCCTGATTACATTACGGTACGGGAAGCACAACGTGAAGATGGAGCTGATCCACGTGTATCTTTTGAAGTAGAGGCAGGTGACAGTGTATCTGATATTTCTCATTTTGAAATGGGTATTGATGGTGAACCAGGAGAGAAGTGGGTTAAAGAGGAACGTTCAGATAAGTATAGACCAGAAGAGTTAACGGCAGGAGAGCATGTCCTGACGGTTACTGCGTTTGATAATGCTGGAAACAGCACCTCTTCTGATTATGTATTTCTCGTGAGTTCACTTGAACCACCAACACTCACTCCTGAGAGTGTTCCAGATAGGGTACTCACCGGAGATACTATTACTGTTTCAGGAAGCTCGTACCCAAATGCTCAAGTGACAACATATATTTCTCTGAATGATGGTGAAGCGTCAGAAAAAACAGTGAAGACAGATGGTGTTGGCAACTTTGTTGTAGATATAACTGATGGTGCGCGTGCAGGGAAGTATACGATGTGGTTTTCAGTAACTGATGAGCGTGGAGCAACGAGCCCTAATTCAATACGTCGTTCAGTAACCGTAACACAACCAACCATCATGCTGTTAGGTCAGAAACCAATTACGTACTTAGCGGTCATTGTGCCACTCATTGCACTCATCGTCCTTTTGGGACTCGTGCTCTGGCTAGCGTATACGTGGGTCCGTGGGTATAGGAACAGGGTAAGACATGAGACGGGAGATGCGTACTACGCAGCAAAGGGAGAGTTTGACAAGCTTCGTAAGGAACTTGTTGAGCAGATAGGTATGTTAGAAAAGGCAAACCAATTACGTGAGCTTACACGAGAAGAGATGCGTATTTTTATAAACCTTTCGAAGCGACTCGATAAGATGGAACGACATATTATCCAAGAGATAGAAGATATTGAGGTGTTTGATGAGGATGAGAGTCTTGTAGAGGAAGAGTTGCATTCAGACAAAGAGGGCTCACTGGAACACTACAGGGAGAAGGTGAAGTTTGGTGAGCAGAAGTACGACGAATCACATATTATTCGTTTGTAGGAATATTTATCATTATAGTAAGAAGAAAACCCCATACGACTAGTACCACGTCGTATGGGGTTCGGTGGCGTTTTACTTTCTTTTCCACTGGACGTAGCTTTTTCTGGCTACTTCCTCCTGAATACAAATTTGCATCTCTTGTTCTGCATGTTGTTCAGCGCTGTTTCTGCTGTTTCTAATTCTTTTTCCAGCTTTGTCTGCAATTATGGTTGCATCGGCACTTTTTGTTAGCCCTCCTGCAATTAGAGCGGGTGCCATTTGTTTTAATTTTCCAAGGAATCTCTCTTTGCTTTTTTGAAACCTGGACTTTTGTCCAACGAGTACAACTTTTGCACGAATTCCTTGCTCTGCCCACATTTTATTAATCCTTTTTGCACACACGGGATATGCATCGAGGTGTGCTTGGGTAACCTGCATGCTTCTGTATTTAGGCATTTCAATTTCAAACACATGCACACCTGGTGTTCTGTTGCTGCTTGGCAGCATTTCTTTGGCATTTGATATACCCTGTGCGATATTTTCAACGCATGCTGTCTGGCTGAAAGCCAGAAATAATATCGCTACACAAAGAAGTGCAGCTCTCCATGTTTTTTTCATTTTGCACCTCCTTTGGGCACACTAAATTTGTTGTAAGTAAAACGCTATTTCCTAGATTCGTAATACCATACTTTTATAAAAAAAGCAATATTTTCTATATCCAGCCAACCGCGAGTGATCCTAAGTTAGAGTCAGTTCCCATGTTTTTTATGAGTACACCTATGTCACTGAGGGTTATCTTTCCATCAAGGTTGAGGTCGTATGCACGTTCGTAGGCCATGAAGAGTCGTGCTGATACAATACCAAAATCAAAGAGATTGACTGTTTTGTCACCATTCACGTCAGGACTTGGGTGCTCAGGAGGGCGGATGGTAAGTACAAGTGCATTGTTGCTGCTTGAAACTGGCATACCGGTGCCATCATGAGCCAGCATCTCTGAATTCTCAATATCTATTTTTGCAATACCTTCAGCTGTTGGTATGACAATAAAGGTAAGCACTACCCCATTTCCTAGAAAGCCGTTTTCAGTGACCATGCCACCAGAAAACGTTATTTTGTTATCACTGGTTATTGTTGGCTCTTGTGTCCACAAATCAATAATAGAGTTTTCCCTTGAAATAGCATCAATAGAGACAAGTTCTTGTGGGGCAACAATAGTTGCTCCTAGTACATTTATCGGTTCGTTTGCATCAGCTATAACTTGTATGGTTACCTGTTCTCCCACCTCAACAAAACGGTTGTCTTCAGAGGAGAGGTATATTTCTTCAGGGTCACGTATGAGAGAAAACGAAGATGCGAGCAAAAAAGCGATTGGCAAGGTAATGGCAATTTTTGTTCTATGTTTCTTCAAGTGGTGTCGTACGCTCATTATGGTACTAGTATACAGGTAAATCATTGTCTTTGTGGTAAGTGAGTCCTTAGGTGCTGTAGATAACAGTTGCGATTATGTTCATTGTAATATGTTTTTTACAAGAAAAGAAAAACTTTTTAGTAGTTCTGGTGTATATGCAATACGTCAACCTTTTTGATGTAACTGGTACATTTGCTTAAGCGGTAGTATAGTAAATATCTGTAATTGTATTTGCCTATGAAAAAGTATCTTTCACTCTTAGTTTTTATTTTGGGATCAGTAGTGATGCCGTTTTTTATTACGTCTGCACAGGTAGACGCACCCCAAGTAACAAGTGAGATCGATAGTGCTGAAGAGACTGCATCTGTAGAAGAGTATGTATATGATGGTCCAGCAATTGATGAGAGTGCACTCAACCTGTTCTTTAGTCCAACATGTCCACACTGCCATAAAGAGCGTGAATTTTTGAAAAAAATGGCAGTAAAGTATCCTGAGCTTACTATTAACGAGTACGACGTAGCCAATAAGGAAAGTATTGTCATGATATTTGAGCTTGCTCGGAGACATAATATGGATGAAAGCATGCTTGGGGGCGTACCACTCACGTTCATAGGTGATAAGTACTTCCTTGGTTATGGAACAGATGAGACATCAGGAAAGGCGATCGAAGATGCAATAATCACATTTCTTGGTGGTCAGGTTGCAGAACCTGAACGTGAAGGTGAGTCTTTTACACTTCCGTTTCTAGGGAAAATATATGCTCAAGATTTTTCACTTGGAGCACTGTCTGTACTACTTGGTTTCTTGGATGGTTTCAACATCTGTTCACTCGGCGCTCTCATACTTATTATTGGACTCACGCTTAAGTTGCAAAATAGAAAAGCGATTATATTTCTTGGGGGGACGTTTATTGTTACAACAGCTGTTGTATATGGAGCACTTATTGTACTTTGGGCTAAACTGTTTGCAGTACTCGGAGCTTACGTTGATTACGTAAAAATATTCATTGCACTTTTGGCACTAGGAGGTGGTCTGTACTTCTTGAAGGAGTATTTTCGTATGGTAAAACAGGGTGCAATGTGTGAGATGCAGGAGTCAAAACTTATTAACTCCATGATGGAACGCACTGGTCGAGCTTTTGAGGACAATACGAAGTTGCTCTCTCTCATAGGAAGTGTATTTTTGTTTGCGGCAGTCATAGCGATCGTTGAGTTTCCGTGTTCTGCCGCGACCCCGCTTGTGTTTGCAGGAATAGTGAGTCATGCAGGTATTGGCTGGGCACTGCAGTTTGTCTACATCAGTGTATTCGTACTCTTCTACATGCTTGATGAGATTGTTGTGTTTGCTATAGCGGCGTATCGACTTAAGCTTTGGATGACAAGTGGGACCTTTACCAAGTATGCAGTGCTCACCGAAGCGGTGGTTCTTATACTTATTGCAGCGGTATATATTTGGCCACTGCTGAGTGCTTATTTTAGTTAGGATTTTCTAGAACTGGAACATTTAGGACAAACACAGCCCTTGGGTTTAATAAACTCATCAAAGTACTCTGTGCCATAGTCATAGGCAAGTTCAGTGCCTGCTGGTACGTTTTTTATTGCTTTTATATAGATATGCTTACCATTTTGTACTGATTCACAGTTTGGTGCGCAGGAGTGGTTGATGTAGCGTGCGAGATTTTTTCTCGTACTGCCATCAATAGTCCAACGAGCATTTATTTCAAAAAGGTAACGTGCACCCACCATAGTCTCTGCCTCCTTGTTTGGAATGATGGTACCTATGTATTCGATGTATTCACCTTTGGTGATAGGTGCAGTAGCAAAAAGACCTAAGCCAGCACGAGATCGCTTTACCTTGAGATGGGATGTTGGAATAGGGGTTGTTCTCCGTGAACTCATACAGTAGATGAGTGTACAGTAGTACACTCATCAAGTCTACAGTTGAGCAGGTGGATAGTGCTATACTGCAAACATGAGTGATGAAAATTCAATGCATATCATTACAAATTTTGAGGAGCTGGCAACGACTCCAGCTCGTACCAGTATTCTCTCAATAGCAGAAGCGGGATACCGTTCCATAGAAACAGATAAGGTTATTCGTACAAATGTGATACTTGAGGACGATATGCTTACGGTTGGTAGTAAGACGTATAACTTAGCAGAGTATGGAAACATTTACATATTAGGCATTGGAAAGTGTGCTCATGATAGTGCTGTGGAACTTGAGGCGATCCTTGGAGATAGAATTACTGAAGGGGTTGTGGTTGATGTGAGTACGAGCGATGTGTTGAAGAAGGTGCGTTGTCTCGTTGGAACACATCCGTTTCCCTCTGAGGAGAATATTTCACATACACGAGAACTGTTGGAGCTTGCTGAGCGAGCAACAGAACATGATCTTGTTATTATGGTTGTTTCAGGAGGAGGTTCGACACTCCTTTGTCAGCCAGAAACACACAGCTATGCTGATGAGACCAAGCTCGTTGAGTATCTCTTTCGAGCAGGTGCAACAATAGATGAGCTCAACACCATACGTCGACACTTGAGTAAGGCACGAGGAGGATTTGTTGCACAGTCAGTGAATCCTGCGACACTCATCTCACTCATTTTTTCTGATGTTCCTGGTGACGATATACGTGTTATATCAAGCAGTCCTACGGTATTTGACCCAACAACCCTCGATGATGCTTTTGCAGTATTTGATAAGTATCAAGCAGATAATTCAGGGTTTTCCCGTGAACATTTCTTTGAGACACCAAAAGATGAGAGTATTTTCATGCGGGTACAGAATGAACTCATTTTGAAGAATACTACTGCACTTGAAGCAATGAAGAATCAGGCAGAGCAGCTTGGTTACGCTGCAATCATTAGAGAAACCAAGTTGCAAGGTGAAGCACGTGTTGTTGGTGAAGAGCTGGCATATGAATTGCATAGCGCAAAAGCGCGTACCGTGTACCTTTACGGCGGAGAGACAACAGTTACCATTACTGGTCCTGGTAAGGGTGGACGGAACCAGGAACTTTCTCTTGCAGCATTGCCACTCCTTGAGGAAGATGAACTTGTACTCTCTCTTGCTTCAGATGGACACGACAATACTGACTTTGCTGGGGGAATAGCTGACAAGTACACCAGAGGAAAAGCTGAGGACAAAGGACTAAAGTCTGCTGATTTTCTCTTCGTGAATGACAGTTTTTCTTTCTTTAAATCCTTGGAGCAGGGTATCAGGACAGGGTATACTGGAGCTAACGTCGCTGATTTAGTGATTGCTATTAAGCACGAGCGATAAATTACAAGTTCATTACAAACACATATGAGTAACAACGAGCACCCGTTTATTATTTGGTTTAAAGACCTAACTATTAACGATGTACCAAAAGTGGGAGGAAAGAACTCCTCACTAGGAGAAATGGTTCGAGAGCTTTTGCCGCTCGGGGTGCATGTGCCAAATGGTTTTGCGGTAACTGCGGATGCATACAACCATTTCCTTGATTCAACGAACCTACGGGTTCGTATCAATGAAGCACTTGAGGGCCTTGATACTCATGATGTTCGTGACTTGCAGGAACGCGGTAAGACTGTACGGGAAATGATCCTTGCTGAAGAGCTTCCTGATGATCTCAAAGGGGAGGTGGTGACTGCATACGAAGAGCTTGTAAAACTTGAAGGTGCAGAGGATGTAGCAGTTCGCTCAAGTGCTACCGCTGAAGATCTCCCAGATGCTTCTTTTGCAGGACAGCAGGAAACTTACCTTAACGTCGTCGGTGCTGAGGATGTTATTGATGCAACCAAAAAATGTATTGCAAGTCTCTTTACTGATCGTGCTATCAGTTATCGTTTTGATAAAGGATTTTCTCATACAGATGCTGCACTTTCAGTTGGAGTTCAGAAAATGGTACGTAGTGATATGGCAACGAGTGGTGTCATGTTTTCGATCGATACAGAGACTGGTTTCGACAAGGTGGTTATCATTGAGGGTTCCTATGGGCTTGGAGAGATGGTGGTACAGGGTAAGGTTACACCTGATAGCTTTGTTATATTTAAACCTTCTCTTGAGAAGGGTTTGAATGGTGTCATAGCGCGTGATATTGGTCCAAAGGAGGTAAAGATGGTGTACGGTGAGAAGGGAGGAGAGATTGTTGATGTACCAGAAGAGGACAGGAATCGACTCTGTATAACTGACGAAGAACTCGAAACACTCGCTCGCTGGGCGGTTGAAATAGAGAAACATTGGTCTACAAAGCGCGGACATTATCAGCCAATGGATATGGAATGGGCAAAGGATGGTAAGACTGGGCAGCTCTATATCGTGCAAGCTCGTCCTGAGACCGTAGTCTCAACGAGGGACAAGAATGTGTACCTTGAGTATCAGCTCAAAGGTTCTAGTAACCAGCTTGTTACGGGAACCTCAGTAGGGAACAAGATAGGTGTTGGAAACGTTCGTGTTATTCAAGATGTAAAAAATATTCATGAGTTCGAAAAAGGTGAAGTGCTGGTAACAGAGATAACTGATCCAGACTGGGAACCAATCATGAAGATTGCGAGTGCTATCGTTACAGACAAGGGAGGGCGTACGAGTCACGCAGCTATTGTCTCACGTGAGCTTGGTATCCCATGCATTGTTGGTACTGGAAATGCGACACAAGCGCTGCATACTGGACAAGAAGTAACGGTAGACTGTAACAGTGGTGTTGTGTTTGAAGGTATCCTTGATTTTGAAAAGATCGAACATCGTCTCGACAACTTACCGAAACTGGAGACAAAGGTGATGGTGAATGTTGGTTCTCCTGAGGAAGCATTCAAGAATACGTACCTGCCAGTCGAAGGTGTTGGACTTGGACGACTTGAGTTTATTATCATGAGTCACATTCAGGTACATCCAAACGCACTCATTGATTACGATAAGATAAAGTGGTGGGCTGGAGAAGGTCAGCAAGATAAACAGGAAATACTCGACAAGATCAATGCACTCACGGTAGGGTACGAGGACAAGACTCGCTACTACGTTGATGAGTTAGCAGAGGGTATAGCAAAGATTGCGGCTGCGTTCTACCCACATGATGTCATTATTCGCTTCTCAGACTTTAAGACAAATGAGTACCGCACGCTTCTCGGTGGTGAGATGTACGAACCAGAAGAGGAGAACCCAATGATCGGATGGCGTGGTACGAGTAGGTACTACGATGAGAAGTTTAAGGCAGCATTTGGTTTTGAGTGTGAGGCGATACAGAAGGTACGTACTGAACTTGGACTTGATAACGTTATCCCTATGGTGCCGTTCTGTCGAACACTTGAAGAGGCAGACAAGGTGCTTGAGGTAATGAAGGGGTATGGTCTCGACAGGGAAGAGGGGGTCAAGGTTTACGTCATGTGTGAGATACCAGCTAACGTTCTTATGGCTGAAGAGTTTTTGGAGCGGTTTGATGGTTTCTCTATTGGTTCAAATGACCTTACCCAGTTGACACTTGGTATGGATAGAGATAACAGTACCATTGCACACATTGCAAATGAAAATAATGAAGCAGTGAAGCGTATGATCACTCCGGCTGTTGAAGCATGTAAAAAGAAAGGTAAGTACATTGGTATTTGTGGACAAGCACCGAGTGACTTCCCAGAGTTTGCACAGTTCTTGGTTGGACTTGGTATACAGAGTCTCTCATTTACACCAGATACAGTCATTAAGACATTACCAAAGATTGCTGACGCTGAAGCAAAACGTTCTAAGTAAAAAAAACATAACAAAGACCCTGTGGAAGCAGGGTTTTTGTTTGTCTCGGTATCCTAGTACACTAGTAGTACTTTACTATGTCGAAAATAACCGCTATTCACGCAAGACAGATACTTGATTCAAGAGGAAATCCAACTATAGAGGTGGATGTATTTCTTGAAAGTGGAGTGATGGGACGAGCTGCTGTGCCGAGTGGGGCAAGTACTGGTTCTAAAGAAGCACTTGAGTTGCGTGATGGTGGAGATGCTTTTAACGGGAAAGGGGTATTGAAAGCAGTGCATTGTGTAGAGTACGAGATACAACCGGTACTTGTTGGGATGAATGCAAACGATCAGTTAGTTGTTGACAGTAAGATGCAAGAGTTGGATGGTACGAGTAATAAGGGGCGTCTTGGTGCAAATGCTATTCTCGGCGTCTCTCTCGCCACGGCAAAGGCAGAAGCAAATTCACGACAGCAGTTTTTCTTTGAGTATGTGCGTGAACTTTCTCCGCTTTTACCTAATCCGCTCATGCCACTCCCTATGTGTAACCTCATAAATGGTGGTAAGCATGCAGCAGGGTCAACCGATATACAGGAGTTTATGGTTATTCCTGTTGGTGCAAAAACCTTCTCCCAAGCAGTACGCATGGTTGCTGAGGTATTTCAGGCACTCAAAGGTGTTCTCTCACTACGAGGGTATGGCACAACAGTTGGTGATGAGGGTGGTTTTGCACCGAGGGTGAAGAGAGGAAATAGAGAAGCATTGGAGCTTTTAAGTGCAGCGGTTGAGAATGCCGGGTACCGTGTCGGTTTTGATATTGCCTTTGCAGTAGATATTGCGGCGAATGAGCTGTATAAAGATGGTTTCTACATGCTTAAAACTGAAAATAAACAGTTCACTGCTGACGAAATGATAGGGTACTACACCAATCTCGTTAAAGAGTTCCCACTTATTTCTATTGAAGATGGTTTGTATGAAGGTGATTGGGAGGGGTGGCATCGTCTACAAGAGCGACTGGGTAGTGAGACACAGCTCGTCGGTGATGATTTTCTGGTAACAAATTCAACGTTGCTCATGCGTGCCATACAGGAGGATGCTGCCAATGCTATTCTCGTAAAACCAAACCAGATAGGAACTCTGAGTGAAGCGATAGAGGCGGTGGTGTTTGCTAAGAATGCAAACTGGAAAACAATTCTCTCGCACAGGTCGGGGGAGACTGAGGACACCACTATTGCACACCTTGCTGTTGGTCTAGCGTCGGGACAGATTAAAACAGGTTCCATGAGTAGGAGTGACAGGGTAGCAAAGTACAACGAACTATTACGTATCGAAGAGCTACTCGGTACTGATGCAAAATTAGCAAAGTGGCAAACGTTGTAAAGCGTAACGTGTAAAACCCCCGACGAACTTCATGCCGTCGGGGGTTTCTGCTATTTAAACTTAAAGGTTCCATGGCCAGTCACTATATTATCCGTAAGCGACCCATGAACATTTGAGTTAATGGAAGGACCCTCGTTCAACTTGTTTTGACTGTTGACCTTGTCAACAAGCAGAAAGAATTGGGAGATCTCTACGTAGAAAACAATTCCTATGAAAGCACTCCATAGGAAAACTCTGAAAAGTTTTTTTCTGTTCATTTTTTCTCCTATGTTGAGTTGAAAAAGTTTTTATAGCACTAGAACTAGTTACATTATAACATAAAATAGTTTATTGTCAAAATATAGTGTGTTTTGACATACTAAAAAAATATTGTCCGAATGGGTACACCTTTTTGTTCGTCAAGAATCAAGCTGTGTATAACAAAATATCCCTACAATTGGGTTTTTTTTATTACTAAAAATAGGCAAAATCTAAAAAATGTTTTGCTATAAAAAAAGCCCCTTAAAAGGGTTTTGCACTTTTATAGGTAGGGTACAATAAGAAAGTCACAAATGAGCCCCACGTGTGACTTTTTTTATCAACACTACTTATTAAGAACACTACCTATGGCAAAATCTTCCTCAAAAATAAATGATGCACAAGAAACAAAAGGGACATTGAAAAAAGATACCGATGTTACTTTAGAAAGTATTTTTGAAACAGGTGAAGTAGATGAAAAGCAGAGAGATGTAAAAACATCTGATATACACCAAGGCTCATACTATTCAAAATTCATACCAAAGATACAAAAACGTGATGGCTCTATTGTACCCTTTGATTTTCAAAAGATCGTGCGTGTCACATCGCTTGCGATGGAGCAAGCAGGGGAAGGTTCACGAGATGAGGCTGAAATGGTGGCGCATCGTGTTGCGAGTGAGGTAGTTCGCATTGCAAAGAAGTATAAAAATTTCCTACCAACTGTTGAGGGTATTCAGGATGAGGTTGAGAAGCAGCTTATGCTCTCAGAGTACATAAAGACATCAAAGGGGTACATTCTCTATCGTGAGGAACGTGCACGACTTCGAAAGCATCAGGTTGCTATTCCTGAAAAGGTACGCAAGCTTGCTGAGGAGAGTTCAAAGTACTTTAAAGAAAACCCACTTGGTGAGTTTGTATTTCTTCGAACCTACGCTCGTTGGATACCGGAAGAGAACAGACGTGAGACATGGATAGAAACAGTAGACAGGTATGTGAGCTTTATGCGGGAGAACCTTGGTGACAAACTTACCGAGGAAGAGTACACAGAGGTGCGTGATGCTATTTTGAAACAAGAGGCAATGCCGTCCATGCGACTCTTACAGTTTGCTGGCGCTCCTGCACGAAGGTGCAATGCTGTGGCATACAACTGTTCATACATTGCTCCAACAAAGCTTGAAGACTTTGGTGAGGTGTTGTACTTATCTGCTTCTGGATGTGGTGTTGGTTTTTCAGCAGAGAGTCGCAACATTGAGCAGTTACCTCAAATAAAAGCACAGTCAGGTACTGTACTTAAGACACATGTCGTTGGTGACAGTAAGGAAGGTTGGGCTACAGCACTCGTACACGGTATGCAAACCTGGTACAACGGAAAAGATATTGAGTTTGACTACTCACAGGTTCGTCCAGCTGGTGCACGACTCAAGACCATGGGTGGCAAGGCGAGTGGTCCAGCACCGCTTGAATCACTCCTTGATTTCACACGTGCAAAAATACTCTCACGGCAGAACAAGCGTCTGCGACCTATTGATGCTCATGACATACTCTGCAAGATAGGAGAAGCTATTGTCTCTGGAGGTGTACGACGTAGTGCTATGATATCACTCTCAGAGCTTGATGATGATGAAATACGTCATGCAAAAGACGGTGCGTTCTACAACACTGAGCCGCAGCGTATGCTTGCGAACAACTCAGCAGTGTACGAGGAGAAGCCATCGAGTGAAGAGTTTATGGAAGAAT
This sequence comes from bacterium, assembly GCA_003252295.1. Classification (GTDB taxonomy): domain Bacteria; phylum Patescibacteriota; class Minisyncoccia; order Phycocordibacterales; family UBA12088; genus UBA12088. The sequence goes on from QKEV01000003.1 coordinate 199,972, forward strand.
GGATGGCACTCATGAAGGGACGCAGTGGTGAGCGAGGTATTTTCAACCGTGGTGGTCTCATGACCCAGACACCAAAACGACGACTTGATTTTTGGAAGAAGAAAGGAGTTGTTGAAAATGGACATGTAGTCGCTTCAGTAGGTGCAAATCCATGTGGTGAGATCATACTTCAGTCAAAACAGTTTTGTAACCTTTCAGAGGTGATAGCACGTAGAACTGATACTCTTGCAACACTTAAAAGGAAGATTCGTATAGCAGCCATTCTTGGTACCTATCAGGGTTCACTTACCAACTTTAACTACATTTCGGATGAGTGGAAGAAGAACTGTGCTGATGAACGACTCCTTGGTGTGTCAGTGACTGGTCAATGGGACTGTCCAGAAGCACGAAAACCAGAGGTTCTGCGAGCATTGCGTGATGAAGCTATTAAGATAAATAAAAAGTACGCAAAGCGTTTTGGTATCAATGCTTCAAATGCAGTGACTGCTGTGAAGCCTTCTGGAACAGTGAGTCAAACGGTGAACTGTGCTTCAGGTATGCACCCTCGACACTCTGAGTACTACATCCGTCGTATACGTATTACAGCAACTGATTCACTCTTTAAGATGTTGAAGGATCATGGTGTGGTGTACCATCCAGAAGTTGGACAGACTATGGAAAACGCAAACACATATGTTCTCGATTTCCCAGTGCGTGCACCAAAGAGCTCTGTGTACAGTAATGACCTTACTGCTATAGAGCAGCTTGAGTACTGGAAGAATGTAAAAGAAAACTACACTGAACACAACCCATCAGTGACTATCTCTATAGGAGATGATGAGTGGGTAGGTGTGGCAAACTGGCTCTATGAGAATTGGGAAATAATAGGAGGACTCTCATTTCTGCCACGTGCAGGGCAGGGGTATCAGCTTCCACCGTATGAGGAGATAACAAAGGAAGAGTACGAGAAACTCGCAGAGAAGTACAAGAATATTGACTACTCTAAGTTGGTGACCTATGAGCTTAAGGATGAGACGGAACAGGCGAAGGAGTTGGCTTGTGCTGGGGGGATGTGCGAAATAAACTAACCTCACACTGAAATATTTAGCGAATTTCATCGGGAACTGCGCAGATAACTTCTGCGCAGTATTCTTATAAAGCTTAGAAGATTATTTGCTTGTTTTCCTCGAACTTCATCTAAATATTTCAGTGTGAGGAGGTGTAGTTTCAAACTTTACTCAAGTATGAGTATTCTCTTAAGACAAATATACAAAAAAGGCTTGGTTGAAAAACCAAGCCTTTTTGATTTGCCGGATACATGAGAAGTCTTCTAACTGTAGGTAATTTCCCATGGACCATCTTCCATCATTCCTGACATCATTACAATATCAGATTTAATGAGTTCTCTCATAGCTCCAAGGATGTATGTACCTTTGTAATGAAAGCCGTGTGATGTTTCGATCAAAACTTCTTTAAAGTGCTGTGTAGCTAAGAAACTTGAAATAGATCTAAGTCCAACACCTTTGTTAATCCCGTTACCCTGAAGTCGTGAAGGACCTTTCAAATAGGTGTCGTAGTTGTATGATTCAGTACCCTCGTCAGAGATATCAAACATGATCTCTAACGGGCTTATTCTGTGTAGTATGAGAGTACCTTTTCCATCCGCATGATCATGGATATTTTTTACCATTTCTAGTATTGGATACATGAGACCTGCAAATTCATTTGCAAACAGCATAGTGTATATGACTGCTGTATTGGTAAAACACCTCCTCTCACCTTGACCGTGGTAGGTGATAGTTAGTTTTACTGCCCGCTGAAGTTCTTTAAACATTTTATGTGCTTGTGTAGCTTCCATGAAGACTCCTCCCAAATGGTGGTTGTCAGTTGCAAATATTTTCTTTCTACACTCATTTAACCGTTCTTGGAGAAAAAAACAAGACTTACTCAGGTTTGTTAGGTACATGGTGAATAAAAATAGACATGTAATGTGTGTATGGTATTTTGATACTTAGAAAACTAAACGAGGAGGGTTTGAATATGAGAGCGATTTACTTTTGTGATGTATGTGGGAATCCCTATGGTACTGAAGCAGATGCACGTACGTGTGAAGCGCAACCTATTACACTACTCTTGGCACCTGAGACAAAGGTTATGCATCAAGGAAGGGTCCATCGAATTGGAACGAAGAGTTTTATTACCAATAGGCACAAACGTGTTTACCTGATTGGAACACGTAAGGAAGACAATGAAGGTGCTGTTTGCCACACATCAACAGGATATGTTTCAGAAGAGAAGTTTACCGTACTTGCTTAGTGAGTTGAGTTTGATTTCATTGCTGTTTTTTAAAAGGCCTAGTCTTACGACTAGGCCTTTTTGCTATTATGTAGATAAACTAATCAAGGTATCATTACGTAATCGATACCTTTCGACCAGCCGTATATGAATCCTATAATCCCACCAAACATAGAACCTAAAAATATGGCTGCGATGGTGGTAAAGGTAAATAGTGCACATCCACTCTTTGACAAGAAAGAGTATATGTCAGCACTCATCTGTTCGATCTTTGAGAACGGGTCGTAGGTGTACGCACTGATTGTGTGCACATCAAAACCGGTTACCGTAATTAGTTGAATTGACTGTGCTATCACAGCGGTTCCGAACAGTATCATAATCAGGATAAGTACGCACATGAACCATTTAACAACTACTTCCTTTTCTTGTGTATCACAAACAATATCAGCAAACAGTTGTATGCCAAAAATAGTCATTATGATTGTAAGCAGTACCACGAGAAAATAGAATCCCGTCATCGTGTACGGTAGTGCAGTATCGCTTGTTAAGAAGGGGAAAAGGGTGGATTTTATAAATTTTACTAACATTACAACAGTGACCATATAGGTCACGGTGTACAAAATAAAACTGGTGGTGTTCAGTAACATTTTTTTGTTATTCTGAACAGTACAAATCATTCCGTTTGATATCGCCAGTGCATTCATGTTTCTCCTCCCGAAGCAGTATTAGTTTAGTATTTACAAGTACTATATCTATATTTATTATACCATAAATATAGATATAGTCAAATTAATAAAACGGGTAGAGGTATGACCTCTACCCGTTTTGGTA
>QKEV01000002.1 GCA_003252295.1 bacterium
TTATTATTTTTCATATATTGAAGCACTTCACCTGCAGTTTGACATGCAGTCCCAAAGATTTTATTCAACGCCTCCAAACTATTATATTTGAATAAAAGCGGTTCTAGGGTATTGTGGTTAAATTTTTCGTCAGAAACTTCTTGTGGCTTATCATTTTCTTCAAAAAAAATATCAATTAGATTATTTGATATTTCTTGCAGTTCTTTTTTTTCGACCTCTTTTCGATCTTTTGAATTATCAACATCAATCACAATTGCAATTTTCTTTTTTAAGCCGATAGCAATTTCAGTGAATCTCTTGTATGTGTTATTCACAGAAATAACCTCTATTTTGTTCATGATGGGCAGTACACCATATTTATCTTTGTATGCCCTTTGAATTACAAGTTCATCAGCATCACCCTCAACCAATATGGCTTTTTCGCACAGTAAAATCCTCAAAGTATCATATCCAGGAAGTTTTTTGAAAAATTCTTCCGTACTTTTGTCAAGGTCATTAAAAACCACAGGGTTACCGCTTTCAGATAATAATTTTAAATTATGTAAGCCTAATTTATTGGCAACAAAACTATTATGTGAGGTGATAATTACTTGTTTATGTTTTAGATTCTTTTCCACCTCAGATAATAAATGCAACAAGTTTGTATGCGATAAGTGATTTTCCGGTTCTTCTAGGAGAATTACTTTTGATTCACCTGCTTTATTACTACTTATTGCTACATCAGTTTTCATCAAAGACTGTCGACCTTTCCCAACATGCTCAAAAGGTATTTCTTTGAAATACACTGAGAGGTGAGAGTCCCAAGAATTTTTTGAAGAAGGATCTATCGAAGCGGTTGTGTCTTCATCAAGAATTTTACTCGAAATAAGATCGTGTATTTCATTATCTTTATATGAATCTTTGATACTTCTGAAAAAACGTTTAGCTTTCAATTTTTCACCTGTTTCAAGGTCATTTTTTATTATCCTTGCAATAATGGAATTGGATACATTAATATTACTTGACGCAGCATCAATTAACAGTGATTTAATTGGTATTTGAGTTCTTAGAATTTCTTCTCCTGAAAATAGGGTCAAACTTATTTTATAGTACTCTAATGGCAACGAATCGATAAGCTCTCGACTTTTATTTAACATCTCATCATAAGACTCTCTTAAAAACTCGTTAAATGAAATTTGGTAACATATTCCCTTATGCTTCTCAGAAGTGTAATTCTCATATCCTTCATATTGCTCAGGGAGTTCTAAATTTTCTGGAAAAAATAGTTCGATACGGATTGCAGGAGGGTCAATATTTTGCTCATCCTTAATTAGGGCAAGGTATTTTTTGACTTCTTCTTGATTAAAGAGAAAAGGATTAAGCCTTTCTTCTGTTAGAAACTGGTTGTCTAAGTATCCAGTAAGTACAAGATTAAATGCCTCGACAACGGTGCTCTTTTTAGATTCGTTGTCTCCAACCAAAATGTTTATCTTCTCATTAAGAGTTAGATTATACTCTTTATATCCTTTGTAGTTTTCGATATGAATCTTTTCTATATACATATATTTCTAGACTACTCTAAAAAGGTCTGTATGCAAAACAAGGTCATTTTAAGTACAGAAGCCAACACCAAGGGCAAATGGTGTACAGTGTAGGATTCGCACCTCACCCAAATCCTCAATAGACTTTACTTGTAGTAAAGAAGCACATGTTTTGTGACCAGAAAAAGAACTTGTAATTGAGGTTGTACCAAACATATTCCTTGTATTCACTTGATACTGGACTTCAAGCTTATTCTTGAAAGTTCGAACATCTATCTCAGTGTTCATTTGGTCTTCATGAGACTTTTTAAAGTATTGGGCTTTATTTATGAAAATATATGTTCCAGGAGAAATCATTTGTTTAACAAAAGTCCGATTCCAATAGTCTTCATTCATGTAAAGTATTTTATTATTCAGTACAAAAAAATCCACAAGATCACTATAAAAAACATGCAGTGCAATTCTCTGCTCATAATCATAGTAATCATAAACCGTGTTTCTCACATATGAATCAGCAGGTCTAAAGTTTTCTGGCTTGATTAAAATTCCGTTACCATCTATCACACCTGAGAAGACTAGGCGATGAAAGAGATTGGGATTCGACCTAGTTATAAAGTCTTTCGGTGTAGATTGAATTAAACGAGCATGATTAATGTAACCCCATGTCGCACTTATACCAAAAGAATCTTTATACTCGGAAGTACTACGTGATGTTGATGCGTTGTGTCTGTTTGTTTCAACTGTTTTGTACCATTCCTTTCTAAAAGTCTTTAATTGCTGAGGGGTTAGATTTTTTGATAATTCTCTTTTTGTATGAGCCTCATCGTGATGTTTCTGGCACAGAAGAACGAGATTATCAAAATCATTGTTAGAATTATTCTTATCTATATGATGTATATGGTCACCTTTACTTGAACAAACAACACAAGAAAAGGCACTACAATACATGATTTCAGACTGAACTTTTTGTGGTAATGCTAAACGTTTGGCCATAAACACATAGATTTTATCATGTATAAAATCACTGAAAAGCGTACAAAAAACAGCCTCTTTTGAGGCTGTTTTTTGTACGCTTCTCGTGCGCGCTGTTATTGGTGACCCTACCGGGAATCGAACCCGGGTTTCGACCGTGAGAGGGTCGCGTCCTAGCCGCTAGACGATAGGGCCTATTGGTTTGAGATTATACTGTAAAATAACTAAAAAGCAAAGTAAACACCACCACCTTTTTAAAATGTTTTGTTGCAAATAATTAACGCTTTGCTAAATTAACGTAAGGACACATACACAAGCATGACAACTCTTAACAGGAGGAAGCATAATGCATCAAATACAGCAGAGAAAGTACCCAGTATGCCTTGTTTACTACACAGATTATGATCAGTACGTCATTGCATTATTCGGACTCAAAGATGCAACGACCAAAAGAACCAAAAACACTAAGAAGCGGATGAGGGTAATTCACCTAGAATTTAATGACGCTTTAGGTAAAAAATTTTTTTCTGAAGAAGAAGCTGTTGCATACATAGGAAAAATGCCTGCGTATATTTTTCTAAATTTTGTCTATGTAAAAGACAGCAGTGACAACTCATTCCCAGAAATAAAGTTCCCGTTCTTCAACCTCTTTTAGTTTTTTAGCACCTAGAGCACTACCTTCAAGTAGTGCTCTAACTCTATATAAATAGCCACCTTCTTGCATATTTTCCAGTTCTTGGTTAACTTTGCACTAGAACATACAAACGCAGAAGCAATTTTTTACCAAGAAGGAGAAAATCATGGAACCAAAACAAATACGGTTTCCCGTTTGCATCATTTACTACACCGACCTGAAGCAGTACGGACTTGCAATCTACTCACCAGAAAAAGTACCGGGGAACTTCACATCCAAAAGTAAAAAAGTACGGTTTACCGTATCTGAAGTACTACCGGTTCTATTTCCAACTGAAAGCGCAGTACTACTACACGCTACAGCAGAGGAAAACCAAGATCGGTACATACTTCTCAAACCGGTACAACATGTTGATTCGAGGGATAAGATGACCTCTTTCCCAGCAGTACAACACTCGGTTGCCGGTCTCTTTGAACTTCCACCACCAAAAATCACAATCCTCGTAGTACACACAAAATTTACCGAAGAGAAGGTTGTGGAAAAACTAGAGGAGGTGTATGGAGAGAGAGCCACCGTCTACACCAGTAGCAACATTCCAGATGATGTAAAAATAGACTTGTTTTTTCTCAGCGGAAAGAAGGTCTTGGACTACGAATGCAGTGCACATGCATGTAAACTCATCAGAGGCTCAAAAAAAGCAAAAGTGATTGCCTTTTCAACGGTTGACATGTACCTGGAGGACCTCATTAAGAGAGCAAACTATTTCGGTGTTGATTTCATACTCGAAAAAAAACCACTCATAGCGCCTATGGTAAACAAGGAAAAGTATCAAGAGTTTCTGCTTCTACTCGAGACAATCCTCGCCTCGGTCAAGAAATAGCTCTTTAAACCATACGGCACTGTCATCACTGACAGTGCCGTATTTATGTAAACAAAAACAGCTGCCGTTACACGGCAGCTGTTCACCTACAAGCTGTAGCTAGGCAGACAAAGTAGTTATCCCATTCTTATCTGGTGGGTTTCTGGCAATAAGGTGCCCAGGTACATACTCACGTAACATTTTAATTGCATCCCGGTAACTTGGTGCCTTACCTTTGTGCACCCGCAACTCATCACTACCGTGACTCTGCACTGTCACCGTAAACTTTTTACCCTTGTTGCCTCTTCCTCGTTTTGAGTAGTTCCACATGTTTATCTCATACGTCGTTGCAGCGATTATCTCTTCTTCCGCAGGACTTGGAACAAATGAAAGCAAGTCATGCAGTGAATCAATGCAATGGTGTGCACCATGCTCAAAGAGCAGGTCATCTATCTCTTCAGAAGAAATACTTTTCCCTATTGCACAGACACCAGCGTCTCGCGCATGTTGCATGTCGGAAGGAAAATCACCAACATAGGCTACTTCCGTGGGATCAAAACCATGATGTTTGCAGAACAATGACAAGTGTTCGCTCTTGTTATCAATACCAGTACACACCTCACCAAAGTAATGGTGCACGTTTACACTGGCGCAGAGCGTGTTTACCCACTGTGCACTGTTGGCACTTATGAGCCACATCGGTATCCCTCTGTCTCGCAGTGTACTGAGTACCTGGGGCACCTCAGCAAAAAAGTTTGGTTTACAGTTAGGTGCATACTCATCAAACCACTCAAGAGGGGTTTTTACCGGTGGGTACTCTTTGAAGTAGGGCTGCAGTGCTTTGGGAAGGTCTCTGTAAAACTCCACAAGCGTTGGCGGCTTCAGTTCATAAAAATCAAACACCTCACATATGATTTTAAAACCAAACGATGGTGTATCAACAAGAACACCATCAAAGTCAAAACAAAATCCAGATACTTGTCGTCCCATAGTTCCTCCATACGTTGTTTTTTGTAGCAAGTTGAAAAAGTACAAACGCTTCCTCGCTTGACTCTAGCGTACCCTCATGGAAACGTCAACGGCAACTATAACAAACCCTTTATGGAATCGACTTCCAGTGTGCATCCTGACGACACAGGTAGTTTACTGCTGCATGTGACTCAAGGAGTATATCCTCAACTACCCGCTCCATGCGCATACCTTGGCTTCCCTTCACAAACACAATATCACCCTCCTCTACTATACTTCTAAGCACCTGGAGTGCATCTTCGTTTGTCTTGAATGATTCCACACGCTTACAACGAGCATGTGCAGCGAGTGCACCTTGTGCAGCAGCAAGCATACGTACACCGACCGCAATGAACACATCAGCAGTACTACCAACGAGCTGTCCTACTGCCATGTGACGCTCTACGGAGAAATCACCAAGTTCAAGCATGTCACCAAGCACCACGATCTTCTTACCCTTGTTCTGTATCGTAGCAAGTGCACTCATACCAGCCTCCACTGCAACAGGCGAGCTATTGTACGTATCATCAATGATTACCGAACCGTTCATTCCAGGTAAGAGTCGCATGCGTCCTGGTGCTGTCTGGTGGTTCTCGAATGCTTTCACCGAATCACTGAACATCTTTCCCTCAGAAACAATTACCGAAAGTGCAGCAAGTACAGGATAGAGGTGATGACGTCCAACCACACCACGCAAGTGCACCTGTTCGACTCGTTGCTGGAACTGTACTGTACATGAAATACCCACCGGCATCTCATCCTCATACTCCACCCTGTAGTCAGTCCCCTTCACCATTGCATGCTCTTCAAAACCGTATGATATCTTGTGCTGGCGCTCACCCACTTCTTCGTTTGCCATTTTTCTGTCATCAGCATTCACAATAAGCGTTCCCTGTTCCCTCAATGTCTCCTTCAAGCTTCGCTTTTCTTTGGTCACCTCTTCGGGTGAGTCAAAGTACTCAACATGCACTGGCACATCCGGGAACTGTGTAAAGATAACTATGTCTGGTTTCAACCAGCTCAATTTTCGTATATCACCCGGACGGTCTACCCCTACCTCAAGCACGAGCCATTCCGGATACTTCAAACCGCGCCATGGCATAAGGAATCCTTCTCCGATATTCTCAAACCAACCCCAAAAACTACTCCAAGCATTTGGTAGACCGAGTATGGTGAGCGGCACCCCTATCTCACTATTGAAACTCTTCTCACTCTTGCGAGCGTGAGTGTAGCTTGAAAGCACCGTGTACACTGCATCTTTTGTACCAGTCTTACCAACGCTTCCTGTTACCGCAATCACCTTTGGTTTGTACTTCTTGAGAACGCGTTTTGCCTCCCATATGAGTATTGCAACAATGATATTTTTTAATGTTCCCTTCATATATTACTTAAAACCTATACCTACTAGCTGCTACCTGTCCGGCGGCACTTCGTAGTAGTTTATCAAAAAGTCGACGAGATCCATAAACGGTGTCGTGAGCGTCTCTGACGCATACTGCGCACCTTGTGGCTCTACGTGGTACAGAAAGATAAGGTACTCTGGATCATACGCTGGGAAGTACCCAAAGAATGAATGCAGGTACCTGTCAGTATAGTACCCTCGTTCACCAACCTTTGCTATCTGAGCCGTACCGGTCTTTGCAGCTATCGAGTACCTATCCTTCTTCACTGTTCCATTCCTAAGTGCGGTGTCTACCACCTCAACGAGCATTCTCGTGATCTCCTCTGAGGTCTCTGGTTTTAGTACCTGCTTCCTATCGTCTGGTGCCACCTTTGCTTCATCACCATCATCGTACTCAATGGTCTCCACAAAGTGCGGTGTCACAAGGTAGCCACCGTTCCCGAGTGCTGAGAGTGCGCGTACGGTGCCAATTGGCGTAAGGGCAATACCTTGTCCAAACGCAGCTGTCGCATACTCAACTTTTCTTGGACTGTTAAGGTTGTCGATGAGTCCATGTGCCTCAAACGGCAGATCAATACCGGTCTCTTCACCAAAACCGAACTCTTTCATACGTTCACCTAAGAGCTCACCCCCAACCTCTTCTGCCACAAACGCCATACCAACGTTGAGTGATTGCTTGAGCACTTCCTGCATATCCACAACACCACGTGCACGTCCATCATAGTTTCGTATCGTATAGGTATCGAGCTCTATTGATCCAGTGTCATCATAGGTGGTATCAGCAGTAACCGCACCCACATCAAGACCAATAGCCATAGCTATCGGCTTTATGATTGAACCCATTTCGTAGACATCCTCAACAAACGGGTTACTAAAGACTGACACATCCTCCTCCTTAGAGTAGTTGTTTGGATCAAATGAAGGGAGTGCTGCCATAGCATAAATAGCACCTGTCTTTGGGTTGATAATGATCCCTCCTATACTCTTTGCATGCCACTCGTCCTCTGTTTGCAGGAGTGCACGTTCAAGTGCCTGCTGTACGGACGGGTCGACACTGGTCACGAGGTTTCCCTCACGCTTACGAACATCATTCTCCAGAAAGTCACGTGCATTCGTGAACACCTCAGCAAAGAAGTTCACATGCATCTCTTCGTCTTTACGGGTAAGTACCGAATCCCAGTACCGCTCCAAACCATACTGACCTTTCTGAAAACGGCTTTCACCACCAAAACCAACATAGCCAAGGATATGACTTGCAAGCGAGCCACCTGGGTAGTAGCGCCACTGCTCACGGAAGAGCTGCACCCCTTCGATATCCTCTTTGCGTATAGCATCAGCTACATCTGTATCGATATGGTTGAGTATCTCCTCGTATGGATCATTTTTCTTTGATGCACGTGCAAGAAATGTTTCTTTATCAAACTCAATATACTTTGAGAGCGTACTGTACACCGCTTCTGGATCATCAATCTTGTCCGGTAGTATCGCAAGCAAAAAACCGCTTCGCAGTGTCGCTGATGCAATCTTGTTGCCATCTTTTTCTGTAAAGTAAATAGACCCTCGATCAAACACATCTGATGAGGATTGTATGTACTGGTTGTTCGCCATCTCACGATAGCGATCACCATGCATTATTTGTAAGTAGTACAAGCGTCCCAGTATCACCAGTGCAACAAAAATTACCACCCCGGCAATTATTCTTACACGGATAACAAACTGGTCACGCATACCACTCTAATCCTTACGTGTAAGTCGGTCGCCCAGTGGAGCAACTTCAACATACGCAGTTGGGGAAACAGCAACAAGTCCAAACTCCTCTGCTGTTTCTTCTGAAATATCACTAGAACGTGCAAAGTACTCTGCCTCAAGACTACTGATACGTGTCTCCACTTCACCAAGGGAAACCTGCATCTCCTGACGCAGTACCACCTGCACAACAGAGGTCATAATAAAGTATCCATACAGCACCAAAGCAGCACAAAAAAGGGCACTTAAAAACCAGAGTATTATGCGCTCATAACGAAAACATGTTGTTTTGGTGGGTTTACTGTTCATTGTGTTTAAAAAGTAACGACTATAAGTAATTGGTCATACGTCACTACTCCATTTCGAAACATCGAAGCTTTGCGCTTCTCGCTCGCCTGTTCGCCTTGCACTCTTCTCGTGTAGGTGCGATAGGTTTTTTGGTAACCCGCTTACCTATTCCCTCCTTCTCCCATGCAGCGAACATTTGCTTGACACTCCTGTCCTCGAGACTATGGAATGAAATAACTGCTATACGCCCCTTTGGGTTGAGCAGGTCTCTACTCTTCTCAAGTACCTCATGTAGTGCTCCTAACTCATCGTTTGCAGCCATACGTATCGCTTGAAATGTCTTTGTTGCCGGATGTACCCCTTTTCTTCCAGAGCTCACCGCCTGCACAATATCAGCAAGCTGCGTGGTCGTGTCTATCGAGTGCTCTTCACGTGCGGTAACAATCGCATGTGCGATCTTCCGTGAACGATGCTCACCTCCAAAACCGTAGATAATATCAGCAAGTGTTTCTTCACTCCACTCATTCACAATGTGCCATGCAGTAAGCTCACCCTCTTTAGGTTCACTTGCAAAAGTCATACCGAGCGGCTCTTCCCGCTGAAAACTGAAACCTCTGCCGCCTTTCTGATCGAGTTGGTCAGATGACAAACCAAGGTCGAGTAGTATCTTATCGACTTTTTCATACCCTGCCTCGTGAACATGGGCGTCAATGTTTCTAAAGTTACCCTGTACGTAGTAAATACGTTCATCTCCCACCAGGAGCTCCCGTACCCGCTCAAGAGCATGTTTATCTGCATCAATGCCAATGTACCTTCCTTCGTCGCCTAATAGTTCAAGTATTTTTTTTGCATGACCTCCACCGCCGAGCGTACCATCAACAACCACATCTGTAGGTGTGAGTGAAAGTGTAGTAATGACGTCTTGTAAAAGAACCGAGGTATGCACGGTAGGCGTCGGACTTTGTTTGTTGTTTTCAGTATCCATACGACTTTAGAGCACACCGATCTCTCCCAATGCCTCAGCAACTCTATCTGCTTCCTTTTCAACAGAGCTACGGTACGTAGCCCATGCTGTTTCGTTCCAGATCTCGCAACGGTCGTGTACTCCTATGAGTACCACCTTGTTTTGAAGTCCGGCATGAAGCGCAAGTTCTGCTGGCACCAAGATCCGTCCCAGTTGATCTACATCAAGTTCAGCTGCACCCGCAAAGAAGTACCGTGCAAACGCACGAGAATCAGACTGTCCCATAGACAGCTGATCTAACTTCTCGACTTTTGAGTGCCACTTTGCCTGACTAAAGATAAAGAGACAGGAATCGAGTCCGCGTGTAATGATGACTTTTTTACCCAGAGTTTTTCGAAACTTCGCTGGCAGTGCCATTCGGCGTTTCTCATCCAGTGTATGTTTGTATTCACCGATGAGCATACGTCACAAAGCTACTACTAAATGTTTATTCTGGATAACAAGAGGGATGTTTTTTTGATTTACCACTTCATCCCACTTAGATACCACAATACACCACTTCACCTATTTTTGCATACACGATTATCCCCAAAACCCCTATGCACCAGCAGCTTCTTGATGGAAACAAAATAATAATGCATATTGTAAAGACAACGTATGGCGCAAAAGCAAAAAAATGAAGAGAAAGAATCACCTGAGGAGCTCATCAGCTACCTGAGTGACCCTTCTGAAGCAGATAAAAAACTCATTAAAGATGCATACGCTTTTGCGCAAGAAGCGCATAAAGAACACAAGAGAAACTCAGGTGAACCCTACTTTGTACACCTCTACGCAACAGCAAAAGGACTTGCAGAGATAGACATGGATGCAACAACAGTTGCTGCTGGACTCTTACATGACTCTATTGAAGACGTGGGTGTCACCGAAGAAACAATAGAGAAAAAGTTTGGTAACGAGGTACTCTTTTTAGTAAAAGGTACTACGAAGCTTGGTAAACTTAAGTACCGTGGTGCAGAACGACACATAGAAAGCTTGCGTCGTCTTTTTGTTGCCACAAGTAAGGATATTCGCGTGCTCATGATAAAACTCATGGATCGCCGACATAACATCAGCACCCTTCAGTACGTACCTGAGCAAAAACGAGAACGCATTGCTTCTGAAACACTCTCTATCTATGCACCGCTAGCTGATCGGTTAGGAATGGGACGCCTCAAGCGTGAACTTGAAGATGCCTCTTTCAAATACGTACTCCCGGAAGAGTATGAAAAGATGCAGAAGATTATGAAGGAGAACCAGCAAACTCGCCAACCGCAACTCGAAGAGGTTATGAAGACGCTCAAGCGCAACCTTGCAGAACATGGCGTAAAAGGATTTCGAACTGAATCACGTATCAAAGGACTCTATTCACTCTACAAGAAACTTGAACGAAAAGGTGGTGACATGGACAAAATATATGATCTCTATGCAATACGCATCATTGTTGGTTCGGTGGAAGATTGCTACCGCTCACTCGGTGTGGCACACACACTATGGCACCCGCTTCCAGGAAAGATCAAAGACTACATTGCTTTTGAAAAACCAAATGGCTACCGTTCTATTCACACAACCGTTATGACAAATGTTGCCGGACCGGTAGAGATACAGTTTAGGACCGAACAGATGCATCGTGAGGCACAGTACGGTATCGCAAGCCACCTTTCATACAAGGAGACAGAGGGACCACTCGACAGAGGTGATAAGAAAAAGAATAACCTCTGGTACCACCAGCTCATACCTTCCCTCCTTAAGGGAAGTCCTTCTGTACCGAAGAAAAAAGCAGCAAACGTGCCAAAATGGGTGGACGACCTCGCCACGGCACACAACATGGACAAGTCACCAAATAAGCACGAAAAGTATCTACAAGATATCAGTGACGACTTCTTCAGCTATCGTATTTTTGTCTTTACCCCAAAGGGAGATGTGGTTGACCTACCACTCAACTCAACTCCAATAGACTTTGCCTACGCAATACACTCTGAAATAGGCGACCATACTTCCGGAGCAAAGATAAACGGCAAGCTCGTATCACTTGATACCACCCTCGCCAATGGTGACATTGTACAGATCGAAACAAAGAAAAACTCAAAACCATCAAGAAAATGGCTCAAGTTTGTACGTACTTCTATCGCACGTCGACACATCAACAACACACTCAGTAGAATACGAAAAAACGATACTTCGGAGAGTAAATCCTAGTACCGTTTTCCTTTTTATATAACCAGTAACTCTAGATACTAAAGTTGCGTATTGCGTAGAGATCCGCATCTTCTTCAGCAGGTGTCTCTTCTACTTCAGCTACAGGTGGAGTAAATGTGTCTGCGGCAGTATTGTATGACGAAACTGACTCTGGCATTGGACGTTCAGTGCTTGGTTCAACCGAGTGCATGTTTGCTGGGTTACTCAAGAGTGGATGTAATGCTGCAATGTTCTCCTCCTCTGTTACTTGTTCTGGTTCTGGTGCAACTTCCTCCTTCATCTCTTCCACCACCTCTTCTTGAGGTACGGTCTGCTCACCGTTTCCTTCATCTTGCGTCGCTTTCACCTTTTTACCTAAATCTTCTGTTGGTGCATTTGGATTGCCGTTGAGAGCATCTGAAACACCATCCTTTTCAAGTTGCATAGCACTCAAGAGGTCAGAGAGATCCTCAGCTGAGAAGAAGCTAATAACAAGCTTACCTCCCACTTCCTTCTGCTCTATCTGTACACGAGTACCAAGCTTTTCAGTGAGCTTACGTTCAAGACTGAGTACTTCAGGGTTGATCTTATGTTTTGCAGAAACTTTATCCTGTGCTGACCTTCGTGCCAGTGCCTCAGACTCACGTACCGTGAGCTTCTTTAAAAGAATCTCTTTTGCGAGTACTGACTGCTCCTCTGGTTTGTCGTTCAACATGAGGAGTGGTCGTGTGTGACCCTCAGAAATACGTCCCTCAGCAAGGTAGCCAAGAATCGCCTCAGGTAGCATGAGGAGTCGAAGAGTGTTTGAGACATACTCACGACTCTTGCCCATTTTTTCTCCTATTTGGACATGGGTAAAGTTGAAATCCTTATGTAACCGCAGAAACGCTTTTGCCCGATCTACTGGGTTGAGATCCTCACGTTGCAGGTTTTCGATAATAGCAAGCTCGAGCTTCATCTGGTCAGTATCCTCCTCGCTTCGTATGATAACCGGTACCTGAACAAGACCTGCTATTTTTGACGCACGCAGACGGCGTTCTCCAGCAATGAGTTCGTAGGAAACATCAATACCACCGTTGTCATGGGTGGTCTCATTGCGGGTAACGGTGAGCGGTTGAAGAAGACCATACATCCGAATAGACTCAGCAAGGCTATTCAGTTTGGCCTGATCGAACTCTCTGCGTGGTTGATATGGGTTTGGCTTAATACGTTCGACTTCTACCCAGAAAATCGAATCGCGGTATATTTCGCTCATGTAACGTGATGGTGAAGGTGCGACGGGCAAGATCAGCACCTGTATAAACGCCCGATAGTTACAGTATACCCCATTTGTTCTATACATAAAATCGTGTAAACTGGGGATATTCCACATTTTTACCGCCTAGTCTGTGGTCTAATAATACTCATGCCGGAGTGGCGGAATTGGTAGACGCGCACGACTCAAAATCGTGTACCGCAAGGTGTGGGAGTTCGATTCTCCCCTCCGGCACATAATAGCGCCACTCCTCGGAGTGGCGACTAACATAATTTTGGGTAGACGCGCACGACTCAAAACGTGCTTCGCAAGAGAGTGGGAGTTCGATTCTCCCCTCCGGCACAATATAATGCTACTCCTTGGAGTGGCGTTATGTCATTCACCTTGCAAGCAATGTATTCGTTGACATTTTTATTTATAATGTTTTAATGTTGAAAAATACACAGGAGGGGTGCCGAATGAAGATAGAGATTGATTCGATCAATGATGCACACAGTGTGACATCATCAGATGCCAGCAGGGTTGTGAGAGATCTATGCATCTCCTACACAAGTATTAGACGTACATTCTTAGTTACATACAACGACATACATGAAGCATTTGAAGATGGTAACATCACTAGAATTGCAAAACTCATGGAGTCAGTATTTGGACTGCCATCTGGTTTTGTTAAAAAAGTTGGATTTTCAGCAACCATCAGTGGTGGGAAATTTGATACCGCTCTAGCAGGTATGTTATTTTCTCATCGTCATCCAGACAATTTACCCTTGGATGGTACTCTTCTTTTTAAGGACTCAAAGGAAGTTGTGTGCAGATATTCAGAAGCACTTGTTCTGCATACTATTGCACACGAGTACTCACATGCACGTTTACGACTCGATGGACACCTGTTGCGCAATTCAGAGTTTGCCACAGACATTCTTGCTATCATTGCAACTGGTACAACAGAAAGGTACCTAGAGAACATACACAAATCTGGTACGACTGTCGGTTACATACGTGAAGCTCTCTTTGAGGTGGTATTTACAGCTCTCGCAAAACATGCAGACACAATTTACCTACCTGCAGTATAGGTACATCTTAAGGCCGTCACATATAGGTAGACGGCCTTAAACTTTTTTCAATGTTCTTGCCATAAACATACAACTTGTTATTCTGCAGGATAGAAAAGATGAAAGATTAGAGCTTGCCGTTTAACGCAAGAATTTAAACCAAAAGTATAAATTGGAGGAAGAAACAATGGTTGCAATAATACAACCTAAGATTACGTTTTTAACCAAACAAAACTTGGTTGCGATGGTTGAAGCGAGTATCGAAAGTACCATGTTCCGAAACATATACACCATAGTCAATGGAGAAAAACGAGATATTTTGGAAGATGGAAATCTTTCTTGTGCATACTACGTTTCCTGCATTCTACTTATCTTCAAACTCATAAATGAGCCACATGCTAAGGTAGCTGGACTCCTCAGAGATATGCTTGAAAATACATGGTTTAAAGCAAATGGAGATCCGTTACCGGGAGATGTGCTCACCTGGGAACCAAAGTATTTCAAAAATAGTGGAAAGATTAGAGATCATGTTGGTTTTTTTCTCAAAGATAACATTGCGGTAAGTAACAATCCGATACTGAAGACTCCAACAACACATATGTATAACCTATATGATGGACGGCCTCTGAAAGCAGTTTATCGTCATCCTCTACTTGTTGCATAGAAACCATGTAAAAAGTGTTCAAGTAATCATTTAAAGCACCTCGTATTACCATCGAGGTGCTTTTTTGCACTATCGTACTCTCTGTTTTATATATCCTTACATAGACAGAGTTCCCTTAGATCCTCCAGGGTCACCCATGGCAAGATCTATTTTATTGGTGAGACCTGTTTCTTTCATTGCCTTATACTTTGCTTTTACTTGCGGGGTGTAGCGAAGTGCTTCAAGCGGTTTTCGCAAGAGTATCTTTGCTGCATGCACAACATCATCATAGGGAATCTTAATCTTGTCACCCCTGTGAATAGTACTGTTTTTTTTCATACTATTCTCCTTCATCACTTTATACACCGGAACCTTAAAACGTCTGCATATACCATAGAGTGTCTTGTCACTTCCATCTATCGTATGCACGTAGTACCCTTTCTCTCGCACATCTTTCAACATGGTGTTCATGTACCACTCCATGTAACGATAAAAATTTTCTGGGGTTCTCTCCTCTTTTGAAACACCCCTGGTAAAACCAAACAATCCACCTCCTGCGTTGTACGCATACAGCAACATATCTACATCATCGCCAAAACGATCTTTCTCGTTTGCAAGGTACTCAGCAGTAACTTCACTTGCAATATACGGATCATCCACATCTTTTGGTTCATACCCCATCGCTTTCGCAGTTGCAGGCATGATGCCGGTCATCCCCCTTGCACCAGCCCACGAGGTGAGTGTGCGACCTCTCGTCTCTTGTACAGCGATCATGTACGCAAGTTCCCTATCCAAACCCCTCTCAAGGTATGGTTTTACAACCTTCTCCATATCTAGCTTTGAAACATTTTTAACAGCAAGTTCAAGGTCTTTTTTACCCTTTCCTGTATGTGTATGGTAACGATAGTGCTCATTGAACACAGCTTCAAGACCTGCTTCGAGATGTTCTACTTCCCCAAACTCTCTTATCTGAGCAATAGGTGTCTTCCCCTCTGCCAATTCCCGCCTGTATTCTTCGCGGATCTTCTCAGCTAACTCTTCACGTTTCTCTCTATTATGTTCATCCTGCAACTGCTCTGCTAATTCCTCAACCTCTGGGGAGATGGCATACTCTTCTTTTCCTATTTCCGACAGCTTCTCAAGAACCTTGTCACCTACAACAGCTGTAACACCAAGAGCAGCAGCACCTACAGCAGCTTTTTTTAGAAACGTTCTCCTGCCTGGATTTTCAGGCGCATCTTCAGCAGGTATTGGTATACTTTCAAGATTTCTCATACTTCACGTTATAAACTTTTACAACAAAGTCTTTACTATTCTGCTAATTGTAGCAGTATGTACATACATAGAGTAAGTATATGAAAAAACAGAAGTTAATAGCCATAGTAGGGCCTACTGCAAGTGGAAAAACAGGACTCTCCATAGAACTAGCGAAGCGTTACAACGGCGAGGTTATTTCTGCTGACTCACGACAGGTGTACAAGGGACTCGATATTGGTACCGAGAAGGTGACCAAGCATGAGATGCGGGGTGTTCCACACTACTGCATAGATGTAGCAAGTCCGAAACGAGCCTTCTCTGTAGAACAGTGGCGCAGATGTGCTTTACAAGCTCTCAAACAAATCGACAAGCATGGGGCATTGCCTATTGTAGCGGGTGGTAGTGGTTTTTATGTTGATGCACTCGTACACAACTACTCATTCCCTGTCGTAAAACCAAACACCAAACTACGGAATGAACTCAAAAAGAAGAGTACTGAGGAACTTTTTGAAACCCTTGAACGACTTGATCCAAGACGAGCTCTCACTATAGAAGCAAAGAACCCGCGACGCCTCATACGAGCAATAGAGATAGCAATAGAGCTTGGTAAGGTGCCAAGCTTGAGCAAGAAGCAATCCAACTTTGACGTGGTATGGATTGGCATCTTTCCTGGACTTGATGTACTCACTGAGCGCATTGAGAAACGTTTCTATAATACAACTCGAAAAGGTCTCATTACAGAAACAAAGAAACTCAGAGAAGAAGTTGGACTCTCATGGAAACGTATCAATGAACTCGGACTTGAGTACCGAATAGTAGGTGAGTACCTCAGAGGCGAGATTACCAAGGAGGAGATGCGTGAGAAAAACATCCGCGAATTACGTAAGTATGCGAAACGTCAGATGACCTGGCTCAAGAGAAACACTAAAATACAATGGTTTAAAAACAAAGAAGAAGCGCTTGCAAAGATAACCTTACAACCATAGACACCTTACACTACTCATGATAGTTTTTGATGAGACAGAAGCTAATTACTCATAAACAAGCAAAAGGGGGATCCTATGCAATGTGAGAAATGCCAAGGTGAAATGACACAACTTCCTACTTTAAAAATGAGTCGGAAAGTAGAGTTCGCATGCATTGAATGCGGATATGTTTTAACAAAAACAATGTCGGCTATACATCCTGATTGTGAAGTTAGTCAACGGACCACACGCAAACTTACATCTGATGACAACTTGTACATATTCCTTGGCTGTATATCATGAAAAAATACACCCCTGTGATGTTCATTTCACAGGGGTGTCGCTTTTACTCCTCTTTTACCAGACTTGTGACTCACTCTGTCTTTGTTATTTTTAATTCATCGTAACCTGTTGCCTCGTCATACTCCCTGTTAAAGACAAAACCACTTAACTCATCAAGTACAACTTCTACCGTAGTATAAACCTTGCAACCTTCTTTAAGGTGACCACCGAACACGTTCCCCTCATGATCAGAAAATGAGATGTGCATATGCATATCCCCTTTTTCAATAGTTCCAACAAGAGAAACTATCTCATACTGCCCTTCAAATTTTTTTATAGTTTTGCCATCCGACACCCTCACAGTAACCCCATTAAGACTACCTACACATGTGACGACACACCCTGCTCTAATGAGATTTTCATGAGCATAGCGTTGCAAACTTACCTTCAAATCATCATTGGGGTGTAACCGTATCACATGTTTACTCATGGTACCTTTAAAAAATTACTCCTTTTCTTTTTCAATCTCTGCCTGAAGCTCATTGAACTCGTTCTCAACCTCCTTGATGCGACCCTTGAGCTTCTTTACGAGCTCAGCTCCCTCCTTCACTTTTTTGAGCCCTTCTTCAACATCGAAGTCATCCTTTTCAAACCAGCTTGCGATGGCCTCTAGCTCTTTGAGTTGTTCTTGTATGTTATCTTTTTTTTCTGTCATGTTGAATTATATAATTAGTTATGTAATTAGGTATATAATTAATTATATACCTAATTTTTTGTGACCTGTGCTTCAAATGTACCATCTGATACTCTTGTGGTAATAACATCTCCCTCCTGTATATCTTTTACACTCTTCACCACCTTACCTTCTGCATTGTACACGAGTCCGTAGCCACGAGTAAGTATATGCGTTGGATCAGACATGGCAATGAGTCGCTCATAGGTTGTG
Organism: bacterium; assembly: GCA_003252295.1. Lineage (GTDB taxonomy): Bacteria > Patescibacteriota > Minisyncoccia > Phycocordibacterales > UBA12088 > UBA12088. The sequence continues at coordinate 18,008 of QKEV01000002.1, forward strand.
AGCGTTTGCTTACTCTTCTCTAGTGCATGCGTCATTTTCTCTTGCACCCTCACGAGCATCCTGTCTACAAACTCACCGTGACTTTGTAGGAGCAGTTTTGTCTTTTCAGTAGCACGCTCAAGCGACCGCTCATACTTTTCAAACCGCACAAACAGCTGCTTCATGCCATGCTGGATGCTACGAGTTGCCAGTGCTGTTGTGTGAGAGAGTGTCTGCAACTTCCTTTCATATGACAGGAGTATCTTTGCGGTGAGTGTCGGTACACGCTGTGTGAGTGGTTCCCATGACTCGTTTATGACATGTGCTACCGCCGTAGGCGTGCTCGCGCTCCAGTCAGCTACCATGGTCGCTATGGGCGCATCTACATCATGTCCGATACCAACAAGTACTGGTACAGGACTTGCGTAGAGTGCACGCACTACAGCTTCATTGTTGAATCCCTGGAGCGACTCCAGAGACCCGCCACCTCGTATGAGCACCAGAACCTGTGGGGCATCTTTCTTCTTGTTGAAGTACTGTATCGCTCGTTCTATCTCAAGAGCACTATCTGCTCCCTCAACACCGGAATGCACAAAGTCGACACGTATCCCGAGTGGTTCGAGGTTTTCCATGAGGTCCTGTATCACCACACCATTACGAGAGGAAATGACACCGATATGTGAGATAAAGTCTGGAAGCTCTCGCTTACGTTCAAAGAGTCCTTCTTTCTTGAGTTTGTCTAGGAGGAGCTCGTAAGCACGTTTGAGCGCACCCTCACCTACCGGCTCTATACTTGATACCCAGAAACCAAAGTTACCCGTCTTTGGGGAAAGCTTGCCATAGCCAGCCACCTTTACCATCATTCCTTCTTCCACTTGTACCCCGAGTCGTCGGTAGACACCTGAGTGAAGACCACACCGAAGCACTGTTCCATCTTCTGCGTCCTTGAGTGAGAAAAACACCCACTGTGGGAGAATCTTGAGGTCTATCACCTCACCCTCAACAGAGACTCGGAGTGGTCCAAGGAGCTCATTCACGAGATCCAAGTACTCCGTAACCGAGAATATTTTATTTTCAATATGTTCTAAGAACGGATTAGACATGGAGAATAGTATACAACAGCAGGCAACTGCTTTCTAACAAAACAAACCGGTGCAGTCACCTGCACCGGTAGAGTATACCTGTTTTTCACTTAAACGTGAGCGGTGTCTCAGACACCAACCTGGTAGTATCATCACCGTTAAAACCTTTTTCATACTGCAACTGCTGAACAAACTCCACAAACCGCAAGCGAGGATCGTCTTCTTTCAGGTCAGTATTTGTTAAAGCATACGCAGCAAGAAAGAGAAAGTCCTTCATGCTCAAAACATAGTCACGAATCATCACAACATCCTTACCGTCACCGTCCATGTCATGCACCTGCACATCAAGCCCTTTCGGTATTGTTCCGTTATCTAACGTCATACTCATACCACACCTCACATACGTTAAGTTGTTCTATGAAAACTTCACCTACCATTTTTATACCAAATTCTATGAATCCATCAACAAAAAACATGGGTCGCGTACCAAAGCAACGCGACCCTTTGAAGATTTCAAGACGGAGATGCAGTGCCATCTAAAATTACCCGTACCGAACCATCAGGTGACAGAAGCATCTCCGCACCACGAAGACATTTCACAAACTCACACTCCGTGCTACCAGGTTTAAACTTATCTCCTTGCTCATAAATTTCATATGCAAGATGCAAAACTTGAGTAAAAGAAAGCATTCCCCCAGTAAGCTCTACTGTTTTGTTTTCTCTGTCGACGTTCAAAATTTTTGCTTCCATAAAACCCCCTTTTTGAATGAGAACATGATACAAACCTCACCTATTTCTATAGTGCCTGTAAAAAAAGAAAAATCAAGAGATGTCTACAGTAGACATAGAATGAATTAGACCGATCTAACATTGACCGGTCTAACATAAACTTAAGCAGCTTTTTTTCCTAAAAGCATTTTCAATGGGACAGGATTTAACAGTGAGTAAAGTCTTGCCGGAGGATTTGCGTCAACAAAAACGACCTTTTCACCACAAGCAGGGCAAATTATCGTCCAAGTTGGAAGTGTCGCTTTATCTCTTGAAAATGTTTTGATACCGAAAAAACCAATGTCGGTTTCTGTTGTTATGAGTAAAGAAAAACAACTACCACAGGTCTCAACCATTCCCGGTTTCGGACCTTTCATGTATTCCTTAAATCTCTCGGAATTTATTCCCTCTCTAATGATTTTTGGCACAGTAGCACCTCCTTGAATATTCAAAGTAAAAAATCAATTTTCTTGTAATGTTATTACAAAATATTACAACAATGTCAAACAACAAAACCGCCGAAAGGCGGTTTATGTTGTTTGAAGGCGGTCTTGCCCGCCATAGCTTATTTGACTAAGTAGGCGGTCTTGCCCGCTAAGCTTACTTCGGTAAGCGAAAGCGGGTAAGGAACGTGGCTTTCAGAACTCTATAAAGAACGGGCGTATATTAAGTCGAGTATACAAGCATTGCAAAAACTTACAGAAGCGAGCGAGGTTTGGTGAGGATGATTATTGCAGAAACAGTCGCAAGTGCACTCATTACTACAAACAAGGTTTCAAAACTATAGTTCGTCACAATGTAGCCACCTGCTAACGCTCCAACTGAACCACCTGCTGCTAATATGAGTTCCCATTCAGAATATCTTTTCACTTCCTTACCTCGGTCAAGATGAGTAGCAAAGAGCGCTCTAAATGAGGGTGAGCCAAGGCCATCTCCAAAACCTAAAATGATTTGTGCCACAAACAAAGCAGGGATAGTTTGAAAGAATAACAATCCTATCCAACCCACTGCCCTTACTATAAACCCAGCCACCAAAAGGTACTCTTTTTCAGCAAAGCCATCTCCAAACCTCTGCAAAAATATAACTGTAGCAACTTTGGCAATCAGCAAAACGCTAGTTAGGGCACTTATAGACAATATAGTTGCTCCAATGTTTTCAGCAAAAATTGCGTAGAGTGGCACAAGCATCGCGCCCGCAAAGACAAAAATGCCGTTACTCACGTATAGAGCTTTCAAAGCAGGGTTATTCATTTCAGTATTATATCAGTTCTTTCTTTTAAATCTTTTGTACAACCAGTGCACAAAGAGTTATCAGAACATTTAAGTATATAGACGTAGTACATGATTCTCTCCTACGCAAGCTTTATGGCGGTCTTGTCCGCCAAGCTTACTTCGGCAAGCGTTGTGCGGGTCCACTCCTCCTAGGTCCAAGTCACTAAGTATTTTTCATATCTTCAAAATACTAAGTGCTTGCGACCCCACCTCGCGGTTCTTCGTTCCTCAGAACATCGCTGCGGTTTTCGAGTCGGGACACTTTGTGCGCAGGCACAAAGTTTGGACCACAACAAAACCGCCGAAAGGCGGTTTATGTTGCGGGTCCACTCCGACTCGAACGGAGGACGTCGGTTTTGGAGACCGAAATTTTACCACTAAACTATGGACCCGTGCGTGACACTATACCAGAAAAAGCACCATTCTAAAATGGTGCCACTCACATGTGTATTGGAGAGTTATCTACTTTTTATAGCGTGCTTACGAATTGTAGGGTCGTACTTTTTAAGCTCGAGTTTCTTTTCAACTCGTTTCTTATTTCGCACGTCATATCGGATATGATTACTTTCCGTGCTCTTTATTTTTACTACATGATCTTGTGACATAGTGACGTATACTTTATAGAAAAATAGAATAATGTCAACCCGCCTACAAACTATTTACTTTTTTGGCTAAAAAGTGTTAGTATTCTGTATCAAGATTATATTGATGCGTCGGTGACGGAGTGGTCAAACGTACTTGGCTGTAAACCAAGCGGCTTATGCCTACGGGGGTTCGAATCCCTCCCGGCGCACTACGGAAAATAACACTAACTTTTTGTTAGTGTTATTTTTTGTTTTTGCATGCCGAGGAGGGATTCGAACGAGAGGTGAGGAGGGATTGAAATACGAAAAGTGTATTTCAAAGGGTGTCCTCCCGTGTAGGAGAGCAGTGAGCGATAGCGAACGCTGAGAACCGTGGGTTCTAAGAGCGCAGCGAGGTACGAGCGAGCAGTGAGGTTCCCTCCCGGCGCACAAACCAAAAATAGCTTTATTCTGTAAGGCTATTTTTGATTTGGAGGAATGTAGTTAGTTCGACACACCTTGACATATACAATATTTGTTCTACTATAGACATCAGGAAACCTGAAACTTACAACTCTTTGGAGGACAACATGAAAGGCGTTGAACTGCGAACTCTCACTGAAACACTACATCCCGTAGAAGCAAGGTATATAGAAAAACCTTGTCACACAATATCAAAAGAAAGGATTGCTGAATGCGTCCCTATAGCAGAATTAGAGTACTTCACACAAAACTTAGTTACTACCAACTTCTTTAAGGAGTATCATCGTTACCCGCTCCGCATGCTAGAGAAGTTCACATTTGACGAGTTGTGCAAACTCAGGTACTCGTCAAGCATTATGATGCATGACTCTGTCAGAAAACTGTTTAAAACTGATGCACAGTATGAAGTAGTACGTAAAATTTCTAGCTCCATGTGGCGCTGGGGTATGAACAGTGGTATTTGGAATGAAGTGGTCACGGCATACAATAACCTGCGTGGCTTCACCATTAATCTACCAGATTTTGAGATACGGCTTGATTACACAACTTGGTATAACGAATGTGGTTACTCAAAGTATAGTTGCACATTCCTTGATGGCGTCTTCGCGTATCTGGTCTACTACAAACAAAAGCATGTAATGACCATCGGCTTTTCAATCATCGGAGGTAAAGGTGTCCTTATCCAGCAAGCGCAATCTACTCAACGTAAAGGTAATCGGTTTTTGTATAAACTACCGACCAATAGAATGGAGTTTGTTGTTGATTTGTTCATGCAACATTTCCCTGACTATAAGCTTTACATGGTTGACGGCAGCGAACTTGCGGATCAATCTCTAAACAGTTACCGTAGAGAACTTTCTCGATTAACTGAGTGGGTTAAAACCCATCGTGACTTATACAATGACCCAGACTCAAAATACTTCGATAGAGAAAGCTTGAAAAGACACCAAGACGAGCAAGAGGAATACCGTAAATGCATTAGGCATCTTGAGGGAGACAGGTCTCGACTCAAGTCTTTTTACCGAAACGTTGGTAAATACCATCTTTCTACGACCATAAATGTAAATGGTCTGACACACTACGGCATTGTATCGCCAGAGCAAGTGTCACTACTTCAATCATTTGCCACCGTCTAGTTTTTTGATTAATTGCCACCGAAAGCCACTCCGGTGGCTTTTGTTTTACACAATACACCCTTGTCGAACCAACTCTATCTCGGCGCACATCTTGACAATACCCTGTTTATAGGGTATTGTTTTGTTGAATTGTACACTGTCGTTAACATCAACCTGGAGGAATATTTAAATGACAATTTCAAAATCTGATACGAAGCACCTTGAATCCAACACCACACTATATCTTGAAGGAAAGGTTCCTAAAGATTATGTTTGTTGTGACTGTGGCGCAAAGGGTGTCAAGCTATGGCACGACTGCTACACTCATGACAAACACCAACCTCTACGATGTCTGCCTTGTACATGCTCTGAACAAGGCAAGGTTCGTACACCCACTGAAGACGGTTGTTCACTTTACGAAGAGAAACGTCACATGTACAGAACTGCGGGCATGGAGTCCAATCGCTGGAAGCAATATAATCCTGATGAAGGCCTGCCGTCAGATGCAGTTGAAACAAAAGTTTGGCGCAATGAGACAGATCAAATCGGCTGGTTTGTTCCCGCTGTACCGACTGAGAAAAATGATGCGTATTGGGCTTACACTGCCGTTCCAGCAGAAGCATGTGAATGGTGGTACAACTTACCATTTTCTAACACTCGATAACTCTAACTTCGAAAGTTGATGAAATTTAAGACCGCATGGTTCGCCCAGCGGTCTTTTCTATACAAAGCATTTTTGTTGAACAAACTCTATCTCGGCGCACTTTTGAAAATAGCAAATACTACGGTATAGATATTTGACGTTTTTCTATAAACGTCAACGTACACTCGTCTCCATCTTCATACGAATTAGAATCATACACTCCATATTCAAGTGTATGATCATCCAACCACTCAAAGTCGTATGCCCCAGCATATGAACATGGTGACTGAACTGTCTCATGTACCCCTAAAGTCTCTTCTTTAACCACCGCATCAAGATATACATCTACAATGTATACAGTTTCAAGGTAACCATCACCACTTTCAACCTCATCTAGTTTTGCAATATACTGACCGGTAATTGATTGTACCTCACCACAAGAGGCACAGTAACCGTATTTATTTTCTTTTAGTTGCAACGTGTCGAATTCAAACCTCGCTATCCCGCAACACGCACTAGAACCAGGTATAGATGTAGTAAAAAACAAACTGTTACCATCCTTGTACATGTTGGGGTAGCTAAGCTTTTTCTTCGGATCAAACTGAGACTGGTATAAAGCCGTTAGGTCATCTATGACCATTTGCTGTTGTTGAGAATTTCCATCTACACTTCTCAACCTGTAGCAAAACTGCTCATAAGAACGCCCAAACGCATCATGGTCTGCACAAACATAGCTTTCAATGTATACATTACCAGAAGTTGAGTAAAATATTTCCCTCACCTCTCCAACAGTTCCAGTACTTACTTGTTGCTCCTCATTCAAAATAGGTTCAGGTTCAGGTTCAACCTCCACAATCTTCTCTACCTCCACCACCTTCTCAGGTGCATACGTATACCCAATCCAACCACCAATGAACGGCAGTGCAATAAACAACACCATTGCGAGAAGCTTTGATAGAAGAGTTACTTCGGTAAATACATTTGTTTTTGCAACTTGTTTAACTGCTTCAGGTTGAGGACTTCCCTGTTCCATAGTATGTAAATCATATCACGCCACACCATTGTCGAACCAACTCCCTTCTAGTACATAAATCACCAACCACTTTACAAACATTATTTTTATTGTATTTTAAACGGTAGTTTTTTGTACCAAACAAATACGTTCTATACAACTTGAACCAAGGAGGTTCCAAATGCCTGAAACAACATTGCCTGCTATTCACAACGCACTCAAGAAAACTGTGAGCGATGGATTAGAGACTATCCTTGAAATTGAAGGATTGAGGTGGTCACCAAGAGGATTCATCACTTGGTACCACAGTGATACATCTGAAGCGGTTAGAATGTCAGTCATAAATGAAAGTGGGGAGAGAATTATCTATACCTTCTCAGCAACCACTGTCCTCGGTGTAGGTATTGTAGATAAAAAATAGTTACATACAACAACTATTTTGGAGGTTACAGCAATGATACTTTCATTAGTTTTTGCAGCTGGTTTGAGCTTTTCTGGTGTACAGTTTGAAACAGCAAAGTTACATGACGGAGAAGTTCCAGAGCCAAAAGTGAAGGATCCAATGTACTACATCTGCGCAGTTGAGAACATTGCCCCTCGTCATTTTCTAAAGTGGGGATACATTGAACCAGTTGAGAAAAGAGTAGAGGTTCAAGAGCACACACTCGTTAACCCAGACAAGCAAGCAAGGGTAAAAGAGATCATCACCTCAACGCCGTACAATTACCAAAACCCCGATTACCCAAATGAGATGTATCGCACATACATTAAATACAGGTTTGAGGTTGATGGCATGAAGTGTGGTTTTGAAGCAGTATACATACCTGCAAAGTATAATGAGTGGGCTTTTAAGGTTCATGGTGGTGGACTCATGCCGATAAGATACCTGCCACAGAAACAAAGCGACCCTGTATACAACACATGTGTTGAGGGTAACATCCTCCCAAAAGATTTTCTACAGTGGGGAGACGTTACACCAACCCGTGATGCATCTGGAATACAAAAGCAAGTGCTCACGAACCCAGATTCAAACGCTAAAGTGGTACACATAACCACCTCAACACCTTTTGAGTATCAGCCAAACGATCTCAAACTGTGGGAGCAAGATCTGTACCTCACTCGCACTACGTATACCTTTAGTGTAAACGGTACAAAGTGCGGATTTGAAGCAATCTACCTACCAAAGGAGTACTGTGAGTGGGACGGTGTACCATTCCGTGATGAGCTCATAAAGCTCATATACATACCTCAACAGTAACTATCGTTCTTCTCGCACCTTACCGCCCAGACCAACTGGGCGGTAATTCTTTACAACACCCAACACTATGCTATCTTCGGGATAGAACACAAACCATCGTCAAAACAAGAAACGGAGGATTGAAAATGAAAAAGGATAAAATTCTGGAAAATCGTAAGGCAATTCTTGATTTACTGAAACAAGATCCTGATATAAAGCATACTGCTCTTGTTGACGTGTTTCAGGTCTTGGTTGATGGCAATTTTTCTGAGACTGAAGATCCTCAGGAAAAAGGCGAAGAATTCCTCGCTAAAATGTCTGGTATCCACCAGGCACTGCATACGGTAAATATGCACCTGTACAACATGAAGAAGCAACTGGAAGCTCAATGCACGGAAGAAGAGTTAATGAGTGGAAACCTGCCACCTGAAATAATGCAAGGTATCACTAAGGCATTCAGGGCACAATTATTCATACTTGCACTTTCCGACCACCTCGTGACCGAACAACACGAACATGAATTTCTCAGTGAGCCAGGAATGAATATAGAGTACAGAAAAGGAGATGTGATTACTATTTCTATGCTCTCTCTGGCAGAGGCTTTCACCAGAGCCATCATACTTAACGAGGATGGTATCCATCAAGAGCAAGAAAATACAGTATTGGACGATCTACTCACAGGCATTAGCCTAACTAGGACAGGAAACGCATAACAGTTCGTTACAGCAAATTGATTGCCCCATGTATCAACATGGGGCAATTTCTATTTGACCCTTCCCTTGAGACATGGTACATAGTAGTACTAGAACGTACGTAAAACATAAACTTCTTGGGGGAGATACTATGGAGCTACGTGAAGCGCAAAGAATCGTTTCGTTGTTTTGGAACACATCTGAACTCGCGAAACTACTTGCTGAAAACGCAAGGTTGCGAAAAATCTTTGACCATATCTGTAACAAAGAACCATTTCTTGAAGAATCACCGCGTGGTAGCGGACGGATACCGATTTGTAGAGAACTGCAACAGTACTATGAAGAGTTTGCTGAAACGTGTATAAAAAAGTTTACTGAAAATAGAGGGGGGACAATGTATATCTCAGAAGCACGGAAACTTATCGCACCATACCTTGCTAACCCGGCAATAATAAAAGCTATCCGCACAAACTTGCATCCTGCACTCACAAGATCCCACAATGCCATTATTGAGGAATTGGTGCAGATCTACGGAAAACCAGAAAGCAGAGACGAAAAACCAATCAGTGTAAAACTTACGAAAAACTACAACTTGTTCAAATACACTTCTGATTTGTTCCTTGATAGAGCCACTGGAGCACACATACATTAGGAACACAGTATGTACTGCACATAAAACAACCCGCCACTCTCGTGGCGGGTTATTTGTTTTTCAAACTACATGTTTGCTATTTTCTTTGGCTGGATACTACTCTTCCTTGGTCTTCCTCTTCCCTTCTTCACATCGAAAGCAACCTCATCATTCTTCATACTGACCGTTACCACACCACCCTCCTGCACACCACTTGTGACAAGCATGGATGCAACCGGTGTGAGTATCTTGTTCTGAATGAGCCGCTTCATTGGTCGTGCTCCGTAGTGTGGATCATACCCTTCTTTTGCTAACCACTCGACAACATCATCTCCAACATTGAGCGCTATCTCCTTATGCTTGAGACGCTCCACTACGATATTTATCTGTAGTTTTGCAATCTCACGCACCACCTCAGGGGTGAGAATGTTAAAGAGTATTATTTCATCAAGACGGTTTAAGAATTCCGGACGGAAGTGATCTTTCAAAGAATCCATCACCTTACCCTTTGCGTGTGAATAGTCACTCGTATCAGAAGTGTCAACACTGAAGCCCATACGTCCCATTCTGTCGATATGCTCAGCACCGATGTTTGAAGTGAGAATAATGATGGAGTTCTTGAAGTTTACCTTTCGTCCTTTGGCATCCGTAAGATGACCATTGTCGAGTACCTGAAGGAGAATGTTAAACACCTCAGGGTGCGCCTTCTCAATCTCATCAAAGAGGAGTACTGAGTATGGTCGATGTCGCACTATCTCTGTAAGGTTTCCTCCCTCCTCATGCCCCACGTATCCGGCAGGTGCACCAATAATCTTTGAAACACTATGTCGCTCCATGTACTCACTCATATCCACTCGCACGAGCGCATTGTCATTATCGAACATAAACTCAGCAAGTGCTTTTGAGAGCTCAGTTTTACCAACTCCTGTTGGACCAAGGAGCAAGAATGAGCCAATAGGTCTGTTTGGATCTGCTATACCGGTACGACTCCTACGTACCGCATCAGCTATCTTCTGTACTGCCTCACTTTGACCTATTACTCGCTTTTCAAGTGCTTCCTCCATACGAGCTAGCTTATGTGCCTCCTCTTCTATCATTCTGGTTACAGGAACACCGGTCCACTTAGAGACCACATCTGCTATCTCAACCTCGGTTATCTCTTCTTTCAAGATGCTGCGCTTTTTCTGCAATTTCTTCATACGCTTCACGCTCACATCAAGCTCTTTTTCTAGAGCAGGAATGGTACCGTAACGGATCTCTGCCGCCTTACTCAAGTCAGCTACTGCTTCGGCACTCTCTGCCTCAACACGCTTCTGCTCAAGCTCTTTTTTAATGCGTTTTATGTCACCGAGCGTATCTTTCTCATTGGTCCATTTAAGCTCTATTTCTCGGGTTTGTTCCTTGAGTTTTGATATCTCACTATCTATCGTATCAATGCGTGTCTGGATCTTCTTACCCTGTGCTGTGGTTTTTGAGGTGCTGTCCAGATCCTTACTAAGTGCCTGCTTCTCTATCTCAAGACGCATCACGTTTCTATGGGTCTCCTCAAGCTCTGGTGGTTTATTCTCAAGAGAAATACGCAGTGCTGATGCTGCTTCATCTATAAGGTCAATTGCCTTGTCTGGCAGGTACCTATCTGAAAGGTAGCGCGCTGAAAGTGTTACCGCAGCAACGATCGCATCATCTGTCACACGTACACCATGGTAGAGCTCGTAACGCTCACGTAGTCCTCGTAAAATAGCGATACCATCCTCCACAGAAGGTTCGTTCACATAAATTGGCTGGAAACGTCGTGTGAGTGCTGCATCCTTCTCAAAATGTTTCTGATACTCCTTGATGGTAGTAGCACCAATAACACGAAGCTCACCACGCGCGAGCGCCGGCTTGAGCATGTTTGCAGCATCAATGGAACCCTCAGCTGCACCAGCTCCTACAATTGTGTGTATTTCATCGATAAAAAGAATAATATTGCCAGAAGAACGTTCTATCTCACGCATGACACCCTTTAGGCGCTCTTCAAACTCACCACGATACTTGGTACCAGCAACGAGCATACCAAGATCAAGTGAAACAAGATCCTTACCCTTCAAGCTCTCAGGAACATCCCCTGCTGCCATTCGCACAGCAAGTCCTTCTGCTATTGCTGTTTTTCCAACTCCTGCCTCACCGATGAGGATAGGATTGTTTTTTGTACGTCGGGAAATGATCTGTATGATGCGTGTGATCTCAGTGTCTCGTCCAATAACCGGATCAAGTTTGTTTTCCTTAGCAAGAGAGGTGAGTGACCGTGTGTACTTTGCAAGTGCGCGTGAACGCTGTGGCTGTACACCCTCCGTATTCTCAGTATCTCGTGCCTCTTTGAGAGCAACAAGCACTGTTTCTCGATCAAACTGAAACTTCTGCAAGACGCCGCTCGCACCTCCTGGTGTATCAAGGATAGCTAAGAAAAGATGTTCAGTACCAACAAACTGATCATTAAGTGTATTTGCAACCTGACCAGCATTTTCTATAACCTGTGCAAGTTCTGGAGTGAGGTACAGCTGGTATGACGGTGAAAGCACCGTTGCATTATCAGGTGACTCAAGTGCGTCAAGAATACTGTCCGTGAGGGCAATAACATCGACATTAAGTCGTTCAAGTAGTGAGAAAATAACCCCCTCCTCCTGTAGTACAAGAGCAGCAAGCAGGTGTAGCGGATTAACATGGTTCTGACCACGTTCTACTGCTAGTTCATGTGAGCGCCGGACTGCCTCCTTTGCTTTTGGTGTGAAGTTTTGAAACGGTACCATAGTAATTGAAAATTATACCATACTAATTGAAAATTGCTAGTGTGCTTCTCTGAGCCATTGCACTGTATTAACGACACATTGAGCCACTTTTTCTATTTCATCCTGTGTTGTATGTCTACTCAATGTCATACGAAGTGTTCCCGTGGGATCTATCCCTTCCTTATGCAGAGCTTTGATAACATGACTACCTGCACTTGCATCAAATGAGCAAGCGCTGCCTGTACTTACCGCAATACCACAAGTATCAAGTTCAATAACCAGCTGTTCTCCCTCGACACCACTGAAGGTAAAGTTTATGTTACCTGCTATCCTTGTATCATCAAGTGGACCATTTACTACTACATCAGGAATTGCCTTGCGAACGTAGTCGATACACCAATCACGCAATCTTCTACTTTCACTGACGTATGAATCACGCTCTTCTTCCACAATTCCAAGTGCTGTTGCAAAACCAACAATAAGCGGTGTTGGGGGGGTTCCTGGTCGAAGACCTTGTTCCTGGTTACCTCCGTAGAAAATAGGTTGAATAGTGTCCATGTCACGAATAAACAGTGCACCTATTCCTTTTGGACCGTACACTTTTTGACTATCAAGTGAAATGAAATCAACACCAAGCGTATCAACATGCACCGGAACCCACGTAGGTGCCTGACATGCATCTAGATGAACAAGTGGATATATTGTGTCATGTTCCTTTCTATACTTTCGAACTATTTTCATGACAGCTCCAACATCCTGCACCGTACCTATCTCATTGTTGACATGTATGAGAGAAAGCAGGACTGTTTGAGGTGTCATGGCACGCTCTAGTGCTTCTAGATCTACTTTTCCAATAGTATCTGTTGGTACATAAGTCGCCTGCACCCCATCACGATCTAACATTGAAAATGTATCAAGGACCGAATTGTGTTCAACAGAAGTGGTGAGTATAGAGATGTCACTCTTTCTGTTTCGAGCAAGGACACGCTCATGTACCACACCTTGGATAGCAAGGTTGTTTGACTCAGTACCTCCTGAGGTAAAAATAATATTCTCAGGAAGTGCATGTATCACCTCCGCAACTTTTGCTCGTGCCGTATCAACCACCTCTTTTGCCTCTCTCCCCTCCTCGTGTATCGAACCAGCATTTCCAATAACCTCCCTCCAGCATGGCTCCATAGCAGCAAGCGCACGCTCATCAACAGCTGTGCTGGCGCTATTATCTAAATAGATACGTTTTTCTTTTGTAGTTTTTTGCTGGGGGCTCATACGTACTTTCTACATGATACCGTGTTTCTTCTCACTTACACTATTTGTTTCTGTGTATTCCATGTAGGAAATATAGACAACATAAACTTTTATTGCATAATGACCCATTCTGGGCTATACTCGGCGGTATCGTAGAAAATATAATTTACCACGATGACACCCAAAAACAAACATGCCATCCAAAGAAAACAAACGAATAGTTCGTCCACCTGTGGTTACCGTAATGGGTCATATCGATCATGGTAAATCAACACTCCTCGATTATATCCGTAAATCAAAGGTGACCGAGACTGAAGCTGGAGGTATTACACAGCACCTCTCAGCGTATGAGGTAGAGCATACCGACTCTAGTGGTGCAAAACGTCTCATCACCTTTCTCGACACACCAGGACACGAAGCATTCCAACACCTTCGATCACGTGGTTCGAATGTTGCTGATTTGGCGATCCTTGTTGTTGCAGCAGACGATGGTGTTAAACCACAAACCCTCGAGGCACTCAAAGCTATCAATGAAGCAGGTATCCCTTTTCTTGTTGCTATCTCAAAAATAGATAAATCAAACGCAGATATCGAAAAGACAAAAAATAGTCTACTTGAACATGGTATTTACCTAGAAGGAATGGGCGGTGATGTGCCATACGTTCCGATTGACTCAAAGTCAGGTACCGGTATCTCTGACCTGCTTGACCTTCTTCTTCTCGCAGCAGACCTTGAAGAGCTTACTGGCGACATAACGATACCTGCAACGGGATCCGTGATTGAGTCCCACTGTGATGCTAAGCGTGGTATTTCCGCTACACTCATCATTACTGATGGAAAACTCACTACAGGAGAATACATTGTTGCTGGAACAGCATACGCTCCATTACGTATTGTTGAGAACTTCCTAGGTAAAAAGATCAAAGAAGCACAGTTCTCTTCACCGATCGTAGTAGTTGGTTTTTCAGATAACCCTCCTGTTGGAGAAACATTTTCTGTGGTAAAAAATAAAAAAGAAGCTATTGAACTCACCAAGAAAAATGCAGAGCTAGCAAAAACACACAACCACATGGAAACATTTTCTGAAGATGATGGTCGTTTTTGCCTACCTGTTATTCTCAAAAGTGATGTTGTAGGTTCTATTGATGCTATCAAACATGAGCTTCGTAAAAAAGAGGGTGAGCGTACACATATACACGTCATACACGAAGGTGTCGGAAGTATTGCAGAGGGTGATATAAAGTATGCAAGTGGAAATAAAAAGACAATTATCATTGGTTTCAATGTTGGCACTGATGCAGCAGCAAAAGAACTTGCTGAAAGGATGGGGGTAGAAATAGCCACCTTTTCGATTATTTACGATCTTGCTGACTGGCTCGATGGTGCCATAGAGACACGACGACCAAAGGTGAAAAGTGAAAAAGAACTTGGTTTCGGCAAAATCCTCAAAAGCTTTAGTTTTACAAAAAAGACACAGACTGTTGGATGTCGAGTTGAACGTGGTGAGTTTACGAGTGGCGACAAAATAGTGGTACGTCACGGTGAAGAAGAAATTGGACGCGGAAAGATTGTATCTCTTAAATCTGGTGCTACTGACGCCTCAAAAATACTGTCTGGCAACGATTGTGGGCTCGTGATGGAGGTGTCACTCGAACATGAACCGGTATACAACGACACAATCACTTCTTACATCATAACTGAAGAGTAGTATGGAACGACAGAGAGACATTACTCTTGCACAACACCTACAGGAACTTGCTGCAGACTTCATAAACCTCAACTCAAATAAGACCTCTCTTATTACGATTACCAACACAAAGCTTGCAGAAAGAAACAGTAAGGTGACGTTCTATGTTTCAGTATTCCCAGAGGATGCTGAAGGTCCTGCGTTAGGTTTTCTCATGCGCAAACGCGGTGACTGCAAGCAGTACCTAAAAGAGAAATCTCGTATCAGTACTGTCCCGCATGTTGAATTTGCACTCGATGAAGGCGAGAAAAATCGACAACGTATAGACACATTGCTACGTTAAAACTGAGCTAAAGGAAAACTCAGTGTAATCAGCTTGTTTTGATATCTCTATCCACGAGCCACTTTCCTAGTGCCACTGATAGCACAGCAAAAGGAATTGCAACCACATAATCAATAAAGTAGTGCTGGGCAAAAAATACCCCTCCAGTCAGCATCAGAACCAGCCAGGTGGACGACAGCGCCAATGTTCGTCTGTTATACATAAAGAGTATCAGTGCACAAATGTATCCCCATATGGCATGCATACTTGGAAAACAACTTATTGGCACAACAGGATCACCACTACCACAATAGTTTCTTTCAGATTTTTGAAGATCAGAAATATATTTGCCAGCAAGTGCCTCATCCTTTGGGTACTGAGAAATGGTTCCTTGTATTTCTGTAGGAATTTCATTCTGGTGGATATTGTCAAAAAAGTAGTTTCCAGGATCTAAGCAAGGAAAATTAATAAAAAAAGGAGTTGGTAGATAAAACCCAAGTATGAGTGCTATAAATAAAATTCTAAACAAATACTCCCTTGAAACAAAGAAGAAATAGAAGAAAAGAAATATGGCAACATAAAGTAAACTTGCATACATCGTCCAAAGTATTTCTGTTGCCCAAAAGTTTCCAATAATCTCTGGTAATGTTAAAAAAGGCTGAAACCCAAGTACCGTTTGATCCATTTTCCAAAAAAGAATATCGGCTGCATTTTGCTGAAACAAAATACTAGCTTTTGTTATAAAAGCCATTGATGGTAAAAAGGTGATGCACGCTAGAATAAAAAAGTGAAGAAATACTGACGCAGTTTTACGCATTGTATCCTTGTTATACGTGATCAAGTTTCCTTTCAAAAATTTTTTTGAAAGGAAACTTGTGAGAAGAATGAAGGTTAAAGAAAAAACAACTACACACAACAATAAAAAAATATAAAAACCTAAACTTTTAGGGAGACTAAATGAGATATACCTCAATACTGGAAAAACAGAATCAAAGAATGAAAAATTAAGACCATCCAATGCAAAAATAAAACTGCTATAAGCAAGAAATACACCTATACAGAGTATGTCCTCAATACGCATACCTAACCATTATTACATGATTCTCTCAAACTCAATTAATCTGCTCGATAAAGTGGTGTATAAAATAGACACTTGTTATATATATGTATATTTGATACCTTGTGTATCAATAATCCCGCAAATACGATACAATTGTACGGGTACATACGGCCTGGTGGCGAAGTGGTAACGCTTCGGTCTGCAAAACCGACATGCGCGGGTTCGATTCCCGCCCAGGCCTCAAAAGACTTTGAATAATTGGTGTTTTCTAGTATTCTTTGTCATAGTTTGCCCGGGTGGCGGAACTGGTATACGCGCACGACTTAAAATCGTGTCCCTCACGGGATGCGGGTTCGATTCCCGCCCCGGGCACAAGTTTTGAACAAAGTGAAAAACTTTGTTTGGGGTGGAAATCGAACGTTGGAAGGGGTCGGGAAACCTGTAGGTTTCCCGTATAGGAGAGCAGTGAACGACAGTGAACGCTGAGAACCGTGGGTTCTTAGAGAGCGACGTAAGGAGCGAGTGAGATAGCAAAGCGTCCCGCCCCGGGCACAAACTTACGAACGAGTGCATTAAAATAACAAAAATCCAGTACATTTCACATATGAAATGTACTGGATAATATAATGAACCTCCTAGTATATAGTGTTGTAACTACTCAGTTTGAGAAGTTGTTGAATGTTCAGCAATCACTTTTTGATCGCTAGGTATAAGTCGCTTGAGTGCCCTTCCAAACTTGCTATCAATACCAACAAAATCTGTTAATGCCTTGATACCACCACCGCCAAGCAGGAGACTCAGGCCACCATCATGCTGAGGAAGCTTTTCTGCAAGCACCTTCATGAGTTCAGATTCGGAAACTGCCTCCAACGCAGCAATAAGCTGCGGCTGCAATGCAGAAAGACGATCTTTGTCTGCTCCAGCCAACGCTGTAGCAATGGCAATTTCAATCTTTGATAACGCTTCCTTTTGTTGTGCCACCTGCGCGTCACTTGCTGTAGTAATCTTAAGGGTATTTTCAGCATCTGCGGCTCGCTGCTTACGTGCTGCTTCAGCAAGTACATCTTGATGTGCTTGTTCTTTTTTAGCACGATCATGGTCAGCTTTCTGTGCATCATCGTTCAACTTATGAGATAACTGTAACGCTGTGCTTCTTGTAACATGATCACTCTGTTCCCTCGTAAGAGCAAGTTCAGTTTTTCGAACAACTTCAGCTGTATCAAGCATCGCTTTCTCTTCAGCAATACCTGCACGCAACTTATCTGAATCAAGTTGTGCTTGTGCTGCTACATCGCCGATCTTCAAGGTGGCAATCGTCCGGTTGGCATCTTCTAGCTGACTTGCAATATGAACATCAGGAATTTTGTACGTAAGTACCTCAACCTCATCGATCATCATATCGTTGTCAGCAAATAGCATGCCAGGTCTGGGATTATCACCTTCTTTTGGACCTAATACAGTATCACGAATTACTTCGGTCATTGATGGATACAACTCATGCAACGTCATAGTGCGCGCTTTTGCTCGCAACACACTGCGTATATGTTGCACCATAACCGCAATATAATTTTTGTGCGTAAACCAGTTAATCTTTTGAAGATCGTTATTACCAACAAAGTGTAACCCGAAGGAAAGATCAACTACAATACTTACAAAATCCTTCGTTTCCAAGTTAACCTGATCAGTAATACGATTTCCCTTCATCCTTAAAAAACAAGTTTCCAGGTGACCATCATCTGACTTGGGACGACCGGTTGAAAGTTCCAGTCTTTCCAGCACCTCATCATGCTTGAGAAGCACTGTCTCCGGACCAACAACACAGCGTTGCCCTCTTCGTCCAGTAATAAGAATGGCCTTATTTGATGGTACAGGTATTGATACTGCCCACGGTGTCACAACACCATCTTGTAGTTGTGACACTTTTTTGTGTGGCTCATTTTCACCAACCCATAAATTCCAGTTAGCACCAGAGATTGACCTTTTATAGTGACGCTGTCTGCGCGGGTCAATCAGTACAGCTTTCGGACCAGAGACCAACTGAACTTCACCGCTCTGCATGTCCTCTACATAAACACCTGACTTCCCGTCCACCGGTATTGCAGTAACAAAAACTGTTGTGTGATCATTACCAATATGCGGCTTGTTTGTCGTCGGGTCGATAATGTCAAATGATGCCTGCGGTACAATATATGCCTGCACCCCATGCACAAAGAGCTCATCACCCTTCGAATACAGACTTTTTTCTTCAACACCTTTTACCCCAACAGGCAACAAGGTCTCAAGGTCATCCCTGTTGATGGAAGTAGCTGTAATACGAAGCAACAAACCACTTTCCAAAGTCATGTGGTATGCATCGTACACTCGATTGCGAGAACCTTCCTCACGAAAACGATCATACGGACCAGGGAAAACCCTCCCTGGACCGGCAACCGGCTGTGGTTGACCTTCTTCATTCAGGAGTACACAGAATTCTGCCGGACTCAACACAACCGCCTGACGAACAACATTGATTTTTACATCTCTTGGCGGTATTTTTTTTATGGCACCGGCACGTTCAGGTTTACTTACACCATACCGGGACATAAAGAGCTCCATCTCATTACGTTTCAACACCTCAAACAGTGCTTCTCGTAGAGCTCTGGTTGTGTTTCCGTACTTATCATACTTACTTCGGTAGGTACGCATCACTTCGCTATACTTCCGATACAGGTCAGCGTTCTCCAGAGCATCATCGAGTGTACGAGATGTAATATCTTCATTGTCTATCAACCTGGTAAGTCTATCCTTGAAAAAACCATCTACATACTCCTCCTCATCTGTGGTTGAACCATCATCACCAGAAAGTGTATCTGATGCCTCTTGCACAACCTCTGTACCAGTTGGTGGTATAAAGGTCTGGGTTTTGCTACCAGGTATAATCACCAACTCACCGGGACGAAAATGATACGGT
The DNA here is from genome assembly GCA_003252295.1 of bacterium. Classification (GTDB taxonomy): domain Bacteria; phylum Patescibacteriota; class Minisyncoccia; order Phycocordibacterales; family UBA12088; genus UBA12088. Next base: position 37,520 of record QKEV01000002.1, read on the forward strand.
CCACTACTCCCAATTCCGGCACCACCCTTTTCCAAACTATCAATATCCGTTGAACCTGTACCAGCTTGACCGGGTACATTACCTGGTCCGCCATCAGTACCGCCCTCCCCGGTTTTTTCATCAGAAGGAGGTGATTCTTGATCTCCTTCTTCTGTTTCCGTTTCGCCAGGTCCTGTTTTTTTGCCAGCATTGACATCCTTTGCATCATCAACAACAGCTGCCTTGATCTGGGCACAAGCAACGAGTAACGAGTAGTACGGTGCCTGCACATCAACATCCTCTGGTGATACAACCTTGACCAACAAGTACTGGTTTGAACCAAGTACATGGACATCACGTACTTCGATTTCCTGATGTGGCCAAAGTGGAAAATGTCCACGGGCAACAACAGACATCTTACCAAACTTAAGATCAATAAGTTCCTGTTTCCCAGCACGCCAAGTACCATTAGGAAAGTTGTCACTCACTCCACCAGCAGCAGGGTTCTTAATTACCGCATACTGCTGTGGTCCAAGTGTAACAAACGGCTGAATAGCTGAAGATAAATCAGTTTCATCAGCAACTTCCAACCGTGTCCCATCGTCATTATTTGGCAAGAGTGGTTTATCATCACCAGTCAGCTTATCCAAGGGGTCTGGTCCAAAAAATATACCCAGTTTCCCTTGTTTCGTATCCATCGTCCACAGAACTTCATTTGGTCCCAGCGCTCTTTTGCTCATCAGTTTTTTCCTCCGCTCATTTTTTGCAACTTATTCTTTTTTCAAACATCACCTATACCAGTAACAAGTACCTGATTAATATTACCAAGTAACATTAATCAGTACCTGTAACAAAACGAATGTAATTTACATATTTTTTCTATATTTGTCAAGGTTTGTGGCCATAATACGTAATACAGGTGGCAAGAAAAAATGTATACTTCCAATATCTATGCAAACAATATTACAAAGCAGAGGAACAAGTAATATTGGTTGTATGGCACTTATTATTAAAAAAGACTCAGTTCTCATGGGTCTCAGAAATTACACGAAAGATGTTTGGAAGGATGCATCTGTTTGGACCTGTCCAGGTGGGCGATCCGACAGTGGAGAAACACTTGAGGAAACACTACGACGAGAAGTATATGAGGAAGTTGGTATAGACGATTTAATGATAGAGGATTTTATTGCTAAATCACCAGGTGCACAAGAAAGAGATGAAATCTACTTTTTTTATTGCACCACAGACCAAGAACCCCAACTCATGGAGCCGGAAAAGTTTTCAGAGTGGAAATGGGTACCAGTACAAGAGTACATAGAAAATGATAGCTACGGTGGCTTTAGTCCATACACAAGAAAGGAAAATATTACATACTTAACTTCCTTAAAAAAGTAACCCGTAGCATATAACCATGCTACGGGCCTAAAGTGTTACTTCCCTGTACCAAACCTCCTCTGTTCAAGCTTTGTACTTGCATCACAAAGCATACGATCTGCCCTGCCAGAATTAAGCCATACCTTAATTATTCCTAAACCTGACTTAGATGATTTATGACGTGTTCCTTTCAATTTAAACATACGTGCAAGACTTTTATCCGCCATAGTATTTCTCCTGAAAAATTAATATTACTGACCTAAACTCGAGAATACCAAAATATTACTAATACTCAACCTATCACAACACCAAAAGAAATAAAAATATTCCTTGCAAAGAAAGAATGTTTTTATTTGTTTTGTGCCGGGGAGAGGAATCTTTCTCATTACATGAGCAGTATGGGTTTCCAGTATTTTGATTCGCAAAGCTCTCAAAATACTAGGCAACCCTTTCAAGTCCTCTCCTCGGTCAAAACAACAATCGCGGAATGCTCAACACATTCCGCTTATTTGTTTTGTGCCGGGGAGAGGACTTGAACCTCCATGCCTTGCGGCACTTGCTCCTAAGGCAAGCGTGTCTACCAATTTCACCACCCCGGCGTAAGAAGCATTCTACACTATTATTGCATTTTATGCATTTACTTTTTCATCTTTTTGTTTTACACTACGGACCACAGCCGCCCATAGCTCAGCTGGTAGAGCAGTCGCCTCTTAAGCGAACGGTCCTAGGTTCGAGTCCTAGTGGGCGGACTAAAAACACTTACGTCCCGATGCGATGAGCATTGGGGCGTTAGTGCTTTTCAGACCACTAGGGCTCGAAAGGGTTACCTGATATTTTGCAACTGAAAGGTGTAAAAATATCGGAAACCCATACTGTTCTGTAAGAAAGAGTCCTAGTGGGTGAACAAGGAGATAAAAGCACCTATTAAGGTGCTTTTATTATTTTTTAAAGATTGATTGGTGTGATCTCTTTTGGAATATCAGAGCTACTAACACCAATTGTACGCAAACCTATTTCGAGTATTGCATATACTGATACCATAATAGTCATTCCTATGAGACCGTACATGATATGCCGCTTTCCATCGGCACGTTTAGATTCATCACCAGCATTTAAAATAAATACCATGAGACCATACATCATGTAAAGCAATGCACCTGCAAAGATGATTGCAATAATAGGATTTATGATCTCAGTAGTTACCTTTTCTACAAAAACCTTAACCTCATCTGGAACTGGTTGCATGTTCTCATTACTATATAGCCATACTTTTTTTACAGCAATAGACACTATACACAAAATGCGACAGATAATGTCGCATTTTGTGTATAGTGTTGTAAAAACAATTACTACGCCTACGGTGTTGGACCAGTTGGGAAAGTTGTTTGCGTTGATGCTGTAACACCAAATATGTTCTGCATAACTGCAATAATTCCCCAAATAGAAACAATACAGAACAATGCAACTACACCCCAGATCATTCTCCTCTTTCCTTCATCTTTCGCACCCTCGTCTCCAGAAGCTAAGATGAACTGCGCAAGTCCCCAAATGAACACAAGCAGTGCAAGTGAGACAGCTATTGGGATCAATGCATTAACAATCTTACCAAGAGATGTAACGATATTGGTGAACCATGCAAAATTTTGCGCAAGAGCAATCCCTGGAAGAAGAACACTTAGTGAAGGTAACACCTTTAAAGCTTTTTTCATATAAACTATTTATAAATATTCTAATAATATGTTCAATATCACTACTGAAAGCATAGCACATTCGCCGCAATTTTAGCACTACACGTGTGGATAATGCTACCAAGTAATGATTGGTGTAGGGTGATCATTACTTGATGGTTGAGATACCCCGATTATATTCATGAGCAATCCAACAATACCCCACACGCTTATCAAAACGACTAAACCAATAAGTCCCCAAAAAATCCTCTTCTTTCCCTCCTCACGTGCTTTTGCTTGTTCAGTGTCAGTAAGCCCCATACCATAAAGCATACGAACCACTCCCCAGAGAAAGACTAGTAGGCTTGCACTTATGAGAATACGTACCAGCATACCCATAATACTGGCACTGAAAAGACTGTCGATAATACTCCCAACAGTTTGAGCATGTGTACTGAAGGGTACCAAAAGAAAAAGGAATAATACTGTAAACCTGTATATCATGTAAAAAATGTATTCTTTAAGATTTCAATCAAACCCCAAATTGCAACCATCACAAAGAGTGATATGGTTCCCCATATCATTAGTTGTTTACCCTGCTCCCTACTTTGATCATCACCTGCTGTTGTAATAAAGCGCACAAGACCAAAAAGAAAGAATATAAAGGCGAAAGCCGTAACGATATATACAAACTTATTTATCAACTCAACAACCCCTGCAGCAAAATTCTTGAAGGACTGCCCATATACAACTACTGGCAGCAACACAAGAAAAAAAAATAATGTACATTGTTTGACCTTAATCATACTTGTATTACGGTTTTAATGATGTAACTGTCGCACTTATCATGATTGAAAATGCTTGTGCACCAAGAATTATCAGAGCACCTATTACAGCCCATACGAGCGCTGAACGTGCTTTTTGAATTTTCTGTGGATTTCCCTGTGCAGTCACAAACAAAAAACCTGTATAGATGATCACTAAAACCACAATGGGAAATAAAACATACACAACAACCGTAAGGATGGTCGCTAAAAGCTCCTGTAATGTTGTACCGGCAAATGGATTTAAAAATTGACTCGCTGTATTAGGCATACGTATATATTAGCACACACCCCACTATAAATATTATATTAAATTCTTAGCTGTCGAATCTATCATTTGAGCAATTGCAAATGCAGCAAGCACTATCACTGCACCTATAGTGGTCCACAATAATGAACGTTTTGCATCATCAAGCTTCTGTGGGTTTCCTTGTGCGGCAACAAACAGGTAACCTGTATAAATCATCATGAGTACCAAAAATGGAAAAAGTATGTACGTAAGCGTAGAAAGTATCGTATAAAGAAACACTTTCAAATCAGCATACTTTATAGGATTTGTGAAAGCGTATGCAATTTTCATAAAACTTATCTAAATTTACTATTTATTATATTGCTCAAGTAAAGCGTTTAAATCTAAATTTAACACATTTAAGCTTGCTGTTGGTGTTACTGAACCTGCAACAACATCATTGATAGCTGATTCAAATAATGTATCTACAGATGAATTTGGTGCTGGTTCCAGCCATGTATGTGACATGATAGCAGACTGTTGCTTCACTTTACTATATGGATCAACTGGATCAATAGTTGAAAGTAGGTCAAGGCGAACTGAAGGTAGTCCTGTTAACTCAGAAACCTCTGCTACTGAAGCCGCCGTTGCAAGTTTTGCAGCAATGTAATTAGCATACGACGGATGTGCACTGTTCTTAAGGATGGCAATACCGTAAAAATTACCGTAGGTAAGACTTGTGTTTGTGTTGTTCGACTGCGGAAGTATTGCGATACTAAAATTTAAATTAGGGTTTATCTCTGTAAGAGTAGTTTCCTCACTTGCAAAACCAACATACATCGCAACCTTATCTGCAGCAAACGCCTCTCGAGAACGGTCAAACGTTTTATTCCATGAGTACACCTTTTTAACTGGATTAGAAAATGAGGTATAGAAAGTCATCGCTGCACTAGTATTCGAGCTTTGTGAAGCAATATCAGAAACAAAATTATTATTACCAGCATCTTGTTCAACCACATCTGCACCAGTTTGCATGAAAAGTGCACTTACTATTTCCTTAGCATGAAGTACATTATCGTACTCACCAAACGCAACAGCACTTTGTACCAACTCTGAACCTCCAGTAATTTTTGATAATCTTGGTGTCATGTCAACAAACGTATCCCAATCACTAGGTGGTTGTGCTATTGCTTCATTGGTAAATATATTTCTGTTCCAAAACATAACAAGAGGATCCACAAGAAACGGTCGTGCATAGATACCATCAGAAAGTACAAAAACATTAGCGCCTTCTATCCACGTCTCAGAGAATGAACTCATTGGTAACGTCTCGAAACTTAATGGAAGTATTTTATTTTTAAGTGCAAGCAGATCAGTTGAACTTAAAATTACCAGATCAGGACTATTTCCTGATGCGATCGATTCAAGAATATCGCTATACATAGTATCTGGGTGTTTCTCTACGTAGGTAATATCAAGATATGCCCCATTATCTTCTTCTTTTGCAAATGTACTAAGTACCTCATTTATTGCCCTATTTTTAAATGGTGGTCCCCAAATAACAATAGGGTATGTTTCTGTACCACCTCCATTGTCGTACTTAAAAAATGCCAAGTATAAAACTCCCCCTACGGCCATTACACCAAAAAGTATCAAGAGAAATATTTGAAAAAAGGTCTGTTGTTGTTCCATAACTATTTTCTAAAAATCAAACCGTAATGATACGCACCAGCATCAATGTCTTGCATATGCTCAAAGCCACAATTTTTTGCAATACTACGTACATCCTCCTCACGAAGAACATGTTCCGGTTGTGGTCCTACACCTCCAAATGACTCTTTCCAATCAACTACAAGCAATCGTCCATCCTTTTTAAGTATCCTATGTGCTTCAAGCAAAACTGCATTTTTATCCTCCACCTGAAAGAGCATATTTGAAACCACAACAGCGTCCACACTCTCATCAGGTAACCCTGAACCATTTTCTCGTTCTAGATCTGCGTGAATAAAAGAAATAGAACCAAGATGATGTTCTTTTGCAAAATGTGTCGCTTTTGTTAATAATTCCTGTTGTATATCTATCACATACACCTTCCCATCCTTACCAACTACTTCAGCAACCTCAACAGCAAGATATCCTGCACCAGCACCAAAGTCTGCCACCTGCATACCTGCATCTAGTCCAAACTGTTCAATATTACGCTTAGGGTTAGTGAATGACATTGTCCATAGTATTGTAACAATAAAACACCCATAAGGGGTGTTTTATTGTGTATATAACTAATGATATAAGTTGGTGGACTAGAGACAAATGATGGCAGCTATCGAATCTCCTGAGCGCAATTTCATGATCCGTACCCCTTGCGTTGAACGTCCCATACCTGGGATCTCTTTAACATCAGTTCGTATCACCTGCCCTTTCTTTGATATAACAACCAACTCTTCACTTTCAGTATTTAAAATCCTGCTTGCCATTAACTTGCCAGTCTTTGTGGTGACATTGGTACACTTTATTCCTGAACCACCACGTTTTTGTATCTTAAATTCCTTGAGTGCTGTCTGTTTGCCATACCCCTTCTCAGAAACCACAAGGAGAGATAAGCTACTTTCTTTGTCTGCTTTTGAACGCATACTCGCACTCACTACTACATCACCTGTGCTAAGCTTCATACCACGTACACCAACAGCTGCTCGTCCCATCTCTCGAACATCATTCTCCTTAAAGCGAATAGATTGACCCTTGAGTGTAGTAAGTAGTACCTCATCTCCCTTACTCACGAAACCAGCCTGTATAAGCTTATCTCCTGGTGCAAGCTTGATGGCGATAATGCCTGACATGCGCACATCATGGAAATCTTTTGCTTTTGTTTTTTTAATGATACCACCCTTTGTAACCATCATAAGAGAACCATCACTGTCTTTGAGATCCTTAGTGAGTGCTACCACCGACGTAATCTCTTCACCCTCAATGAGTGGAAGGAAGTTCATAATAGACTTACCTTTTGTGGCACGTCTACCTTCGGGAACCTCATACATCTTTATTTGGTACACCTTACCTTTATCACTAAAGAATAGGAGATCATCATGCGTACTTGCAGTTAAGAACAAGCGAACAAAATCCTCGTCTTTTGTATTTAGATCAACAACACCAACACCGCCACGTTTTTGACGTTTGTATTCGCTCGGATTAGTGCGCTTTATGTACCCACCTTTTGTGATGACGAGCACACTCTCCTCCTCAGCTATCAAATCCTCAGGGGTCATGTTCTTTACAGCACCCTTTATCACCTTAGTACGTCGTTCATCACCATACTTTTCCTGAATCTCGACAAGTTCTTTCTTGATGAGTGTTGCCATTTTCTTTGGACTCTTAAGTATCCCTTTGAGCCATGCAATAAGTGCCTGTACCTCCTTGAGCTCATCCTCGATCTTCTTACGTTCAAGTCCTGCGAGTTTCTGCAAACGCATTTCAAGTATGGCAGTTGCCTGTATATCACTAAACTTAAACTTCTTCATCAACGCTTCCTTTGCAGATGGTACATCCTTAGATTTCTTGATGATTCGGATAATCTCATCAATATGATCAAGTGCCTTCTTAAGACCAAGAAGAATATGTTCACGTGCCTCTGCTTTCTTGAGATCATATTCACAACGTCTTCGAACAACCTCTTTTCGATATGCAACAAACTCATCAAGAACACCTTTGAGTGAAAGTGTCTGTGGTACACCATCAACAAGTGCAACAAGATTCAAATGGAAGGTATCTTCGAGTTGTGTGTGTTTGTAGAGGTAGTTCAAAACCTTTTGTGGCTGTGCAGTATTCTTGAGATCAACAACAACACGAATATCTGTTGTTGACTCATCACGAATATCTTTGATTCCATCGATCTTCTTCTGTTGATGTAGCGCGGCAACACGTTTTATGAGTTCTGCTTTATTTACACGATATGGCAATGAGGTAATGAGTATAGAAAATGCCCCCTTCTTGTTCTCAACAATCTCTGCCTCACCTCGTACGACCATTCCTCCTTTACCAGTAGCATACGCATGACGTATATCCTTTTGGTTAAAAATGACTGCTCCAGTAGGAAAATCTGGTGCTTTAATGAAATCAAATACTTCTTCCTGTGAAGCATCAGGGTTATCTATGAGATGTATTACAGCATCCACTACTTCACTGAGGTTGTGTGGTGGAATGTTTGTTGCCATACCTACCGCAATACCCAAAGTTCCATTCAAAAGCAGGTTTGGCACTGCTGCAGGAAGTACTGTCGGTTCATTTCGTGTCTCATCATAGTTTGGTCTCCAATCAACAGTCTCTTTTTCAATATCACGAAGCATTTCAGCAGAAACCTTGGTCATTTTTGCCTCTGTGTAACGCATTGCAGCAGGACTGTCACCATCAATAGAACCAAAGTTACCTTGTCCGAGTACGAGCGGATATCGGGTGGTAAACTCCTGCGCAAGCTTTACGAGAGCATCGTATACTGCTGTATCACCATGCGGATGATACTTACCAAGTACATCTCCGACAACAGCTGCTGACTTACGAAACTTTGCTCCAGAATGAAGACCCATTTTGTGCATCGTGTAGAGGATTCTCCTATGCACTGGCTTTAGACCATCGCGAACATCTGGAAGTGCACGCTGTGTAATAACTGACATGGCATAAGCGAGGTACGACTCACGCATCTCACTACTGATCGGACATGCAATGACAGAATCAACAGCCTTTACTTCACCACTTTCTTCTTGTGGTGTTTTCTTTTTTCGCTCTTTCGCCATATGTAAACGTACTCAGAGTATAGCATATTTTGAACATTCAAGCGAGAAAAATATATTGACGGATACAAAAAAAGTCGCTCTGTTAAGCGACACAATTACCACCCAAGAATTCCCTACTGTACAGATGGTGTGTACGGCACAACACTTGGAGTCGTTGTGCCTGACTGATACTCATCCTCTTCATATTGATCAAATTCAGTTACCATCCAGTTGTTCTGTTGTTGTTGAATTGTTGTTACTGGAGCATTATTTTCTAAAAACTTATTTGCAGAACGAAACTGATCAGCAAGGTTTTCCTTCTTATTTTCTTCTTCGTTCTTTAAAGCAAACTCACCTGTTCCAATACTTTTAAGAAGTAATGTTGTTCCCCACACTAGTACAATCAGTCCCGTAATAATCACAGAAAAAAGCATTGCATACCGTTTACGCGCTTCTGGTGACTTTTTTCGTATATCTTCAAGGTGCTTTAACAGCATACAGCTGAACAAGACACTATCCTGAGACGATCATTATCTCATTCTGTAGAGACTCAATATCTCTGTTTTTTAGTGTCAGTTTATTTACTGGCTTATGATTGTTTGTTGTTGTTGCATCTTCTTTCAAAAATGCTTTGACTGCTTCCTTATCACCTACACCCTCAAAATGCATAGGAATAATAACATGTGGACTTATTGTGACTGCAAGTTCATACGCCTTTTTAGCATCAAGTACACCATTTCCTCCTATTGGAACAAAAAGTATATCAACCTTTTCCATCACCTCTTTGAGTTCCTTTGGTAACTCTGTTGTATTGATTGCCCCCAAGAACAGGATGAGCATTTTTTCCATAGTAACAAGGTATGCAGTATTGTAGAGCTCCTCACCACCGTATTCAGACTTTGTAAGGTAACCTCGTATCAAAATATCCCGTACCTCATACTCACCTGGACCACGAACAATAAATGGCTCTTTATCACCAAGCGTTACCTGATCTACACCATTCATGTCAGGATGTTCGACCGAAACGAGGGCAATATCAGCACCAAAGCGAGATTGCTTGAGTTTAGAGTCTTTAGAAATTGGATTAAATGCGAGCGTAGTGTCTCCAAAAGAAACCTTAAATGATTCTGCTCCTAGATGTGTGATTATCATACACGTGTGAGTATACCACGTAATCGTTAATTTGAAATTTTTAATTTACAATTTTTATTTTTAAATTTTTTATTGCAAATTCAACATATTTGCTGTAGAGTTGTCTCATTACTAGCTGCCCTCATAAGGAGGGTTCGCTTGAAGGCTAACATTGCAATGTTGTTCGGATATGGTTGCAACACATGCAAAACCTTCGGCGATTTTTGTGTTTAATATGACAACAAATACAACAGAAGAAACAATAACGAATGAGGTAATGGCAACATTCCTTGAGCAGAGTCCACTTCCACCACGTGAAGGTGATCTTGTTGAAGGACCAGTTGTTGCAATAGCAAAAAATAAGGTGTTTATCGAACTACATCCGTTTGGTACTGGTATCATTTACGGTCGTGAGTACATGACTGCAAGTGACATACTACGTCGAGTTCACCCAGGTGATACTATCGCCGCAAAAGTGGTAGATAATATAAACGAAGAAGGTTACATCGAGCTTTCACTTATGGAAGCACGTCAGGCTCTTATCTGGGCAGAAGCCGAGGAGGCAGTCAACAAGGGCACCGTCTTTGAAGTTGCTGTAAAAGAAGCAAACAAGGGTGGTCTCATGATGGATTGGCAAGGTGTTACTGGTTTCTTACCAGCAAGTCAGCTCAAACCTGACCACTACCCACGTGTAGAGGATGGTGACCGAAGCAAGATCCTTGAAGAGCTCAAGCAGCTCATTGGACAGAAGCTTTCAGTTGTTATCATTACTGCAGATCCACAGGAGAACAAGCTCATCTTCTCAGAACGAGGACCACAGGAGGAAAAGAGCGCTTCAGCAGAACGCTTTGCTGTTGGTGATGTTATTGAGGGTGAAGTAACCGGTGCAGTTGACTTTGGTATCTTCATTAAGATTGATGAGGGACTTGAGGGACTCGTACATATCTCTGAAATAGACTGGGGTCTCGTAGAGAACCCTAAGACCATGTACAAGGTGGGTGAGAAGGTAAACGTAAAGGTTATTGAGGTAAAAGATGGAAAGGTTTCCCTCTCTATCAAGGCACTCAAGGAGAACCCATGGACCACTGCTTCTGAGAAGTACAAGAAGGGTCAGGAGGTAGAAGCTACCATCATCAAGTACAACAAACATGGTGCGCTTGCTTCTATCGAGGAAGGTGTTGCAGGACTCGTACACATCAGTGAGTTTGCGAGTGCTGAGGAGCTTCACAAGAGCCTTGAGCTCGGACGAAGCTACAAGTTCAGGATTACACTCTTTGAACCAGCAAACCAGCGTATGACACTCTCTTTCAAGCAAAAAGAAGGTGAGGATGCTAAAGAAGAAAAGTAAAACTTACAACAACCGCCGCAAGGCGGTTGTTTTAGAAAAGGTCAGGGTAACAAACACCCTGACCTTTAACGTCGCCTCCCACGACCTTTCTTTTTACCTGTTGGTAAACCCTTAAACATCACCCTTACACCAAACAGCATGCAGAAAATAGTGATACCAAAGATAAAAAGTGTATTCAAGAATTCTGTTTTACCTGTTTCTACAAGATAGACTATAAGTCCTACAGCAAAAACAAGTGGTGCTACTCCAACAAACCAACGTTGGAATCTGCCCAACTGATGCACTATTGGCAAATAGATAAATGTCATCCAACACCACCGTAGTGTTGTAACAACACCTCTGCGTACATATGGCGCAGAAAAACGTGCTGCGACCATACCATTACGTAAGATTGCTTGAAAAAATCTTCTCCAGTTCATCTATTATTCTCCTTTGGAAAAAGACTGAAAACTACATTCATTACCTTCCTATATTATACCATATTTAATATATTTGTCCAGTTTTATATAGTAGAAAAAGACTCGCTTTTACACGAGTCTTTTTCATATTTTTTCCTATATCTATAAGCCGGATTCTGTATCCCCCACCACTTTTGTTCGTGTACGAACAAAAGTGGTGGGGGACGATAGTTATTTACCTAGCTTTACAGTTACCTGTAAAGTCATGCGGCACTCCCCCCACCACTTTTACACGATATTCGTGTAAAAGTGGTGGGAGGCACGACCTTGCACGCAGGTAAGGATTTTGCCGTTTCACTCGCCACGTTACCGTAGTGATTCATCCACTATGTGGATGTCTTTCCCTTTCGGTCTAGACGTCACTGCTCGCACCTCTATGCTTACACACGACGGGTGTTACCCGCTACCCTGCTCCCAAAAAATGGGGCGTGTCCGGACTTTCCTCACTGTATATAAAATACACAGCGCAACTATCCGATATAGACTGCACAATATTATGCCATGTAAATAAAAATATGCAATATTATTGCCGTATACTCGCGTTCATACCAACCTCTATTCCCTTCTCTTGCGCATACCCTGCTGGAACTTCAAGTACAAACTGTGCAGGAGCTTTTGGTGTAAACTTTTGTGGAAACGACTCAGGTGTCGCATTTCTTGTTATATCCACGACAGAAAAGTTTGTATCAAACCAAATCATATCAAGAGAAAAATGCATATCAGGCATCCAGAACTGGTAGTAATCTGGCTGATCATAAACAAAGAGCATACCTGTATTGTCTGGAAGCGTATCCCTACCTGAGAGCCCAATGGTACGTGCCTCATAAGTAACGGCAAGCTCTGTTTCTACCACAGCATTACCAATCTCAAGTATCACCCCTTGAGCAGGATTAAACTCTTGTTCCTGGGCAATATAGTCACTGAGATGAGACTCACCATCAAAAAAACAACTTCGCCAAGTATCTCCATAAAAATAGAAAATGCCGTACAGCAATAAAAAACCAAGAAACGCGATTATGAGCTTCTTCATGTAATGATTATACACGGTACAGACACGCTGCTTGTGGAAGTTTTCGACATACAGGTTAACTATTTACTTTTTTTTAATATATGGTTACATGAAAGTAGAAATAGCACATAGTGTGCTATGTATAACTCAACTGTTTTGGAGGAAATTATGGCAGAAGAATACGATTACTGTGAAAAAATGGGATGTGACATTCGCAAGAAAAATTGCAAAAAATGCTCTTGCTTCTTGGAATGTGACGAATGGGAACTCAGTACTACCGGCAAGATTATACGTGCTGGACTAATTATCACAGGCATAGTAATCGCCGCAAAAATACTTTCAGGAGGTGGTTCTGACTAGAATGGTCATTTTGGTCTAAACAAAAAAGTAACCAGGAGTGCTTATGGATAAAAAAAAGACCAAAGATGAAAGTGTTTTCAGTATTTTCGTAAGATGGCTAACAGTGACTCTCGTTATTGTCACCGTATTTGCAGCCGCTTATATAACGATCTACTTCAACATTCAAAACCAGTAGTTTTCTTTAACAGGTAGCGCACACGGTACACATGACTGCACATCCAACCAAGTAATTGTTAACACAAAAACAATAACAAGGAGATCAGTCATGAGTAAAAAAACAAGTACTACCAAAAAAGAGTGTCAAGAAAAGAAAGAAGTCTGTGTATGTCAACCAAAACCTTCTCTCGGAAAAACTGTAGCAAAAGTCGCAATTGGAATGATTATACTGAGCGCGATTTGTAAGAAGTAGTCATACGTGTGCAGTTGTGTTGTACCTTACAAAGAAAGAAAATTACAGGGTTATTTGATACAAGCAACATAACCCTTTTTTTATTAGGATGTGTATCCTAACTGATGATTCCAAAAGGATGAAAAAATAAAGTAATTTTTTTAATACATTTTCGTCTGTGGAGGAGGAGAAAATCTCACTGCTCACTCACTCCGTTCGTTGCGCTCACAAAACCCACGGTTTTACAATATTCCTCCACAGGGGTGTTGCGTCACCTCCGAGCTTTGCACTTGATTTTGTAATTTATATTTCATAACAAAAACTCTACACCCCCGACGCGTTCGGATCCCACACTTTCAGAGTAAACAAAAAGTACTAGGAGAAACCTAGTACTTTTTGTTTATCCCGCCTTCGCTCATCTCTTGCGGACTGTGTCCGCCGGAGCCGAGCTTCTGCGAGGCGAAGGCGGAGGAGGAGGGATTCGAACCCTCGGTGCCTTATAAAGACACAACGCTTTTCGAGAGCGCCCCATTCGACCTCTCTGGCACTCCTCCAAATATGTCACATGATACTACATCACAACTTTTTGTTCTTGAAATTACTTACTTTCGATACTTACTTTCGATATTGCTCGTGCTGCGAATATTATAAAACTTAAAAGAAACATCGCATGGCACTTACGCACCATGCGATACAAACTCTATATTAAAGGGGTTACACCCTTACCACATTCCTTGATTTAAGATTATATGTTGGCAGCATATACCAATTTACATTATCATTACTAGTCCATTGCTGGTTACAAACTCGGCAAGTAAACACTTCACCATCATACGTTCCAGTTGCGTCACTGGGGTCAAAAAGATCACCCAAAAAACTCATACCAACAGTATTATTGCAGTACTTACACCCTCTCATAAACTCATTCATAGGGCCCCCTTTTTTAAAAGTTACACGTTTTAGCCTGAAAGAACTATACCACACATATACTGTCTGTAAATTACTCACACAATATCAATACGAAATAAAGTAACTATTTTATTTTTTCTTGTGAACGTTCATACGTGCGTTGATCATTCTTTCTCTCCTTATCAAAAAATTCTTTTTCTATATCAATACCGAGCTCAATACCAACACCAAACACCATGTTAATAACGTCTGTGATTTCTTCACCAACCTTGTATGCATTCTCTTTCACAGCATCAACATTCATCCCAGAGACTTTGCGACATGCTTTAGCAAGTTCACCCACCTCTTCCATAAGCAGAACAAGTCTTTCATGTAGTGTCTCATCTTCAAAGCCACGTTCTTTTATTTTAGTAGCAACATGTTCCTGCAACTGTTTAATAGTGCCAGGTTGTAGTGTTTTTGTAGTATCCATATACAACACAGGGTAACATTTTTTATCATTTCTTGTACAAAGAATTTTTGTCTTCTTGCAACATTTTGCTGACTGTGTCAGTCGAAGCCGAGCCTCTGCGAGGAAAAGGCGGAGAGAGGGGGATTCGGTCACAAGTTACTAAGTATTATTCGGAGCAATACTCCTCAAATACTAAGTACTTGCTACCCCGCCTCAGTGCTTTTTCGTGCTTTGGCACGCGCACTTCCGGCTTTCGAATCCACCGTTCCAAATGGAACCACAAAAGGTGTACTACTACTGTAGCACACCTTTTGTGTCTCCTGCGGAGAGAGGGGGATTCGAACCCCCGATACGCTTTCACGTATACATCCTTTCCAAGGATGCGCGATCGACCACTCTGCCATCTCTCCAAATATGTCACATGGATACTACATCACAACTTTTTGTTCTTGAAATTACATACTTTCGACATTGCTCGTGCTGGGAAGTTTTGCGAAGCTTAACGAGCAGTACATCTCTCCAATTATATAACTATCAATTCTAAACGTTGGTAACTATAGCACGCTTTGTCTGCTAGTATAAATTTTATTTGTGTGGCAAAAACCTATGCATTACCAACGAGCGCACGTACACGCTCTTCAACAGGAGGATGTGTTGAGAAAAGTTTATTAATCGAGGCACCAAGCCCCTTCTCTTTTCCAAAAGGGTTGGCGATGTAAAGGTGTGCAGTGGCATGACTAGCATGCTGCAACCCCTGTCCATACTGACTGATTTTTGTAAGAGCAGAAGCAAGACCATCTGGATACCTTGTAATGAGTGCGCCTGACGCATCAGCCAGAAACTCTCGCTTTCTTGATATAGCGAGCTGTATGAGTGAGGCAGCTATAGGTGCAAGTACAATAGCAACAAGTCCAACAATGTAGACAGCAGGGTGTACATTCCTGTCTCTGTTCCCTCCTCCATAAAAGATCATGCGGAGGAAAAAGTCTGAGAGCAATGCAATAAAACCTGCAAGCACCACAGCAACTGTTGCAACAAGAATATCACGATTGCCGATATGAGAAAGCTCATGTGCAAGCACACCCTCAAGCTCCGACCTATCTAGGATAGCTAGGATACCTGTTGTTACAGCAACAGCACTATGTTCTGGATCACGCCCAGTCGCAAACGCATTTGGTGCAGGATCATTGATGATATACAAACGTGGTTTTGGTAACCCAGCAGCAATGGACAAATTTTCAAGTATTCTATGCAACTCACGATACTGTGTACCATCAGCTTCCACCGCATGAGCCAAACTCAATGCAAGCTTATCAGAGTTCCAGTAACTGTAGATATTAGTTAAAAAAGCTATCAGTACAGCAATATATAAAATAACCGGACTATTGAGATACCAACTCACCGCCCAACCAATAGCTATAACGAGTACCAAAAAGAAAGACATTAGTGTCCATGTCTTCCATATATTTGAACTCTGGTGTGTATACAACGTTGCCATACCTACAGTATACCAGCTGAAGCAACATTAATGATAAGACCTACGAGAAGCACCGCAAACACCAATGCCACAAATCCGTAGGCAATACTTTTGGTTATATGGTGTGTTACCCCAGGATCATCCTCTCTCTCAAAACTATCATCAAGAAAATGATGTAGCACCAACATACGCAGAGCAGCAAAGGTGGCAACAAAAACAGCCCCAAAGACAAAAGAGATAAACAGCTGTGTGAGTGGTACGTCAGGTCGAACGATAAAAAGTATACCGAGCACCGTCACACCAAGTGCAAAAACAAAAGAGATTGCAAAAACACCAGTATGTATTAAAGCTCGTTTCTTCCACCTCTCTTTATTTGCAATTTTTCTTTCATTTAAGCTATTTCGAACAGCACGAATACGCTCCTCATGCTGTGGATCATCATCAACCCGCATGAGCCGATGTGCATCAATACGTGTTCGTGCTTCAGCTGTCATAGTAAATGTACTACTCTTCTTCAAAAACCTCTTCTGAAACCTCATCAACACCCTCCCTTTTTACCTTATCTGGAATAGTCAACCGCACAACCGTTTTTGCTTTTTCATTTGTTTTGTAAGAACTATCTGATGACCACACTAGGTATGATCTGTTCTCAAAACGACCTTTTTTCCGTGAATGTCGTTCAAGAGCATCTGCAAGTTCAAGTTCTGTAATTTTTTTGATACTCTTTATGTACTCAACACATGTAACTACATCAGCAAGCTCGTCGATAAGTTCCTGTCGTGATGCAGTTTCTGGAAGCGCACTTGCTTCCTCTTCAACTTTCTTCAAAATCTCTATCTCAAACTCATCATCATCAAGTGTACGAATCTCACACTCCTTACCCTTCTCTCGAATAAGGTCAGGTACACTATCCCAAACAAGTTTGTTGTAGTAGATTCGTTCTGACATGGTTTAAAACTGAACTTTAACAGGATCTTTTGCTGCCTGTTCATTCTCTCCAAGCTTGAAGAGTTCCATCTCAGTGATATTGAACATGTTAGCAATGATCAAGTTAGGGAACTTCTGTATGGCAACATTAAGATCCTTCACATTACCATTGTAAAAGCGTCGAGCGGCCTGGATCTTGT
Source organism: bacterium (assembly GCA_003252295.1). Lineage (GTDB taxonomy): Bacteria > Patescibacteriota > Minisyncoccia > Phycocordibacterales > UBA12088 > UBA12088. The sequence continues at coordinate 55,014 of QKEV01000002.1, forward strand.
TCTCAGTATCAGTAAGTTCACGTTGCAATTCAAGGAAGTTTTGATTTGCCTTCAAGTCAGGATAGTTCTCAGCAACAGCCATAAGACGACCAAGTGCAGAAGTAAGTCCTTGTTCTGCACCTTCGAAAGCAGCAACTTGTTCAGGAGTAATCTTTGATATATCGATCTGCATAGAAGTTGCCTTTGCACGTGCCTCAATAACTGCATCAAGTGTCTCTCTTTCGTGTGCAGCATATCCTTTTACTGTCTCAACTAGGTTTGGGATGAGGTCATACCGACGTTTCAGTTGCGTATCAATATCTGACCAAGCTTCCTTTGCATTGTTCACAAGTGATACAAATCGGTTGTACATGACAATACCCCAACCAAGCGCAAGCACGACAACAGTAAGAATAAAGTAAATAACTATCATAATTGACTTAGATTATTACAAAACAACGCTTTCACGTTTCAAGTAGTATACCACACAGGCAAGTATACTCACGGTATACATGTTGACACAGCAATTAGTCCCTATACACTAATAGACGACGAATACAGAGCAAGTAGAATAGTGCACATTGTATATGAGTCAACTCAAGGCGAGTACAAGCTCATACTGTCTCAATGTAAATACCTTGATCATTGTAAAACCAAGGTGCCTAATATTTTGACTGTAGATAGTCTTTATAAGGTAACCGTGTTTACATGGATAGATTTAACAACGATGCACCTCGAAAAATGTTTGAGGGAAACTGGACTTGTTCTGAATGTGGTGGAGCAATAACACAACTCCCATTTCAGCCAGATGAAAGTCGTGTCGGCACCCTTAAGTGTCTCGATTGTCACAAAAAGGGCCGCGAGCGTAGAAGTGAACGACATATGTTCGAAGGAAACTGGACCTGTTCTGAATGTGGCAAAGAAATAACCCAGATGCCTTTTGAGCCACGTGGAGACAAGCCAATCAAATGTTTTGATTGCTTCAAGGGCTCACGTCGCTAAGCTAAACAAAACAAATTTAAAAAAAGAGTGTCGTAAGGCACTCTTTTTTGATGTGCTATAGTACTACGCAGATTCTAAAGCAGGAGGTTATGTATGGAGAAAATTTTTACCCTTATCATACCAACAACAGCATACAGGTACTTTGTGCAAGATTGGATACAAACAGTTGCTTCAACATGGAAGAACGTCAATGTAACTCATTTTTGGGATGGTGTCGGGCAACTTTGCACCGTACGCATCACCGTACAAAACTCAAAAAAATGTAGTACCTACATACACAAAAATCTGTTTGGTTCCGAAGGTGAATTAACAAAGAAATACTGGTGTCTATACACATCACCTGATTAATCAGGTGATGTGTACTGTTGTTGACAATTTAAAAGTAAGTAGTATAAAAAGAAAAACGTGTACCCATGGGATTGTAAACAAACAACCACAAAGGAGGTCTATGATGAAAAAAGAGACCAGAAAAGTACGTTACGCACTTTCAAAAAGAGCAAACATTGATCGTGTTCAGAATAGGTTGCACTGGTGTTTTGGACGTCACATCAAGGACTTGGATGTGAGTTACCTGACAAAAAATGGTAGCACTCGGGTAACTATCATTATCCCAACGACGCTATTGGAATTACTGAAACTACATTTCGAACCAGGTGGAGCACTTTTTTCTTTACTTGCATAGCACCTTCCCTGCCGGCAGCCGTCATAAACATTGTGACGGCTGTTTTTTTGAACAATTATTAAATATGTGCTATGTATATATATTAGGTCAGATAGCTAGATAGCAAAACAAAACCAGTGAACCAGTGAGGTATACTATGGGTAACATGACGAATGTTGTGCCAGAAATAAGAGGGGTAACATACACACTTACAGTAAACAAAGCTGATGCTAAAACCTTTGTGACAAGATGGAACCAGTCAGCTTTATCTAGCTTTTCAGGTGTGCATCTAAGTCAGAACGCTGTTAGTGAAACCGAGAAAGAGATTGTGATACGAGTAGCGAACAGTAATTTTGTTATAGGACTTATTGAAAAAGATTTTTTTGGACCCGATAGTCCCTGGAAACCAAAGGTAAACTAATTTTGATACACAGCACACCATAATAAAAACCACCGGCATGTACCATATACCGGTGGTTTTTTACTCGAAATTTAAATTACATCATTCCTCCCATTCCTCCCATACCTCCCATTGGAGGCATTGCAGCCTGCTTCTCCTGCTCTTCCGGAGACTCAGCTATTGCCACCTCAGTGGTGAGGAGTATTGCAGCAGCGCTTGCTGCATTCTGCACTCCTGAGCGAGTCACCTTAACTGGGTCAATGATACCCTTGTCGAGCATGTTCACATACTCGCCGGTGGTTGCATCAAAACCGAGTGCACCCTTATCACTTGCCACCTTATTTACTACAACCATTGCACCATCCTCACGTCCAGAGTTAAACGCTATCTGATAGAGTGGCATGAGAAGGGCTTTCAAAAGTATTTCATATCCAGCCAAAAACTCCTGATCCTCCTTCATGGAAGACATCTTTTCAGTCAAACGATTTGATATCTTTGCGAGCGTTGCACCACCTCCTGGCACTATTCCCTCCTCGATTGCTGCCTTTGTTGCATTCACCGCATCTTCGATCTTATCCTTGAGGTACTTCATCTCAGTCTCGGTCGTAGCACCAACACGGATAACAGCGACACCTCCACTCAACTTTGCAATACGCTCTTCAAGCTTCTCCCGATCAAACTTACTGTCAGTATTTTCAAGTTGCTTTTTGAGTGATGTAACACGTTTCTCAATCTCTTCTTTCGTACCCTTACCACCGATGATAAGTGTTGAATCTTTTGTTGAAACAATTCGTGACGCCTTTCCAAGATGTTCTCCAGTTGCCTTCTCAAGTGTAAGTCCAAGATCTTCAGAAACAACTTGTGCACCAACAGTAGTGGCAATATCCTGCATCATATCCTTCTTCCTGTCACCATAACCTGGTGCCTTCACTACGAGCACATTGAATGCTCCTCGAAGCTTATTCACTACAAATGTCGCTAGTGCCTCACCGTCACAATCATCAGCAATAATCACTAGGTCTTTACTACCCTTCTGAGCCAAACCCTCAAGAAGTGGAAGGATCTCCTTCACAGTTGAGATCTTCTTATCAGTTACAAGTACAGCAACTTCCTTGTACTCTGCCTCCATGCGCTCAGAGTTGGTTATCATGTACGGAGAAACGTAACCATTGTCAAACTCAAGCCCTTCAACCACATCACTCTCAATACCAAACGACTGACTCTCTTCAACCGTCACCACACCATCCTTACCAACCTTCTCAATAGTTTCAGCAATAACTTTACCAAGCTCCTCGCTTTCAGAAGAAACTGTTGCAACCTGTTTTATCTCATCATCACTCTTCACCTGCTTTGCCATTGCTTTCAGTTCAGCAACTGTATCTTTCATTGCTTCATCGATACCTCGACGGACATTCATCACGTTTGCACCAAGTGCCGTACGCTTCATTCCTTCACGTACAATTGCCTGTGTTACCACAACTGCAGTTGAGGTACCATCACCAGCAGCATCATTTGTTTTTGAGGCAACCTCCTTAACAATCTCAGCACCCATGTTCTCAAACTTATCCTTAAGGGTTATTTCCTTTGCTATAGATACACCATCGTTGGTAATGGTTGGAGCACCAAAACCTCTATCAAGTGCTACATTTCGACCACGTGGGCCAATAGTTGCACGCACCGCATCACTCACCGCATCTACACCACGCTTGAGCGCCTTACGTACATCTTCTCCAAATACAATGTCTTTACTAGCCATACTTACTTGTTTTTTACTAATCAATTATTATTGCACTAATATTACTTTCCGATACGAGGTAGTACTCAACTCCTCCATACTCAACCTTGTCACCCCACTGGAAAATAACCACATCGCCCACCTTAACACTCATAGGAATGCGTTTCTCGCCATCATCGTCCCAGCGACCAGGACCAGCAGCAACAATCTTTCCACGATCAGCTTTTTCCCGCTCAATGGTCTCCGGAATAATAATACCTGAAGGGGAAGTAGTGCCGAGCTCCTCATCTCCGAGTGGTCGAATGAGTACCTTATCTGCGAGTGGACGTAGATTCGGCGTATTTTTTTCGTCTTTTGACATAATACGTCTGTTGTTACTTAAAAAAATCTGGTAATAAATGTGTAGGGAAACATTTACACCCACACAATGTAATAAGAATCGGAGCCAGTATACAACACAGAAAGAATTTCACAACAGCACTGCATCTGTTGTCAGAAAACAGTATTCGGTGTACCATTCAACCCATGCAATTTATACAAACAATTCTTCCATACGCACAGGTTGTACTGTCGATATTTTTGATCGCTGCAGTACTCTTGCAGACCCGCGGTTCATCTGTTGGTGGAGCTTTTGGCGGCAGTGACGGAGGTTCAACGTTTTACACACGTCGCGGTGCTGAAAAAACATTTTTTCAAGCTACAATTGTTATTAGTGTGCTGTTCGTTTTGACTGCGTTCCTTACGTTCTACACAAGCTAGAAACGAAACGAACATCTACTACACAACACCCTTGAACGTATAGAACAATGGGTGTTATGCGGTGGCTAAAATATCATATGGATTCACCAGAGACGGAACAACCAATAAGTACCATTTCAAAAAAACACAAGCATTCTTTCTTCGATACACTCATCGAATTGGGTACTTTTGAAAAACTTTTCGTGAGCATACTCATACTGCTCATTGTGGTGAGCGGTACGCAAATCCTCTACAAGAAAAATAAAGCAACATTCATAGAAATTCCACGTGATGGTGGCACGTATGTTGAAGGTATTATTGGTACTCCTCGTTTTATCAATCCACTCCTTGCGGTATCAAATGCAGACAAAGACCTTACTTCACTCGTATACGCTGGACTTCTTACTCGAGACGCAGATGGTAATCTCATTCCCGAACTAGCTGAGTCGTACACCATTTCCGAGGATGGAACAGCATATACCTTTAAACTTAAAGAAGGACTTGTTTTTCATGATGGAGTTGCACTCACGGCAGACGATGTAGTCTACACCATCAACCAAGCAAGTAATCCTTCAATGCGCAGTGCCGTCTTTTCAAACTGGGAAGGTATTACTGTTGAAAAGGTAGACAACCTCACCGTTACCTTTACCCTGCCTGAACCCTACGCACCATTCATCGAAAATTTCACACTTGGCATACTCCCTGCACATATCTGGAGTGATCTCACCCCAGAAAACGTTACGTACAGCGAGTTTAATAAAACACCTGTTGGTGCTGGGCCATTTAAATTTGGTTCAATAGAACGTACCAAATCAGGTATACCATTACAGTACAACCTAGAACGTTTTGAAGGCTATACTCTTGGTGCACCATACATTCACACTATTGAATTTATCCTATACGACAACAATGAAGATGCTCTCACTGCATATACACAGGGAAAACTAGACGCGTTACACAACATTGCACCTGTTAACCTTGAGGTGCTTCTCAACTCAAATACGAACATTCAAGCATCCGTTCATAGAGCCCCACTCTTACGCACATTTGGTATTTTCCTTAACCACAACCAACAGCGCCTCTTCCTAGAAGATGAAGTACTTGAAGCACTCAAAGAAGCTACTCCTAAAAAAGCTATTGTTGGTGAAATACTGCGTGGTTACGGAACTGTCATAGACAGCCCACTCCCTACCCACCTTTTGGCATCAGAAGATGAAATAACACTCGACACCACTACAGCAACCAACTCAGACGAAACAGAAGGAGGTATCGAAGAAGAACTCGATGAAGCAGTAACGGAAGAGACTGTCGAAGAGGCAGTTGAAGAGATCGAGGAAGAAAAGGTAAGTTCAGTGAACTCTATAGAACGTGCTCGTGCCATTCTTGAGAACGAAGGATGGCGACGAGGTGAGGACGGTGTCTACGTTTACAAGAATGATGATTCAGAACTACGGCTCTCTATGTCACTCAGTACAGTAAACACACCAGAACTCGTTCAAGCTGCGCAGCGTATAGCTGAGAGCTGGCGTGAGGTTGGCTTTGAAGTTGAACTCAAGGTGTTTGACCCAACAGACCTCACTCAGTCTGTGATACGCCCTCGAAAGTTTGATGCGCTTCTCTTTGGTATGGTCATTGGTCATGAACTTGACCTCTATGCTTTCTGGCACAGCTCACAGAGAAACGACCCTGGATTGAACATCGCACAGTATGCAGATATAGACGCTGATGCACTCCTTGAGCAGATGCGTACAGAGCAAGATGCACAGAAACGTACAGAACTCTATCGTGAGTTTGTAGCACTCATCCAAAAACAAAACCCTGCCATCTTCCTCTATACTCCTGACTTTACCTACCTAGTGAACAATCGGGTCAACAATGTATCAATACACCCACTCTCAGAGGCGAGTGAACGTTTCGATACCGTACACACCTGGTACCTTGAGTCAGACAATGTCTGGCCATTCATGGAACAACTACTCAAGCGTTAGTTATAAACTCCAAGTATTCTTTTTCTTTTGCACAATCCCTTCTTTATGAAGACTATTGAGTTGTTGAGTTATATCTGCAACATCTCTCTCAATGAAACGGGCGAGCTTACGTACAGTACAGGTATCATGTTCTCCAAGGACACGAACTATAGCCCCTCTAAGTTCCCTATTTGAGCCTTTGAATTTTGTTTGCTTGGTATAGTGAATACTCTTGCTGTTTGTTTTTACACCAGTACTTTTTAGGTATGCACCGTAGTCCATGAGTGCCCAAAGCCACTCACGTGGTTTTTTGGTATCGAGGAGTTCCTCGGCTAGAGCAAGTAGTTCAGTATCACTCACCCTTCCCCTATCAAAAGACAAGTGATGAAAAAGTACTGTTCGTACATTGGTTTCAATAGTTGGAACAGGTGTGTTATATGCAATATTACAGACCGCTGCCGCAGTGTAAGGACCAACACCAGGAAGTACAAGTAGTCCACCATACGTTTTTGGAAACCTTCCCCCATACTCAGCAACCACCATCTTTGCAGCCTCATGTAGACGCTTTGCTCGACTGTTGTATCCAAGCCCTTGCCAGAGGACCAAGACTTCTTTGAGTGAAGCTTGCGAAAGAACTTTAACTGTAGGAAATGCGTGCAAGAACTCTTTGTACTTTGGAGCAACACGTACAACCTGTGTCTGTTGCAGCATCATCTCAGAAACGAGTATGCGATAGGGATTTATGTTCTTTCTCCACAGTAAATCGTGCCTACCATGTTTTTTGTAGTAGTCCCATACAACTTCTCGCACTGTATGCAACTTTCTTTTGTTCGTCATATTACTTAAGACTTACGAGTTTTAATGAAGTTCAAGGCATGAAGGAAACGAAAACACGAGTCGTATGTATTATACGGTGAGAGTTTGAGTGACTGAAATAACGAAGAAATTCGCAAAACTCGTAAGTCTTGCTAGACTCGGAAAACTTTGGCTGCTGGAGGATATATTTTCACAAGAGGATCAGTGCTTGTGTCATACTTCCGGGCAGGTGCAATCGTCCGTCCATACTCAATAGCCCGATAGGTGAACTCAAACCACTCCTTTTTTGGTAAAAGCTCCATGAGCTCCCGCTCTATTTTTACCGGATCATCCGCATCTACAAGACCATAACGAATACAGAAACGTTTTACATGAGTATCAACTGCTATACCCTCAACAACATCATATGCATTCCCTAGTACGACATTTGCGGTCTTTCTGGCAACCCCTGGAATCCTGAGTAGTTCATCCATAGTCTTAGGAACCTTTCCATCGTACTCTTCTTTCAACATTCTTGCAGCAGCAAGGACATTTTTTGCTTTATTTTTATAAAACCCTGTCTGTCGAATATCCTGCTCAAACTCTGCAACATCAGCGTGCACATAGTCATCAAGTTTTTTGTACTTCTTGAAGAGTTTCTCAGTCACCTCATTCACCTTCTTGTCAGTACACTGCGCTGAAAGTACCACAGCCACGAGAAGCTCCCAGTTGTTCCCATAGTTGAGTGCCATACCCACCTTTGGAAACAACTTCTTGAGTTTCGTATTAAGTTTTTGTATACGAGCTTTCCGTTCATTGAACAGCTCTGTTTTAGTCTTTTTTGTCATCGTTATGTACAGCTTCTGTTTCCTCGGTTGCTGTCTCAGTAGCAGAGGTAACAGGTACCTCTGTGTTACCACTACGGTTTTTCCATAGCGTCGTGTAGATATACATACACACTGCGTTAAATGCAAAAAGGAAAATTAGTGTCCGTGCAAACCATCCTAACACTGGAACAAAAGCAATAACGGTAAATGTTACAGCACCGAATGATACCCACGACAGGGTGAACTCATCATCGGTTCGCTTGAGCCATCGCGCAAGTATGACACCAGCGATCACAGGAGCAAGCGCAAGAGCAATTACGACACTGATGATGTATGCCATAAAGAGCACCATGCCTGGTAACACACCAAGAATGGTAACCATGAGAAAGACAGATGCTATCGGCCAGAAGAAGAGTAGCAAGAGCCCCTTAAGTACCTGAATAGGCTTTTCTTCAAAGACTGTTGCGGTCATTTGTTTTGTTGCAGACGGGAAGAAGAATACGAGCACTACAGCAGACAATACTGCGATAAGAATAGAGGTGATTGCTCCCATCCAATCAAGACTACCCTGTGTTGATGACCCGCCGCCCATAACATCATGCTGTATCTCTCCCTGCACAACCGACGTGTCAGGAATAAAAGCCTCGTGTGATGATTCGTATATGAGATTACCTGCAATGTTTGCATTATTCATTACTGAAAGTGACTCAGAGACCTGGACCTCAACATCATTAAAGATATCGCCTTTTATCTCAATGAGTCGTCCATTTAGTACCACCTTACCATGCACCTCTCCTCTGAAATCAATGTAGTCAGCAAACACAAAGAGGTCTCCTTCTATGACTGTACTCTCACGTATTTCAATTGAACCGCCTCCAATGATCACATCTTCTCCCACATGTCCCTCCAAGAGAACATTTCCTCCGACAACACGTGCGTCCCCTGTAATATTTCCGGAAAGTGTTACCGTTCCACCTGCAAGGAAAGCATCTTCTTCAATGATACCGTCTGAAATCACTTCTGAACCGAGTGCAAAGACATCTCCTGTAGTGGTACCAGAAAGCTGTACGAGTTTTTCTGCACCAACGTACAAGTCGTCCTCAAGCATTGTGTAATCCTCAAGACTGTAGTTCTCACCACCTCGAATGACCATTGCATCTGCAGATGGTGTCCCTAGTCCATAGAGACATAGTACGCTCATAAACACTGCTAGTATGTAGGTGTACTTAAAAAGTTTCATGATGTTGTTTTATTTCTTCTATTTTTTCATTTTCTTGTTCAAGACGCTTGTCCTCTTGTCGCACAG
>QKEV01000011.1 GCA_003252295.1 bacterium
ACCTTAGTATTTTGTGAGGTACGAAGCAAAATACTTAGTCATCCCGGGGACGAGTCCTCTCGGGTAATCTTAGCAACTCGTGACCGAGTCCTACTGGATAAATATACAAGTCCTCTCAGCTATATTTAATATAAAACAAATACCGGATGTAAAAACATCCGGTATTTAGAAGCAATGATAAACTTCATCACGACTGATTTGTTTCTAAAAAAAGACCTCGAAATATAATATTTGAAAATACTGTATTGACCGCAGAAGTTGCCACATTTCCTAAAAACGCATGCAACGGATTTACCTCATTACTCTCTGAAAGTTCCTTAAATTTCTCCATAATTTTTTTGTCTTTAAATTTATTAAGAAATTGTGCACCAAGTGCTTTTTCAACAGAACGAAGGTTTGTCTCAACAAGATTTCTATACACTTCTGCAGGAACCCAGTCTTCAAAAACTCCATACAGAATACGAACAGAACATTTAATATCGCCATTTTTTGTGGTCAAGAGAAGATGAAAATCTAACGGTCTTGATGTTGAGAGATCAACAGCATAGTACCTGCAACCCTTCTCACGGACAAAAATATCATGCAGAACATACTCACCATTTGATGCTCGTAATACTGTTGCACCTTGTTCGTAGTTCCTGAGCGTTCTTGCTGTTACATACCTTCTGTAGAAGTACTGAGTGAGTGCCCAATAGAAAAGTATCACAAGCACAAGAGGTATTGTAAAAAACACATACCCACGCTGGAAGATCTCTTTAAATGTACTACCATCAACTGCAAAAACATGCAGGAGATAAAATACAACTGATGCAAGCAGTGCTGCCATAACAATCCTACTACTTCCTCTTTGTAAAAAACCAACAAATATTTTCTTTACCATTACAACCTCCTCTGAAAATAGTTAGCTAAAGACGTTTTAAACCTACAACCTGTAGTATGTTGTAGCAGAGTAGTATAAAAATAGCAAGAAGAACCTGCTACTGTTTATATGTCAAGAGTTACTTATACTGTGGTGTCGCTCCAGCAACTTCCATATCGTACTCATACCAACCAGTTTCCACGTAATCATAGGTAGCGTCTATAAGCGTTTTTACGTCCTCAAATCTTCCCTCAAGAGTTGAACCAAGTACAACAACCGCAACAGGATGATCCATACCAGCATCATAAATAACTGCCAAGTTTCCTCCTGCCATATCAGTGTAACCAGTCTTACTCCCAATGAGGCCACTGATGTCATTAACATACTCATTGGTATTTTCTGCTGTATGCAAGAATTCATCACCAGAAACAAAATTTCTCTTGAGCTCATTGGTGTGCTGTATTGCATCAGGTTCATATTCCCAAATATAGGTCATGAGCTTTGCCATATCCTCTGCACTACCAAGACCACCTGTTACTTCTTCATCAAGTCCAGTTGGATTAGTATATGCAGTTTGCAGTAAACCAAGTTCTGCTGCACGTGTATTCATTCTCTGTACAAAAAGATCAACCTCATCCTCACCACTCTGTAGTACTGGTGTAGAGGTCCAAAGTGCACCCACCGCAGCAGCAAGCGCATCTGCACCATCATTTGAACTTGTCACCATGGTAAAAGAAACAAGGTCATGTGCATTCCATGTCTCATTCGCAAAAAGGCCGCTGTCACCCTCAGTTTCTAGTGTACTTGGTGCTACTGCAACATTATCCGAAACACCAAATGATTCTACTGCCAACAATGCTGTCATCAACTTTGTTAGTGAAGCAAGTGGCAACTGTTTATCTTCATGTAAACCATAGAGCACTTCCCCTCTATGCACATCATACACAACCACAGCACGTGCCTTGAGTGATAAACCGTTGTAAGGATTTTGTACAGCAGGTGGTTTTGGAGTACTCTCCATAATGAGAGGTGCAGCAGCAGTAAACTCAGCACGTTGCTGCTTAGAAGAATTAGGTGTCATGTCGACAAAAAGTGTCATTACAAGCAGTCCTGTAACAGCAAATGCACCCAAGAGAGCCATTATTTTTTCTTTCACCTGATGACCATCATACGAAACAACATGGTCTTCAATGTCAAATGAAGGCGGTGTCAAAAGGTGAATTGTTGAATTATTATCTTCTTGCTGTTGTGTGTTTTCATCCATAGTAAACTAAATACTTGTTGTTGAAGGTAATGCACTTTCATCACCTTCGTGCTGTACATCTTTCTCATCTTCAAATGATCGCAACTCTTTAAGTGTTTCCTCGTAATTTGGAAGTTCCCCTACTGTAGCTATTCCTAGATGTTTTAGCAACTCTGGTGTTGCTTCATACAAAAATGAACGTGCATTACTTGGATTTTGAATACGTTTTACCAAACCTCGAACCTGCAAGTTACGTAGTATAAAAGCAGAGTTTACACCTCGTATATAATCAATATCAGCTCTTGAAACTGGACCACGATAGAGTACAACCGCCAATGTTTCAGAACCAGCTTTTCCAAGGTCACGTACAAGTTCCTCTTTGCGCATAGCTGTAACCACCTCACTTGTCTCAGGAGCAGTCACCAACTCTAGCTGGTCTTCAACCTTCAAGAGACGAATACCACGGTTTTCCAGACTATTACCAAGGCGAACTACAACCTCATCAAACTCATCCATCGAAACACCTAAGAGCTTCGCGAGCACACGCCTACTCTCTGGTTCTCCTTTATAGAAAAGCGCTGCTTCTAGTTTATGTTCAAGTGCCATAGTTGTGTTTGATAATTATTGTAGCAGTAGTTACGTAATAGTTCACTAGTTGTACCTTGGTAACTGCACACTATCAGCATGCATTTGAATATCTGAAAATTGTTCATGCTGCTCAACACGAACAACACCCTGACGTACCAACTCTAGCATGGCAAGAAAAGAAACTATCATATTCATCTTACCTCCTGGTACATTTGCAGAAAACTGTCGAAAGGAAACCTGCATACCCTCATTTATTCGTTGACTCAAAGTGTCCATCATATCTTCGAGTGAGATCACTTTTTCAACTACTGCTTTGGGTAGTTTCTCTGCGAACTTTGGCAAATTACCAAGCACATCTTGCATGGCAGTTCCGAGTGATGTAATGGTCATACTCTCATCTGGTGAAAACTCTACATGAAGCTTTTTCTTATGTGTTTTCCCGTAAAGCCGATTCGTGTTGTACATCGTTACCAGTTCTCTGGAAACTGTCTTGTACCTATCATAGAGCTTGAGACGTAATTCAAGATCTTCTATTGAGTCTTGCTCCTCTGACGTGAGTGACATTACAGGAAGTAGTGATTTTGATTTTATTAAAAGGAGTGTTGATCCAATAAGTACAAATTGTGCAGTTTCTGCAATAGGGAGTTCTCCTTTATCCTCTAAATGCTTTAAGTAATCATCAGTCACTTCAGCTAGCGCTATGTCATTAATCAAAAGCTTCCGCTTTTCAATAAGCGTTAACAGTAAATCAAGGGGCCCCTCAAAGCCTTCAGTTCGAATCTGAAAGTGTTCCACACATAAAGTATACCTGATTACAGCAAGCAACGCGTGCAAGTTGTAGACAGTGACTACTCTGAGAGTTGTACGTCAATACGATTTATTTCCCTTGGGAAGAGTGTTGCTTCTTTTACATTATCGAGATTGAGCATCTTTTGCGTAATACGCTCAAGACCCATACCCCAACCTCCATGCGGTGGCATACCATACTTGAATGCCTGGAGGTAAAATGAAAAGTTTTCTGGTTCAAGTCCTTTCGCATTCATCCTTTCTGTAAGTTCTTTATAGTCATGAACACGTTGACCACCAGTAGTTATCTCGACACCTCGGAACAAGAGATCAAAGCTTTTTGTGTATCCTTTATCATTCTCATCTTCATAGGTATAGAATGGACGCTTTGAAACTGGATAATGCGTAATGAAAATGTAATCACTACCAAATTTCTCTTTTGCGTACGTTGAAAGCCAACGTTCATGTTCAGGAGCAAGGTCCGGTTCATCCTCGCAATCCTCACCGGTTTCCTTGGCAATAAGTGCTAACGCCTCACGAAGCTTCATTTTTGGAAATGCTTTTTCTGGTAGACTAGGCAATTCTGCCTCAAGTAACGCAAATGCATCACTACAAGTCTCTTGCAGATGAACATAGAGATATCTCATAAAGCGTTCTTCAAGCTCCATGATATCCTCATGATCTTTTATGAACCCAAACTCTACGTCAAGCGAAGTGTACTCATTGAGATGCCTGCTCGTTGAGTGCATCTCTGCTCGAAATACATTTCCAACTGAAAATACACGTTCAAAAACACCTACCATGATCTGTTTGTAGAGCTGTGGACTCGTTGCAAGGTATGCCCACTTATCCTTTAGGTACTCAAGGCGAAATACACCACTGCCACCCTCTGCATCACCACCAACTATTTTTGGTGCCTCAAACTCAACAAAACTTTCACCACTTAAAAAGGTACGGTACGCTTGCACTATTTCATGCTGTACCTTAAATATGGCTCTATTTTGAGCTTTTCTAAGCACGAACGGTCTGTTATCGAGTGCAGTATCAAGATTCACCTCTGCTTCCTTTTCAAAAGGTAGCTCTGCCGCCTCTGCAAGCACTGTGATTGAGAGTATTTCAAGCTCAATGTCTCCGTTTGGCTGTTTTTCATTTACCATCTTTTCAGGTCGTTTATTCACCTTTGCAGTAACCTCAACCACAAACTCGGAACGAAGTGTTTGTGCGACCTCCAATGCATCCTTTTGGTTTGGAAGCACCACTGCTTGAACGATCCCTGAACGATCACGTACATCAAGAAAAATGAGCTTGCCGTGATCTCGACGCACATCGATATACCCTGCTACCGTTACCTCCTTGTCTATGTGGTCATGCAGACCATCTATTAGTGTTCTCATACCTTTAAATTAAATAATTACTCCTATCTTCTTTTTAATTTCTTGCATTTTCTCGGAAGCTACAGCATGTGCTTTTTCATACCCTTTTGCAAGTGTTTTCTGAACAATCTCCTTATCTGCTTCAAGTTCCTTTCTCTTTTCTCGCATCGGTGTAACAAATGAAATGATATTATCGGCTAGTATATCCTTACTCTCCTTATAACCAATACCGCCATCACGGTAACGCTTTTCAAGGTTAACTATATCATTTGGACTGAAATGTTTATGGAGTGCAAAGACATTACACTCTTCAGGATCTTTTGGTTCCTCAACCCCCTTACTGTCAGTAACAATACTCATAGCTCGCTTACGTATCTCATCGTCTTCAGCAAAAAGCGGTATAGTGTTGCCATAGCTCTTACTCATTTTCTGTCCATCAACACCTGGTACTATTGCAACCTCTTTTGGTGTAAACACTTCTGGGAGTTTAAACGTATCACCATAGGTGCGGTTGAACTTCTCCGCAGTATCACGTGCAAACTCAACATGTTGCTTCTGATCAGCACCAACTGGCACCACATCAGGGCTGTAGAGCAGTATATCTGCAGCCATAAGCATTGGGTAATCAAATGTCCCAACATTTATTTCTTTATTCTTTGCTTCAGCATCCTTGTAGGCGTGTGCACGCATGAGGTAGGGCATTGTGGTGAGCGTATTGAAGATCCAACAGAGTTCGGTATGTATCGGCAAATCTGACTGCTTGAAGAGTACCACCTCTTCCGGATCAAGCCCTATCGCTAGGTAATCAAGCACCACATCATTCGTAAGCTGAGCAAGTTCCGCAGCGTCATGAATAATATTGAGTGCATGGTAATCAGCTACAAACACAAAAGATTCATGTGTTTTCGACAGTTCAACAAACTGTCGCATGGCACCAAGGTAGTTCCCTACGTGTGGTCTACCTGTTGGTTTAACACCAGAAAGTAATCTTTTCTTAGACATATCCAAACACTATAGCAGAGCTGTGTTCTCATGACTATTCCCCACCCTCTATTTCCTCATAGAGTGGTAACTCAACTGTAAACGTACTTCCCATACCGAGTCCGTCAGAATGGACACCGATCCATCCGTCGTGTGCCTTCATAATCTCGCGTGCAATGTAGAGACCTAAACCAGTACCAAGAACATTTACCTTGTTAGCATTGGATGCTCTGTTAAATTTTTGGAAAAGGTTCTTCACTTCATCTGGAGCAATACCAATACCTGTATCTATGATCTTAACAAGCACCTTTTTTCTGTCTTTGATAACTTCAACCTGAACGGTCACTGAACCTTTTTGAGTGTACTTAACAGCGTTATCAATAAGGTTTGAAAATATTTGCTTGAGTTTACCCTCATCTGCTAGCACCATTATTTCTTCTTGGATAGTAGTGCTATCTAACCCTAACGAAAGTCCCTTTTCTTTAGCAACTACTTGTAGTTCCTGTACAACAGACTTGAGAAGTGTGCATATTTTTTGCGGCACCATGCTATAGGTCATACGACCCTGCTCTATACGGGTG
Organism: bacterium; assembly: GCA_003252295.1. Classification (GTDB taxonomy): domain Bacteria; phylum Patescibacteriota; class Minisyncoccia; order Phycocordibacterales; family UBA12088; genus UBA12088. The sequence continues at coordinate 6,412 of QKEV01000011.1, forward strand.
ACATTCAAGAAATCATCAACCATTATACTGATACGCTGACCTGACTCGAGCACCCTGTTAAGTGGCTCATCAAGTTTTTTTGGCACCTCACCATACGATCCTTCAATAATAAGTGATGTGTAACCTTTTATTGCAGCTATTGGACTCCTCAACTGATGCGATGCTATGGAAACAAATTCCGTTTTTTGCTTATCGAGTTCACGTAGGCGTGCATTTGCATTTGCAAGGTAACGTGCAAGTCGCTCGCCTTTTTCTCTATTTTTTATCTCTTTATAAATACTCCTAATTAACAACATTCCCAAACCAACCGTACTGAGTAGGGTTAATGAATCAATTACAAACTCTGCAAATTGCTGTGCAAGAAACAATCTAATGAGAAGCACGAACCACAACGCCGCAATAAACAGTTCAGCTGCTAACGTGCGTGTATTAAATAGTTCATGTCTGATACTGGCATAGGTAATTACAATCGGATAAAACATCCAGAGAATAATGGGGTAAGGTGCCAAGTTAATATTAAAGGTATAGAAAAAAACACTTCCTCCACCCACAAAACCAATAACGGATGCAGCCAACATAAAACCGTATCGTATACGATCCAGATTTTTAGTATCTTTTATTGCTTGAAGGAGAATATACCAAGAAAAAATAGCAACCAACAGGTAGTATAGGAAAAAAGGTAGGTACAGTGGACCTGTGTTTGGTGCATAATCAAATAAAAATTTTGGTTGCACACCGTCGAGTACATAGAGGTAATTTGTAGCTAAGAAAAAAACACTTGCACTCACAGAAAATGTAAGGATCCGTTTATGCTGTTTCGTTCTACCTGTAAAACTTGCTACAAAATAAATAAAACTAACTGGAACAAGAATAGCAGCATAATGAAGAGTGATATTAAAAACATTAGCAACCTCGGTAGAAGTTGCATTTATCATTCCCAAATACCCAAGAGCCCATATCGTGGCAGATATTGAAAGCAACATCCACCACCCATACGCCCGACCTCGATGATACAAGGTAAGTAAACCAGACCCAAATGCAATCAATGCACCTAGTAAAAGTACAATATTCCAATAATCTAACTCTAACATGTATCCTAAAGGTACTTATTGCCCAACGAGACTATTTCCGGTTTTGATGAAAAAAATAAAGAAAGTTCCTTCAAAGACGGATAAATAATATTTGATCCATGGTGTGGCTCTATGTGAATATCCCCAAGATAATTTTCACCATGCATCCGTGCAACTGCATACGTATTTAGTTTACCATCAAGTGCATAGATTGCAGACTGTGGAGATGAACAAGCAACATGGGGATTAGTAATCCCATATGTATGCCACCCATCAGGCACACTGTCTTTACTTATGTAACCGTGCCAATGACTAATAGCAACACCGTCCTCTTCAACCATCTTTCCGTAGACACTGTTTTCATCTAAGTGTTTCTCTATTGAAGCAATGATCACATTTCCAAGAGCGTGTGCAAGTATAACCTGTGTATCAAATGATGAACGCACTCCTTTGTCCAGAACAAGAGCTGATGGTAACTGCAATTGCATTTGACCATTTGATAAACCTAGTTTTATCAGATCATTCGCAGGGTCCATGTGCACCTTGTTACAACCTGAACGTTGTGTGAGTACCCAAACATCAGGTAGGAGAATACAATGTTCGACTTTATTAATCTTAAACTTAAAAAGCAAACCTTCTTTGGTTTTAAAAAGCGACTTATCTTCCTGTGCAATAAAATCAAAACGTGCTTCTGCATCAGCAAGTGGTAACACCTTTGGCAGTTTTGTTGGCATCTGTCGTGCCAAAAATCCATAGCTCATGCCATTACGCTGATCCATATGTATCGAACCAATCCATCGGTAAAGTTTTGATCTAAAAGGTAGATCAGCAACTTTTTTACCACTAGGCCAAAGTCCTGACTTGGCCAAAAGCTTACCTCCTTCAACCATATCCTGAACATGCGACTTGTGTTTTTGGTCACCATGATCAAACCTGTTCTTTAAGATTGTAAACTCATCCATATGAATAGGACTTATTGGAGCTGCGAGTTTAGGGATAATATTACTTAACAGTGCATCTTTTAGATCAGCATTAAGTTCATACACTGGATGAGATGCATTAAAATTGTACACGACAAAAAAATCACTACCCAAACCTAAAACCAGATGTGACATGTGTCGAGCAAACATGTTCATTGCTGTTTCAAAATGAGTTTCAAAATCTGAATCACGCGTTACATGTTCTGGAAGTTCAATGATTGTGACGACAGAGCTACTCTTGTAGCTACTCAACCAATCGATTGGGAGCTCCTTTTCATCATGTTCACCGAGAGAAATAATGATAGTTCCAGGTGCAACACGAGATCTGCGAAGACTCTTTTTTATCGCATTTACATCAAAGTAATTTTCAACTTGTTTTCCAGTAAGTTTTTCATAGGTACCTGCAATAAACATTCCGGCTATCCTAAAGAAACGCTTAATAACCTTGTTAAAAGGTAATGTAAAATGTACTGATTCAAATGGCACAACCTTAACGCCCAAATCTTTCATTGAACCCTCGAGTCTTTGAGAAAATTCACGCATTTTTGCGGTAACATGTTTTCCCTCTTTAGGAAAAAAAGTTACTCCAGTGAGCGTGTGTGCCATTTCCTCAACTTGCGTAGGAACATCGGTCGCTATCCCCAGTAGACCTTTAATTGTTTTTTCCTCTGGAAATTCAATATTGTATGTAACTTGTTCTTTATGCATTGCAAATATAATTATTTCAAAAGCAAATCATATATTTATTTGATTTGCCCTCTGTACAAATTTCTAAACCAAAACAGAGCTCATTTTATAATGAGAAATTTTGTAAGCGTTCCAGTATAACATGACCTGGCAAGTATAAATGCTGTGCTTGTTGCTTATTATATATTAGAAACTGGTTGAAGTTTCTTTTTTTTCACCAGCATCCTGAAATCCTCTTTTACCAAAGAATTTTTTTGTATCATTACATGAATCTCTTTCGTTATCCGACTACTTGCTGATGAAAACTTTTTGTCACCATCCTTGATTCCAGCAAAAAGTTCTTTCCTCTGTATCGGTTTACCAAAGCGAATTATTATTTTTTGACGACCAAAGAAAATTCTCCAATAAGATAGGTTAAACGTTCCCGTAATAGCAACAGGGACCACTGGTAAACCAGTAGTCCATGATAAATACGCAGTACCTCCCTTATTTTTTATTGTCTCACCTTCTTTCCTTTGTCTTCCTCCAATAAATATAAGAACTGTCTGTTTACTATTTCCAATATCAACCAATGTTTTAAGAGATGTTCCATAGTCATGCGTCCCTTTTATTGCAGGATAGGCCCCCATCACTCTGAAAAACCAATCACTGTAGGCAAACTTTCTCCAACCATGCCAATCGTACTCTTTTCTCTCTCTACAAACGGCAAACAGTGTACTCTTTTTATTAAAAATTGGCAGTGTGGTACGTATCAAAACTGAATCAAGCTCACTGACATGATTCGAGGCATATATGTAGGGACCATATTTTTGCTTTTGAATATATTCTTCACCTTCAACAACCACCTTGAACACCATTTTAAAAAAGATAGTAGCAAAAACAGCAGCAGTACCTTGTACAAGGTGATTTACCATTATCTTATAACGTGGAAATGCATTCTCTGTTTTTACCTTACTCATATTAGTATGTATATACATTAGACCACATATTAGAAAAAAAGCAATCGTCTACCCTTTTACCAGAACTGGAATGCTGATAAGTGGGGTGATGAGCCAGACGAAGAGGGCTTGCGACGAGGTGAAAATGGTGTCGAACAGCGGACTGAAAGAGTACAGTAGGTGGAGGTCGGCACAATGGCACAGAAGCGCTATACACAGCCCTGTCGAGACAACCGACAGAGTCACCATCTCAATCCACCGCCACAGTGTATTAGGCTGATAGTTGGCATCGATATGATCTTTTAAGACATAGAACACACCTGCCATACTTGCTGCAAAGATAACAAATGAAACATATCTTGCAAAAGCAGTACCCTCTACTGCACCGTAGAAAGGAAAAAAACTTGTGATGAGTACCGATGGATATAAAGAAAAAAGGAAAATGAGCAACTTGCTTTTTCCTTTTGTGAATCCAAGCGTAACAAGTAGTGCACAACACAACAGCACGCCAAATATATCAATTGAAATGTTTCCTATGAGACTAAGTGCAGTTTCCGTTGCGCTAGACATGTATACAAACTAGATACCTTCGTCTCGCAGTGTCTCAATAGCCTTCTTTGCATTCCGGGAGAGCTTGCTTGGTACCTGTATGTCTATTTTAACGTATAGGTCCCCTCTGCTGCTACCACCCTTAGGCACACCTTTTCCTTTGATACGTAACTTTTCTCCAAACGAAACGCCTTGTGGTATCTTGAGAGTAAGTTCGCCGTCGAGTGTTTCTATCTTCTGTGAGTTTCCTAAGAGTGCATCAGTGAGCTTAATAGAGAGTGGCATGATAAGGTCGTAACCCTGTTTTATAAAACGCTTATCGTTCTCAACATGCACCTTGACGTAAAGGTCTCCCGGCGTACCTCCAGGTACCGCTTCTCCACCCCCAGTGAGGCGGACCATCTCTCCATTGTTTATTCCTGCTGGTACAGCAATAGGAACCTCTTCCTCGATACGTGTTACACCAACACCGTCACATTTCTTACACTTTTCTTTTGGCACCTTGCCCTTCCCGTGACACGTCTCACACACACGTGTTGTGGCGAACGTGCCAAACATTGTCTGCTTTGCTTCATGTACCTTACCTTGCCCATTACAGGTACTACAGGTCACTAGCTCACTACCTTTTTTTGCTCCAGTACCATCACACTCATCACAGGTACCCACCTTAGTTAAGAGCACTTTTCGCTTCACACCAAACACAGCTTCTTTAAACGTGAGCTCTATATCAATAGAAATGTCACGCCCTCGTCGCTCCTGTGACCTACCTCCACCAAAGATATCGCCAAAAATATCGCCAAGATCAAACTCTACCTGTTGTCCACCAAACCCTTGAGCAAAATTTGAAAAATCAAAACCACCTGCAGGACCACCTCCTCCAGCACCGTTAAAAGTCCTGCCGTATGCATCATACTCAGCACGTTTCTTGTCATCAGAGAGCACACTGTATGCCTCACCTATTTCCTTGAAACGCTCTTCATCACCACCTGCTTTATCAGGATGGTACTTGTGCGCCAATTTGTGAAAGGCTTTCTTTATTTCACTCTTTGTGGCACCCTTCTCAACCCCAAGAACTTTGTAGTAATCTTTGCTCATTAATTTTCAATTTGAAATTTTTAATTCTTAATTTTCATTTAATTTTTAATGAAATAATTTTAAATTAAACAATTAAAACATTCATTACAAATTAAAAATTGAAAATTATAAATTACTCGGTTTCTGCGTCTCGTACCTTCTCCTCGCCATCAGTATCATCTTTTTTATCATCTTTATTTTCCTTATCTTCTGTTGTTTCAGAAGAAGAAGCTTCATGTTTACTCACCGCTTCACCAATTTTCTGCATTGCAGTAGAAAGCTCATCTGAAGCTTTTCTGATATCATCTCTCACTGTCCCCTCCACTGCTTTTTTCAAAGCAGTAATCTTTTCTTCAACTTCAGTCTTTATTGAAGCGTCCACCTTGTCACCATAATCCTTGAGTGACTTCTCTGCGGTGTAGATAAGCTGCTCTGCTACATTCTTTGCTTCAATGAGTTCACGTTTTGTTTGGTCATCTTTCTCGTGTGACTCAGCATCATTCTTCATTTTATCTATCTCTTCGTCTGAGAGACCGGAACTTGCCTCGATCTTGATTGATTGTTCCTTACCTGTCGCCTTGTCCTTTGCTGTAACATTCAAAATACCATTTGCATCCACATCAAAGCTCACCTCGATCTGTGGCATGCCGCGAGGTGCAGGGGGAATGCTATCAAGAATGAAGCGTCCAAGTGACTTGTTGTCAGTCGCCATCGCACGTTCTCCTTGTGTGATATGTATTTCCACCTGTGTCTGGTTATCAGCAGCAGTAGAGAATGTCTGACTACGTTGTGTTGGTATGGTTGTGTTTCGTTCAATGAGTTTAGTAGAGACACCACCCATGGTCTCAATACCAAGCGAGAGTGGTATAACATCAAGCAAGAGAATATCTTTTACATCACCCTGTAGAATACCTGCCTGAATAGCAGCACCACTTGCAACCACTTCATCAGGATTGATACTCTTGTTTGGCTCCTTACCAAAGAGATCCTTCACTGCCTTCACAATAGCTGGCATACGAGTCTGTCCTCCCACAAGGATAATCTCATCAATGTCACCTATACCAAATGGAGACGCTTCTACAGCACGCTTTGTAATAGTGATCGAACGTTCAATGTACTCACTTGCGAGCTCTTCGAGTTTTGCACGAGTCAACGTAAGGAGAAGATGTTTTGGACCATCACTGTCTGAGGTAATGAACGGTATGTTTATCTCAGTGTCTGTTGTCGTTGAAAGCTCCATCTTTGCCTTCTCAGCTGCCTCATCGAGACGCTGCAGTGCAAGCGGGTCCTTCGTCACATCAATACCAGAATCTTTCTTGAACTCATCTGCTATCCAGCGCACAATCTTCTGGTCAATGTCACGACCTCCCATATGTGCATCACCATCGGTACTCTTCACCTCGATTACATCATCACCAACCTCAAGTACTGACACATCAAATGTACCACCTCCGAAGTCGAAGACTACTATTTGCTCATCTTTCTTTTTGTTGAAACCGTACGCAAGTGCTGCTGCAGTTGGCTCGTTGATAATACGCTTCACCTCAAGACCTGCGATCTTACCAGCATCCTTTGTTGCCTGACGTTGTGAGTCGTTGAAGTATGCAGGGACCGTAATCACTGCCTCGGTAATCTCCTCACCAAGCTTTCGCTCTGCGTCTGCCTTGAGCTTCTGGAGAATCATTGCGCTAATCTCTTCCGGTCGGTACTGCTTATCACCCATAGCAATGAGTACACCACCGGTGTCACCCTTCTCAACCTTGTATGGGACTATCTCCTTATCCTTCTGCACCGCGTCCTCTTCAAAGTTGTGACCAATAAAACGCTTGATACCATAAATAGTGTTCTGTGGGTTCGTAACTGCTTGTCGTTTTGCAACAACACCTACAGCACGTTCCTTGTTCTTACTGATTGAAACTACTGATGGAGTAGTACGATTACCCTCCTCATTTTCTATGATCTGTGGTTCACCACCTTCAACGTACGCCATTGCTGAATTTGTGGTTCCAAGATCTATTCCTAGTATTTTTGACATGATGGTTTAACTTAGATGTATAAATGTTCCGAAAGTTACTTTCGGGGGCTGAATGTTATGTTTTATCCTGTAGCTGCGCAACAACAACTTTTGCTGGTCGCACAAGCTCACCATTAATAGTGTATCCCTGCTGAAAAACTTGCGCTACCGTGTGATCTTCTTTTTTCTTTTCTGTCGGTACGATACTCATACACTCGTGTACATTTGGATCAAATGCCTCACCGGGAGCACCAAAGCGTTCTAAACCCTCACTCTTCAGTGCCTGATGAAACTGGCTCGCGATTCGTTCTACTCCTTGTCGCCAGTTCTCATCGACGTCGTGCCAACTTTTTTCCTGCATTGCGGCTTCAAACGTATCGAGGGCTGGGAGCAGTTTTTCAATAATAGACCCTTTGATACGTGATTCATTTCGCTCCCTATCTTCTGCAACTGTCTTACGAAAGTTCACGAGATCTGCCTTTGATCGTTGCCAACCCGCAAGGTTCTCATCTCGCTCATGCTGAGCCTCTCGTAACTCAGCTCTGAGGGCTTTTAGTTTATCCTTAAGGGCAGCATTAGTGACCTCTTCTGTTTCAAGTTCTATCTCGTCACCAGTCTCAAAATCTATTGAAATCTCCTCATTTTCCGCGCCTTTTTTCATGGGTCATTATTATAACGTTACAAACAGGAATGTCAATTTTTAGTACATATGCAGTAACATTTTTTCGACGTCACACATAGCAAAAAAGATGACAAACCATTTGAAATAGGTACACTGTCAAAAGGTAAAGAGACCATTTACAACAAACAGTAAGAACCTGCCAAAAGGAGACTCATCAATGACCATAGGAGCAATTATTGCAATAGGTGGTGGTGAAATTTGTGTTCCCCAAAAAGAACCAGAGACACTAGGGATTGATGTTGCTATTGTTGGATTGACTACTTTTCTTACACAAAAAGAAAAACCAAACCTCTTATTCATTCCAACAGGGGCATGGAGTAAGCAAGGTGGTGAAGACGACATACTGTACTGTGCTACTGCATATAAACATTTTCGTCAACGACTGGGATGTAATTTTGAATCACTTCGCATCATTGCTGATTGCTTAACAACAAAACAAATAGAACAGAAGATGCATTGGGCTGATGTGGTATACGTCGGTGGAGGTAATTCACGCAAGATGATGCAGGTATGGAGAGAAACGGGTACCGACCAAATACTCACACGCGGGTACATGGAGCATGGGCTCATACTCTCAGGTTTGAGTGCAGGATCGATCTGTTGGTTCAAGCACAGCATTAGTGACTCTGAAAGATGTGAAGGCAAAGAAGATTGGAAACCTGTATGGGTACGAGGACTCGGGTTGATACAACGAGACCATAGCCCACACTACGACACAGAACCTTGGCGTAAAGAACACCTTGTAAACAGAGCAAAGAAACGTATAAAAAGTATTGTTGCTCTTGAAAACAACACCGCACTTGTCGTGATGAATGAGCAGTTCAAGATTATTTCTTCACAACCAAACAAGCAGGTGTGGAGAATCACCTGCAACGGAAGCTCGCCTATCCTTCAGGATGGTACATGGAGAGACATCGAAGAGCTGTAACATTAAAAGACCTGCCAGTATACACTGCCAGGTCTTTTATACATGCAAACACATGGAGGTTTATAAAACAAATCATTCCTACAACCAGTGTCTTAGTTTCCACAATCTCCGTAAATATTGTAAATTCTTGCCCTTACCTCTTTCGCTTCTCTCCTGCACGGTACACCACTTCTCCTCATGTACGTACTCATGCAACCGACTTTCAGAAAGTGTCTCATCCACTACATAGATTAGACACGTATCAGGATCAATATTTGCTTCAGGTTCATCATTCATTTTGTACCACCAGCCAAAAGAGTTTCGCAAAAGACCAAAATTTACGTAACTTGTTGGCACGAGAACCAATGTTATACCACTCTCATGTACGTCACACATTTCACATTCACCAGGAAAGTTACCTATTAGTTGTGCAGCATAGGACAAACCCTCACAGGTAGAGCATCTTGGTATAGTGGAATGTACATTTGGATCATACTCAGGATGCACAGGACACCATTCATTCTTGTCTATCATGCAGCACCTCACTGGTTGAATTACTCTAAGGTTCGTAACTATATCAATCTGCTTTCAAGGTACCGCAATACATAAAGAAAGCAAGCCGTATGTTTCCATGCAGCTTGATGTAGTACATAACGTAACAACTACCACTGTATTTCAGTTTCTTGATGTTCCTTGAGGTATGTATTTGCCTTGCTGAAGTGACGACACCCAAAGAAACCACTGTTTGCACTGTATGGTGACGGATGTGCCGCCTCAAGCACGAGATGCTTTTCTCGGTCTATGAACTCACCTTTCCTCTTTGCGTAGTTACCCCAGAGCATGAAAATGAGATGCTCTCGCTCATCATTGAGCTTCTGTATTACTACATCGGTAAATGCTTCCCATCCTTTTCCCTGATGACTTCCCGGCTGACTGGCACGCACGGTGAGTGTTGCATTCAAGAGGAGCACTCCCTGTTGTGCCCATTTTTCCAGGTTGCCACTCTCAGGCATCTCAACCCCAAGATCACTCTTGAGCTCTTTGTAGATGTTCTGGAGCGAGGGCGGCATACGCACTCCTTCCGGTACCGAGAAGGACAAACCATGTGCCTGTCCTGCACCATGGTATGGATCCTGTCCAAGGATCACCACTTTCACCTTTTCAAAGGGGCACAGATCAAATGCATTGAAAATATGTTTAGGTGCAGGGTACACCTTTGCAGTCTTATACTCATCTTTCACAAAAGCGGACACCTTCTCCCAAGTATCCGTTGCAAACACATCAGCAAGCTCCCTTTTCCATGATGCTTCTATACGTACGTCGGTCATGAGTAACAGTTTACCATTTTTATAAACTTACCTCATAGGCACCCTCTCCACCGTCCTGAAGCTTAGCAGGTTTCCAGTCGAGTTCATGTTCACGCAAGTACGCTTGCACTTTGAACGGCAGCACCGGACCATGCTCTGAGTGCACCCCCTTGCCAACTATGATGCGTACTCGTTGCCACCCCTCTTCCAGTGCTTCCTCGAAGAATTCATCGAGACCCATGTGTGCCTCATCAGCGGTACACCCATGTAGGTCTAGCTCAGCATCTACTATCTGTTCATACTTGTTCATGCACGCGAGTATACACTACCAATAGCTACTTTTTCCAATCCCGTTAGAGACAGGTCATACAATGACCGTACAACATGCAAAGATATACCACCACGTATCACACATGTGTTATATTCTCTGTTTTTTACAATACGAATATTCTAGTCTCTAACGGGACCAATCCTCAATGATTATTTTCTTCCCAGATTGACGAACGACAAGGTTTTGCTTATCACGCCACTTAAGGTTGCGCACCATCTCAATAGGAATTCTTACAAAAGCACTTCCTCTTTTTGTTTTTGTAAGTTTTCGTATGTTTCTATTTTCTACTGCACGTCTTCCCATACATGCACTATAGCATCCATATGATAAACCATATGATTTATCATATGGATAATTTTACCTGAGTAATATCACTCCATCTTGTGGTGTAGCGTGGTGACATGTGTGCACGCTTTGAACGCCAGGTGTTTTTCCCGAGCTCAGCAGCAGTCTGGACTGTGAGACCGTACTCACCCTGTAGCATGTCGAGTGTATCCATGAGCTTACTGTTCTCATCTACCTCTTCGGCAAACAGTGTCGCTTTGGGCTGTGCGCCAACACGAACAATATCATGTACAGCAACTCCAGCTTTCACGTACGCAACATCAGACCTATACAAGTACTCCAGTATCCTCTCTGCAACCTCCACTATAGTGAGCGTGTTGCTGGTATGGACCGAAAGAATCTCAAAGTGGGAAAGATTCTTTGTTTGACCATACCCTTTTGCCCGCACGAACACCGATACACGTTTTGCTACACAATCCTCTGCGCGTAGCATCTCTGCTGCAGCACGAGCATGACGAGCAACAGCTGAACACACCTCATGTTTCTCTTGTACAGCAGTACCAAATGACTGTGAGTTCATGAGTGACTTACGCACCTCATTACTCTCCCCGATAGAAAAGTATTGCTTGCCACTGAGCTCCTGTACCGTGCGCCCTAGTCCCACGTGCACACTCCTCCCAGCATCACTCTTCACATACTCCACAAGATCATGAGCAGTTGCTATACCTAAACGTTCCAACTGTGGTGCACCACGTCGTCCGACACCCCACACATCTGCAACAGCAGTATCTCTAAGCACATCCTGTACAGCACCTTGTTCAATGAGTACTGGAAAGTGTCGCTTCTGGTAACTCGGCTTCATGGTATGCGCTGACACTTTTGCTAGAGTCTTTGTGCTACCTATACCAATAGTTACTGGTACACCTACCTCCTTGAGCACAACTTGTCGTATCTTCTTAGCTTGTGAGCACAGTATCCCACCATCTCTACACTCAAGTACAAGAAAGGCCTCATCAATCGAGTATGTTTCGACCGTATCAGAAAAACGGCGTAGTACACTCATGACACGCTTCGATACATCACGGTACAGTTCGAAGTTTGAGGAAAACACCGCAACATCTTCACGCTTGCACACATCACGGACCATAAAGAATGGTACCCCCATAGAAATACCAAGCTGCTTCACCTCTTGTGAACGCGAGATCACGCAACCATCGTTACTCGAGAGCACGAGAACCGGGTGTGTACGCAGGTCAGGACGAAAGAGCCGTTCACACGACACAAAGAAGTTGTCACAATCAACAAGTGCTATCACTGACTTCTTCATAGCAATACATCACAATCACGAACTAATAGATTTGAATGAAGTTCGAGGTGTCGAGGAAACATCAGCTTGAATAGCACAAACACACGAGTCCTAATACCTAAAGTCTACGGCTAAGAGCGGAAACAACACCCCAGATGTATACCCCATCACCATCACACACCTCCTGCTTTACCGCATCTCCCACACCACACACCAAAAACTGTCTACCTTCATGCTCAGTGTAGCGACAAAGAGAAAATGCACCTTCACGTACCGCTAAGACGAGGTTACCGAGAACAGGAGTGAGTGCTCTATCGATAGTGAGTATGTCACCCTGCATAACACCAAGAAACTTGTTCTCCTCTATCTTTACTGGACCATCAGGATTACCCACTTCAACAAAGTAGGTTGCTGCAGGGTGCTGTACGAACAACTTATCTAGAGAGAGAGCGTTCTTGTAACCATCAGACATTGCATAGTCCGCACTCTCCTCAAGTGCATAGCGACATGCAGCACACACCACCTCACCACCATTGCCATGCACATGCTTGTCCTTACTAAGTGACGTACGTACAAAAGATACTGGTTTCATAGTTTTATGTTCTTGTTTTTCCATACCACCTAGTACGAAAAGATTGAGTGGTAAATTTCACAATTAATTTATGAGTATGTTCTAATAACACTTCGCACCACACCGCCAATCTCCAGAGACTGCTCAGGCCACAGGTCATCATAATCTTCGTTTGCCGCCTCGAGGTACCTCTTTCCTTTCTTCTCTCGTAAGTATTTAACTGTCCATTCGCCATCAAGGTTTGCTGCTACAATATCTCCCACCCGCGCAGTCGATGTTTTCTCCACCAAGAGAAGATCACCCTCATGTATGCCGGCATCTATCATGGAGAGTCCTTTCACACGCAAGAGGTACATGTTCTCTTTTTTACCAAGTAAGAGGTCATCTATAGCAATGTGGTCGAGTGACATCTCTTCTGCAGGTGAAGGGAAACCTGCCTCAATGTATCCAAGAAGCGGCACCTCACTCTCAAGAGCAAGTGGCACCAAACGCCCCTGATTATCACGTTCTACCATTCCAGCATCGACAAGTTTCTGTACCACCTTAGCAACAGCATTCTTAGAGGCAAAACCAAAGAGGGTGCACATCTCACTGTATCCAGGCATCCTCTTGTGGTTCTTGTAGAACGTTTTGAGTAGGTCTCTGTAGTGCTCCATACCGTATACTATGCAAAGTTCCAGTTAAAGAGTCGTGTAGAGACACGTTGGTTGAGACTCTTACGGACAGGACTTTTTCCGAAACGAGAGCGTCGGAAGATCTGCAAGGTTGTGTCTTCCTGTACACCCAAGCGCTGGAGTGCGCTGAGGAGGTCTCGGTGACGACGTGCTTCTTTTTCATATGAACAACCCCGTACGATCTTGGTATCTATCACAGTATTAAGCTTTTTTAGCTCCCTGTTAAGTTCTTTGAGAAGTGTTGTTTTGTTCATAAGCCCTTTAGTTAATGAATATGTGTACAGTATAAGTGAACGTTCGTTCACCGTCAACTTTTTTCCCCGCTTTACCCTCTTTACGGTACGCATTTTTCTCACTGTCAAACTTATCGACATACACCCCATGGTATGAATTGACAACAGGTATTCCTTTGCTACTATCAAAATAGACCGTAGGTGGTAACTATCACACTGCATTAATCAACAAAGGGGGATACAAATGGAAAAGAAACAAAGTACCGAAGAGAAGGCAGAAAAGGTTCTCAAACAACTGCAGAAGATGAGAGGAGATGTCAAAGACATTCCGCCAATGAAACGTCTTCCCATGGTTAATGGAGAAGGATGCTAAGAGTTTTTGAGCCCTCGTATTTGTACCGGAGGGCTCTAACATTTTTTCTGGAGATCAGAGATGGAATATGAAAAATTTTCTGCGCTGCAGATTGAATACTCTTCAAGATGCAATATGCAGGATGTATGCAAGCATTGCTATGGAGCAACAGGTATTCATGAAGCAGAAAAGACGATACCAGATAAAGTGATGGAGGTCATACTTGCTGAAGCAAAATACATTGCGTCTTCTATCACCATTACCGGAGGTGAACCAGCAACATTTCCTCACATGACGAGAAGGATTTGCAATGAGTCAGGGCTTCCGGTTTTTGTTATGACCAACGGAATGAAGCTCATTGAAGGTATTACGCCAGCTAGCGTACTTTTTTCCTTGGATGCAAATGATGCACGTCCAGGTATCAACCCAGACACCATACTCAAAAATGTTCTTGGTTACAATTGCAACCTAGCATGCAATACAGTACTCACGAGTGATCTGGACCTGTTGTCGTACTTCGAAAAAATGAAAGCGCTCAACAAGAAATTGCTTTCACGAGGACAGCATTTGAGAGAGTGGAAACTTGGTTTTGTTATAGACAGAGGGCGAGCAACGAAACATAGAAACCTGTTCCCCGATATCGATGTCGTATTTAAACAACTACGGCAGCTACTCATCACCTATTTCGAAGACCCACCTTTTCACTTGGCAATTCGCGGCTTCCTGTACACAAAGTTTTTAACCGATGCATACTTGCAGTCAATAAAAAACTTTAAGCTTCAAGAAAAGCGAAACCCATGCCTCGACTGCTACGGCAGAGGTGAGATACTCACCGTAAACACGGAAGGACGTGTACAGATGTGCACCGTACATCGTACTGTTTCCGAACCGATCACAGACAGTCTCATTGATGCCGTACTAAAGCTTCTACAACGGAATGAGTTCACTGCCCTCACGTACAGAGATTGGTCTGAGTGTCACAGTTGTCGGTACTGGAACATTTGTGGCGGTGGTTGCCCATCACTTGCAGAAAACTACGGAGGTTCATGGACAGGAAAGGACACCTTTCAATGTACCATTATGGGAAAATAGGAAGAATATATACTTCCTATACTACCTAAAAAAATTCAAGACAGTTTTCAAACCTTACTGTCATAGCACGCTGCCGCTCTCCACATTGTGGACAGCGGCAGTAACTATTACTATTATCTACACATGTACACAAAAGATTTTGCAAACAACTACGACACGCTTGGCTGGGGAAACTTTTCAGAAAAGGTTTATATGGATATTCGTGCACATGTAAAAAACAAAAAAAATATTTTAGATATTGCTTGTGGGACAGGTGTACTCGCAAACAAACTGGCAGCTGATGGACATAATGTGTGGGGATTTGACCTATCTGACGACATGATACGGGTCGCAAAAAGAAAAACGTCAACAGCAGTATTTAGTGTCAACAATATGAATACGTTCCAGATGAAAAAAGAATTTGATGCTATCACCTGTGTATATGACTCGATAAATCACATAACAAACTGGAAACATTTTTTTAAGAATGTTGCAAAACATTTAACGCAAGACGGTGTGTTTATTTTTGACTACAACACGATTGCCGGACTCAAAAAATGGGGTAACCCGTTTATACAAGAAACAAAAGACACCATATGCAGCTTTTCTGGTTCATACAACAACAAAAAGCACTCAGCAAAACTCAACCTCAAATGCTACAAAAAACAACACAGTAATGAACTTACGACACTTGTTGAAGATTCATTTACAAGTTACACCTACACCAAAAGAGAGGTTATGTGGTGGCTAAAAAATGCTGGATTAACAACAAAGAAACTATACCCGAATAAACATAACCCTTATCGAGAAACCCTCATTTGTACAAAAAAGTAGTGCTACTACACACAGGATCTACGTGTGAGTGTTTGATAAAAATATGCTACAGTTTACGCATGAAAACTTTTTTACTTAAATCAATACTACTTCTATCACTTATTAGTAATGCCCTCCTGCTCTACCTCGTAGTGGAGCAGAAGAATGTGCAGAATGCAGTTGAACATGAAGAACTTGCACAGCAAGCAGAGCAACCTGTCATGCGTTTACCTGAGAGTGGCAACACGTACCCTCTCATACGTATTATCGACGGCGATACTATTGTAGTAGGTTTTGATAAGCAAACACAGTACGTACGTCTCATTGGTATTGACTCACCTGAACCAAATGACCCAGGAGGACCTGAGTGTTACGCTGATGAAGCAACAAAACATCTTCAAGCATTAGCACAAACAGGATTAGTGGTGCTTCATTTTGATGAGTCACAGGGTACACGCGATACGTATGGACGTCTTCTTGCCTACATTGAACTTCCTGATGGAACCGACCTTGGAAAGAAAATGATTGAAGATGGTTATGCACGTGAGTACACCTACAACACAGCATATACTCGACAAGCAGACTACCAAGCAGCTGAAAATGATGCTATGGAAAATGAGCGTGGTTTATGGGCTCCAGGTGCCTGTGATGAATAGTAAACTACTTGTCCTCTAGTTTCTTAAGGCGTTCATCTTCCACCTCTATGTAGCCAGTGGCAGCATTCTCTACACACTGTAGTACGAGGTACTGCGTACCAGAAAGCACATCAGTTGTGAGTAAGTAGTACTCTCTCGATACACGCGCAAGCGAAAGCGCAAGCCCTTCGGTCTCATATGCAGTATGAGGAAGTTCGGGAAGTTTATTAACTGGGTTAGTTACGAGAAGCGTACTTTCAAGTGAATAGTCTACGCCATACTCAGTCTGTGGACCGTACGCTACCACGAGCCCTGTTTCCACATCGATAACTGCATGCTGCTGACAACTTGAGCCACAACCCCACTCAGCAACTGCAAACCGTCCTGCAAAGACCGCTCCCTTTTTCAACGCAGCCGTAATGACACGTTCATTCTCTTCCGCTTCTTTAAATATTGAAAAGTCTGGTTTGGTAGCAACTTCTCCTTCATACATGACGATCTTACTATCTGAACTTGTTGCAAAACGAAACTCCTGACGCTCTAGTACACTCTTGCAGGTAAGTGCTTTTGATTGCACTTCTTGCAGTTCACCGGCTCGTTTGTACACACCACCCTGCTCACGCACAGCACCCCATACCCAGAGTACGTAGTCACCAGAACAAGTGTGTACCAAACGACCAAACGGATACCAGGATACCTGTACACCGTCCTGAAGAAGAGCTCCCTCGCTGTCATAACACACCGAAGCAAGAGGTCCGAATGACTCGAGTACCTTGTCTGTTGTGTGCCCAATACCACTTGAGTCCATCCATGGCGCCCACAGAGGGATTACCACTAAGAGTGTAATAAATAAGGCACGTACCATGAAAGCAGTATACCGTCATGTCCTCTCTACGAGAACTTCACAGACTGTAGAAAAATAGTAAAAAATGAGTCCTTAGTAGAACAGATCCTCAAGTGCACCATACGATGTCGGACAGATAGTGAGTGCTTCACCTGGAAGGAGAAGGTTAGTGAGGTACTGTACCGCTTCTTCAAAACCACCTATCTCATCTATGAGACCAAGAGGTAACGCATCAGTTCCAAGGTATGCACGACCATCTGCAAGTGCCGCCAGGTCCTCACGAGAAAGTGGGTCACGTGCACTTGCAATCTGTGTCACCATGTACTCATGTACCTCATCAACTTCATTTTGGAAATGTTCACGTTCTACATTTGAGAGAACCCGTTCAGGATGACCCGCATCCTTGTACGCGCCGCTTGAAATGTCTATCCAACGTGAACCTTGGTACTCGGTAGAGCTCGCAAGTTCAAGGTATGACATCGTTACCCCGATAGACCCAACATCAGAAACAGGTGACGCAACAATGTAGTCTGTTCCAGCTGCTGCCCAGTACGCAGCGCTCGTTCCCCTGTCACGTATTACCGCAACTGTTGGCTTTGTGGCTGCAAGGAGTGCACGCATAATCTCATCACCGGCAACAGGCGTACCTCCAGGAGAATCAATATCAATAATGGTCGCTACAATACTATCATCATTTTCAGCACGGTTGATTTTCTCAATGATACTGTCAGCACTCGTTACTGGTCCAAGATCCAACATGCCAGTAAGACCATTGTTAGTAGTAGCAATAATACCCTGCACCGGCACTCTCGCGACATTACATTTATTGTCCTCTCCACCCCCTGAAAATGACAAAACAACGACTAAAACTATTGCAGCAAGAAACCAAAAAATAAGTGCTGGCACCATAAAAAGGAACGCAAGCGAAACCTTTAGTAGTTTTGTAAAAAAACCTTTTTTCTTTGAAACCTTATTAGTCTCTATAACAACCTGTTGTTCATCTGTTACATGTTGCTCCATATATGTATTGTAACTATACCACTAAGACCCAAGCAAAGTCTGCAAGGTTTCTAGGTAACCCGGCATGTAGGTGTGAAAAAAGATCTTTAAGAAAATAGGTAATGCAATAGTTGGTACAAGAATAGCCACAAGAAGGATGATCAAACGCCAAAACATAAACTTGCGCATTTGCCGTATGGATGTCTGCGTCATCTGCACTTGTGCCTCTATCTGGTTTAAACGCTCAAGTATCTCTTTATGTTCACTTTCTGTTTCCATGTACTCATTCATACTTACTCATGGTATAACGTTTTCGCTCGTTCCCAAAACTCAGGGTGTTCATGACGAACCTTCAACCAGTACCACCACTCAGCACCCCAGAGATACTGCTTCTCAAAACGAGTTTCGCGGGCATAGCTAATAATATTCTCAAACTTATCTATATTCATACGTGAAAGTTGGAGGTCAAGATCAGACTCTGTTACTGGTTTATTGAGCCAGGGCTCAACAGATAGTTCAATGAGCATGGACTCCTTCTTCCCCAAAAGAAGCTCCATGAGTTTTCGTTTCGCAATGTACGCTTCAGGAGGAAGAGCTGTCTTGATAGGACCAGTCGTCTCGTTCCAGAGATGCACATACACACTAGTACCAAAACTGTCGCCACGTCGATATGCCCCAAACCAAGTACCCAAGTTGCCACTATCGGTCACCAAGACCGGGTGTGCAGGATCAAGCTCGTGCACAAGAGCTATCTCTTCATCAAGAAAGTCCTTGTCGAGCGAACCACACTCTTCACGTGCATACACGGTGAGGAAGGGTTCGTTCTCAACCTGCCAGTACGCAATAGCAGGGTTATCCTTGTAGCGCTCCACAAGCACCTTCAAGTACTCACGAAGATAGTCCTTTTGCTCATCCCAACTCTTATCCTGTGCCCACTCTGGCACATGACACTCCGGCCACCTCGGCAACCGTCGCCCAACAGCAAACACCACCTTTGCATCGTACTTATTAGCAAGTTCGAGCTGCCTATCGAGCTCTGCAAAGTTCCACACACCCTCCTCTGGTGAGACCATGGTCCAGTGAGCTGCAAGTCGAAGATGTCGTACTCCTAAGTCTTCAAGGATAGCCGTATATACTTCCTCCCAATCCAACCCGAGTTCCCTCGCGTAGAGTGTGTTAAACGAAACACCATACTGCACCTTTTCCGGATACTCGGTATGTGTGAGGTAGAGCCATACGACCCAGAACAAACATACAGCTACTATAAGGTACACCATTGTTTTTATAAGAAATTTCATACTACATGAACAGAAGGAAGAAACCGAGTACGATGAGTGGTATGGAAACAGCTTTCTGAACTATGTCACGAAAGGTCACATTTTCACCCCAATCTTTAGAAATGTAGCGACCACAACATACTGAGAACCCAAGAAGGAACAGGTACTGCAACCCTCCCAGTGCCTGAGGAAGTGACACCATACTCTTGTCCACCATATCAACCGCCATGAGCATCATGATGCTGGCGATACCACCCAGGAGCTTGTTCCCTATAAGCAACATGCTGTCGCGTTTCTTCGCTCTCTGTGTACGCGCCATAACCTTTTCGTAGTAGTACGGAATGAGGAGCATGGAGAGTGCTATAGCCACAATAGCCATACGAGACCAGAAGAAGCCAGTGTCAAAGTTTGTCTCCTCAAAGAGTTCTTTCAAAACCACATAGTGCAAACCGAACATGATACCTGCATGGAAAACTGAGAACATGGTTTGCTTTGTAAAGCGAAGACCTGAGGTGAGGATAGTTCCTGCAACAAGAAGGAGCATGCCTGCAAGAAAGTTATGCGGCAGTGACGTATCAAAAAAGTAGTACCCGAGGAAAAATGTTGCAAGTGCATTTACAGCTCCAACAACAGGCACCACATCAGATGCATCTGAGTACTTTAAGGCAGTAAACATAGAGAGGAGTGCGGTAAAAAAGGTGTACCCAGTAGTGAGAGAAAGTGCAAATGTCGTAATAGTGAGTGCCTGTACATTTTCAAAAGTAGGTATGGATATTCCATCAACAAAGACGGGAATAGGGAGCCAACCAAGCAGAAAAACGAGTACGGAACCAGATGAAAGTATGCTAATCCAAAACGTATAGGTGAACGGACGAAGCACTACCGTTTCAGAACTAACGATGTACTTATCAATGAGGGCCACAGCAGCAAGAAAAACCTGTGCTACAACAACAAGTGTTAACCAAAGCGGCATACGTATATTGTACCCACTATTCAGTAACTAATCGCACATGTTACCCACATGAAGAGTTGTTAAGATGACTATTTTGAGTAGTGCACTATGAGATCCTTATAGACGTATGCAGATGGACGAATGGTACGCTCCTGCGTCTCGTAGTTTATCTCAACAAGACCAAACTTCATTTCAAAACCATCATCCCATTCGTAGTTGTCGAGCAGTGACCAGTAGAAGTGACCACGAACATCCACTCCTTCTTCCAGTGCACGTGCAACACCAGCCACCTGCTTTCGAATATATTCAGCACGATCCTTATCACGAGCATCTGCAATACCTGCCTCCGTAATAAGTATTGGCTTCTTGTACCTCTCTAAATACTTCAATGCATCGTAAATTTCCCAAGGAGTTACCTTCCAACCAATATCAGTCATATCAAAAACTTCTGTACCTCCAAAGTGTGTACTTTTATAGTAGTTCAATCCAATAACATCAAGTTTGTTCACTACACCCCTCAAAAAATGACCACTCTGAAAATACTGTGCAACTACAGCAAGCAATTTGTTGAACGGATTCCAGTTACCAACAAAGAACCTTACATGCTTTACAACGCTCACCTGAACAAATGGGGCAATTTCTTTTATTGCATCATACGCACTGTTGTGTGCTTTAATGAGATTTCTCTGTACACGAAAAAAACTAACAATGTGCGAAAACCTTCCAATCCTTGCGGATGTTTTCTCTCCATAATCTTTTTCAATATCAATACCTAAAATACGTACACCTTTAAATGGAGGTCTGCATCCATACAAGTAACCATGTGTCACAAAAACACCTGGTTCATTTATTGTACTGAATTGTGTACATAGGTCAGACAACTCGGCAACCACATGACTAGCATACCTTGCAAAAAGTTTACTAAAATCTTTTCGTTCTACACCACCCCCTTCGTACAGCCAAATTGGAAGTGTCCAATGCCATAAGGTAACTATAGGCTCAATACCTCTCTCGTGAAGTGCACGAAGTACGGTTCTGTAGTGCTCTATTGCCTCTGTGTCAAACTCACCCTCACGTGGCTCAATGCGTGCCCATTCAACTGAAAAACGGTGTGCATTGTGTCCAAGCGATTTAGCAATATCAAAATCTTCTTGGTACCTATTGTAGTGGTCACAGGCATCACCGCAAACCGGCACCTTTCCCTCAGCAGCAGCTTGTGCCCAGTCGCAGTTGTATATACCACCCTCCACCTGGTAGCTTGCAGTTGCAGCACCCCACAGAAAACCCTTTGGAAACACGTTCTTTGAGTCCATGTATATAGAATAGCATATGAGACAAAGCAAATATAAAAAACATGGGTAAAAAAATACGGGGCACTGATCCATTCAGTGCCCCGTGGGGGACGCATACGCCTTACGTGTTCAAAACGCGAACAAAAGCGCATGCCAGGAAAATGTACTTACATCCCTGCGGATGTTACGGAATGGAGACTTTGATCGATCCATCCATACTGCTCTTGAAATAATCAACCGCAGCATTTGCACCACTCAGTACCTCTTTGAAGTCCTGACCTGATGACTGTGACTGTACCAGTTCTGCAAACTCAAAACTGTTATTGTCTGACGGATCGCCCAATCTGACCTTTCCAGTGAGCAAAGTAACAGCTCCGACATCAACTTCCTTACCGTACGCAGCAACGCGCGTCGCACCATCTGCATTAAACATGGTTGCATCAAAGTACTCCGGCAAGCAGCCATCTTCACAGTTAGCACCGCCATCGACTAATACCCTGTCAACGCCCCAGACGTCCATCTTTTCGTACTGCATGGCTGCTTGAATCTCGCCACCAGCACCAAGATTGCCGGCACCTTCATTGATTGCTAACCATGCACCAGCACTCTGATAGGCAACATTGTCACCCACCTGATCAGGATCGCCGAATTGTGCATTTATGGCGGTTTCGCCTTGCGAGAGAAGTTTAACCTCATCACCATAACCATAGGTGTCGCCTGCAGCATTCACTATAACCGTGCCGCTACTAAGCTCACCAGCATAACAACCAGGACCGTCACAGGTAATCACATCATCATCGCTGCAGTTATCGCAAGCAAATACATTTGCGGCTACTGCAAAAAACAAATAAAACATGGATACAACAAGCAGAACCTTTTTCATACCACACCTCCGTTTTGTTTTTTTTCCCGTTTTTTTAACAAAAAACTCTTATCTGTACACCGGGTTTTCACCCAATGTAGATTTCCATACCTTGTATATGCTACGTGGTACTGAAATGGGCAATTGCCCAGTGCTGCCGCGAATGTATCACACACTTTTTTATGTGTCAAGTGTTTTATAGTAGCAACACTTGCGTATTCAAAATCTGTGTGGTATAAGTGCGGATAGTCAAAAGTACTCTGATAAATACATACAACAACAAAAACACTGAAGAAAAAACACCAACGAGGGGGTGTACCTATGAAAAAAAGGATTCAAATGCTCATCTATTGTACTCTGCTCTGTTTCGTACCAGTACTTGTACAAGCGGAAACTGAGGGTTTTCTGAAGAGAAATAACACTCGTACGCCACAGCAAATGATCGAGGAAACGCTGCAACTGCCTGCATACGTGCAGGAAATTTTCTTTTCTACCATTCAGATCCATACAGGTCTCGACAAAGCGACCTTTGTGAAAAGAATCAAAAGTGGAAACTTTAAAGTAGCTACCGAGTTCCCACTCCAACTTCTCACGGCACGCATTGTCAACAAGGAGGTAGAGTGGTGGCGCGAAGTGGAAGACAAGGAAGCGGTTCTCTGGGTACCTGACAAACAGGGAGTTTGGGTTCCTGCATCCTTACCAGCGTGCGGTAACCCGGTTGAAAAAACCGAAACACTCAAGGCCATTGCCACCCAAAAGACAACTGGGGGTGGTGAGTACGTCTGTGAAGACTGTAACTGTATGTGGTGTGAACCTATTGGACCACCGCAGTACGAGCACGAAGGTGGTGATTCGATTCACTACCGAATTGGACGTTTCGTTTTTGAAGAAGCAACAGATACTGACGTAGAGGTATTCGTACCTGTCCATTGCGTTAACTTAGGAAAATGAAGGGGGATGATATGAAGATTACAGGTAAAAGATTTGTTATTTTGTTGTCACTCACTTTGGCCATAGCCAGTCTTACCGGCTGCGGAAAAGGATGGCAAAGAACTGATTCTGGCTTCGATGTTTCTGGAGCCCCGCTCACCTGCCCTGAGGGCATCAAAGAAGGTGAGCAGTGTGTTGCAGTAGCCAAAACGCCTTGGGATCCAGGCGGAAGTGAAAAGATATCAGTTGTCTACACAGCCGTTAAAGGTGGCGGTAATTGCACTTTCACTCGCAAGGACAAGTACGGTAACGTAGTATTAGGTGATGACAATAAACCAGTAATAACTGTTGCCAAATGCGGTACTAAGATTGAAGCGATCAGGTCCGAAAAGGATCGCCTTGCTACCATTTCTGGCTACCTTATTAGCGGCGCCACCGAAATTGGAGGCAAGTTTATTGATCGGGACGCCAGGATTCAGGCTGCTGAAAGAGATAACAGCGGGGATACATGGATCATAGCACCGACCTCTAATGCAGTTGCCGGCTCGAGTTCTCATCCGTTTGTGTACTCGCCGAGCAGTGCAGGTGCAAACCAGTATACTGGTGTTGGTGTTTCAAATCAGCAAAGCGGCGTAGCAAGCTGCCCATCGGGCAAGTGTCAGTAATATTCAACCTGTTGTTGTATCGGAAAGGCCGACGATCATATCGTCGGCCTTTTGTATTTATTCACCTCTAACGAGCAAGTGCTCGCTCTATAACATGCTCCAAGAAGTGTGGCAGCTTTGCTCCCACCGCATCAATCGCTTTTGGTACGAGTGATGTTGGTGTAAGACCTGGTAGTGTGTTTACCTCAAGAAAGAACACATCTCCTTGTTTGGTCACCATGAAATCACTACGTGAATAGTCACGAAGTCCAAGCTCTCGATGCACGTGTCGCGCATGCTCCATGAGTGCCTGTGTGGTTGCACGATCGAAAGGTGCAGGACATAGCTCTCTCGCCCCTCCTTCGTCAGCATACTTCTCCTTGTAATCAAAAAAGTCACTGTTGGTGTACGCAATCTCAATAGGTGGAAAAACATACAAATTCTCACCACGAAACCCTTCTGCAACCGCCACGGTCACCTCCCTGCCACGGATGTAGTTCTCAATGAGAGCTGTTGCACTCACCTCAAATACTTCACGGAGTGCTGCGGCAAGTTCACGTCGTGTACGTACAAGTGCCGTTGCAACTGACGAACCGCCATCCATTGGCTTTACCACCGCAGGCATCATAAACGTCGTAAATAGCTCAAGTACCGCCTCGTCAGTATAGTCATCCACAACCATAACCCTATGCTCTGCAAACCGATATGGGGCACCTTCAAGTGCACGTTTCGCACTTGCCTTATGCATGGAGAGCGCACTCCCCAGTGGACCAGTTCCTGTGTACGCCTTACTGTGTGCGTCAAGGTACTGCTGTAGCTCACCATTTTCACCATAGGAACCATGTAGCGCTATGAAAAATACATCTATCTGGTCGAGTACTCGAATTGGATCCATTGGTCTGCCATGCAGGTGCCAGGTACCTTGCCGATCTATGAGTACATCACGTACATCAAAGTTACTATCAGCCAAATGTGACAACACCGTCTGACCGGTTTTGAGTGAGACGTCATACTCAGTTGACTGCCCACCACGAATCACCCCTACTCGAGTTCTGTTCATAAGAATAATTATACCAGAGCACTACTCCCTCATTCTTCTCGCACGCCTCTTCTTGTGGAATGACAAAGCGAATCGATGTGCCTCGCTATTTGCGAGCAGGATATCGTTCTGGTACCTATTTTTAACCTTGAGAGGTCCCTGAAGGTTTCGTGGTCGATGATGCTTATCCTTTGTAACTGCAACAAGCGGTATGACCACACCTGCTTTTTTACAAACACGCTCAGCAACATTCATCTGCGCCTTACCACCATCAAGTACCATGAGTTTTGGATACTGCCACTCAGGGTGAGCTAAACGTCGTTCAAGCAGTTCCTCAAGTGCACCCGTGTCACTTCCTGAAGCAGCATCTCGAATAGTAAATGTTCTGTACTCACTCTTTTCCATCACACCACCATCAACAACCACCATAACACCCACCGTATCTGTACCACCGAGGTGTGCCACGTCATACGCTTCAACACGATACCCAGCACCTGAACGTAACGGTACATCTCGTTTTAGAAGTGACACATCCTCTATGTGTTGCAACGCAAAGAGTTGACGCTTTACCGTTGCTGCTTCTTCGAAACGTTCCTCTCGCGCAA
Organism: bacterium; assembly: GCA_003252295.1. Lineage (GTDB taxonomy): Bacteria > Patescibacteriota > Minisyncoccia > Phycocordibacterales > UBA12088 > UBA12088. The sequence goes on from QKEV01000011.1 coordinate 32,335, forward strand.
GTTTATGCATGTCACGTTCAAGTGTGCGGAGTAGTGTCTTGAGCTTCCCATCAAAGATGGTTTTTAGGTAGCGCACCGTACGTGCGTACTCTTTCTGTGTTACATCTCCTCTTGGAAACACGCCAATTGATTCATTAAAGAGTAGTTTTCTATCATACTTTTCACGAAGCATCTGTACCGGTTCTTTTGTATCGTAGTATGGAAAAATTTTTCGTAGCAACTTAAGTGCCTCCTTGAACTGACCAGCATGTGGAAACGGTCCATACACTAGTGGATCTTTATACCTCTTTCGCTCCCCCTGATACAAACGTTTAAGCTGTGCCAAAGTGATGGTTAGATCTTTACCACGTACCGTCAATAACCGTGGGTATACCTCATGTATTGTTATAACAAGATGGTTAAAACTTTTATCATCCTTATCTCGCACGTTGTACGGCGGCTTAAACTCCTTTATGAGCTTCGCTTCAAGAATGAGTGCTTCGAGCACAGAATCAGTTGTACGAAAATCAACTCTCTCTGCCCGCTCTACCATACGAACGATTTGTACACCACGTGAAGCAAGTACATTTTTACCAAAGTAGCTTCGCACACGACTCTTAAGCGACGTTGCTTTTCCAACGTAAAGCAGTTCACTCTTTTTTCCGAGAAAGAGGTACACTCCAGAGCAATCCGGAAGTGCCTGTATACTTGCGTGAGTAATCTCCATATCGTCTTACTTGAGTACCTTTTTAAGATACTTTCCAGTGTGCGTTTTTGTCTGAGCAACCTCCTCTGGAGTCCCTTTAGCAACAATCTTACCTCCATCAACTCCTCCTTCGGGACCAATATCAATGAGCCAGTCAGCACTCTTAATAATATCCATATTGTGCTCAATAATAACGACACTGTTACCTCTGTTAATGAGTGCATTTAATACATCTAAGAGTTTCTGCACATCATCGTAGTGCAACCCAATCGTTGGTTCATCAAGAAGGTATATGGTCTTTTGTGTGTGTGGTCTAAACAGTTCACTCGCAATCTTAACTCGTTGTGCTTCCCCACCAGAGAGCGTATTTGCTGCCTGCCCGAGCTTCAGGTACCCAAGTCCCACCTCGGTCAAAGTCTTCAACCTGTCATGCACCTGCGGAATATCCTTAAAGAACTCGTACCCCTCATCAATACTCATCTCAAGTACGTCATATATGTTTTTCTTTTTATACCGTACCTCAAGTGTCTCCTTCATAAAGCGTTTACCATTGCACACATCACACTGCACGTACACCGTAGGGAGAAAGTGCATTTCAACCGCAATTGTACCGTTTCCCTGACATGCTTCACATCGTCCACCACCCTTTGCTGTTGCCACGTTAAACGAGAACCGTCCCGCTTTCCACCCACGGAACCGTGCTTCTTCGGTCGAAGCAAACAGGTCACGAATGTAGGTCCAGGCACCCGTGTAGGTTGCCGGGTTGCTTCGTGGTGTACGTCCAATAGGACTCTGGTCCATCAAGACCACTCTCGAGAGGTACTCCGTACCAGTGAGACTTGAGATGTTGTAGAGCTTGTTGGTTCGATACTGTCGTTCGAGTCGCGCTCGTAGGTTTTTATGTAACAGCTCATACATGAAGGTACTCTTACCCGAACCAGAAACACCCGTGATCACCACCATCTTCTGTAGCGGTACATCTGCGTTCATACCCTTGATGTTGTTTGCGTTGCCGTTGCGCAGACGAAGCCATCCTCGCTCTTCCTCCCTTCGCACCTCAGGTATCTCTATTTCTTTTTCACCACGCAAGTACGCAAGTGTACGTGAACCACTCATATTTCGTTTTGCCGTTAAAAGCTCTTCGAGCCATCCTTGCACGACAACCTCACCACCCTGCACACCAGCACCAGGACCGATGTCTACAATGTAGTCAGATGAAAAAATAGTATCCTCATCATGCTCAACAACAACAATCGTATTTCCGAGATCACGAAGTGCGGTGAGGGTTTTAATGAGTCGGTCATTATCACGTTGATGCAGACCAATCGTTGGCTCATCAAGCACGTAGAGTGCACCAACGAGACCAGAGCCGAGTTGACTCGCAAGGCGTATACGCTGAGCCTCACCACCTGAGAGCGTGTTTGCTCGTCTGTCGAGTGTCAGGTAGTCGATACCAACATTGAGCATGAACTGCAAACGTGCCTGTATCTCCCGCAATACTACTGAAGCTATTTCCTTATCCTTTTTTGAGAGCTCTAGAGAAGTAATGAAGGTATGCGCGTCCCGTATCGAGAGCGCTGTAAGGTCAACAATACTTTTTCCTACCTTTGGATCACCTCCAAGAAAAACCTGCAACGCCTCAGGGCGAAGACGTTTTCCGTTACACTCAGTACAAATATCATCATGAAAGAAACCGATCGTTCCTAGACCGTTACAGCCACTACAGGCACCATATGGAGAGTTGAACGAAAAGAGTCGCGGCTCTACTTCAGGAAACGAGAAACCATCCTTTGGACAGATAAACTTCGAAGAGAGTACTTCAGTACTGCCATCTGGAGCTTCTATCTCTATGAGGCCATCTGACTCATCGAGAGCAAGTTCAATTGCTTCAGCAAGTCGTTCCTCAGCATCTTTTTTACCTCCCGTAAGTTCTGAAAAGAAGAGCTCATCAACGAGTACACTAATGTCATGACGTTTCTGTTTTCCAAGAGTTATCTTCTCCCGTAGGGAGTACTCTTTTTTATCAATACGTACCTTTTCATATCCCTTTCCAAGTAAGTCATAGAGCATTTGGTAATACTCTCCCTTTCGTCCAACCACAACAGGTGCCCAAAGTCGAAGTTTTCGATCATCATAGGCAACACCCATCACCTCTTTCCCTTCGCCTTTACCATGTTGCAATACAAGATCCTTCACCATCCTTTGCATTTCCTCATTTGAGAGACGCTTGATCGGTGTACCACAAATTGGACAATAGGCACTACCTACACGAGCATAGAGAATACGAAGGTAGTCGTATATTTCAGTGATTGTAGCAACTGTTGAGCGTGGATTATTTGAACGTGATTTCTGATCAATAGATATTGCTGGCGAAAGCCCAAGTATCTCATCAACATCCGGTTTCTTCATTTGATTCAAGAACTGTCGTGCATAAGCAGAAAGTGACTCTACGTAACGACGCTGTCCTTCAGCAAAAATAGTATCAAAGGCAAGTGACGACTTACCGGAACCAGAAAGACCGCTAATAACCACAAGAGCATTCCGTGGAATCTTCACGGAAATGTTCTTGAGATTATGTGTTCGTGCACCTTTTATGTATATATGATCTTCCATGTTGTATGTAAACGTACCCTCACAGGCAGTTTTGCCTGTGCTTGGAGGCACAGGTAGTACGTGTTTGATTGTAGCAAACAATTATCCACAATCAAGTTGTATACGTGTCAAATCATAAAAAATGCTTGGTACAATATACGTACGATCGAGATAAACATTATTCATAACTAATTTACTATGGTTCATATTCGACAACCGTTCTTTTCAATTATCACTGCAACTGTGTTCAGTCTCATGGGACTCATGTACGGCATTTCTGCAGGAAAAGGAGCTGGTATTGCTTTTGGTACAATAGAACTCAACATGTCAGCAAGTTGGGCACTCACCGGTGTCATGTTCCTCATGGCATACTTCGCACTTGTACACATCAAGGACTAGTTTCTAATAACAGTACTTTCTAAAAGCCGACATACTGTGTCGGCTTTTACTTTCGCTTCTTTTTTTTAACACCACCTTCCAGTGCACGTATCTCATCACGTAAAAGTGCTGCTGTCTCAAAATCAAGACGTGCAACTGCCTCATTCATCTGTTTTGTTTTCTCAGCAACCACTTTCTTGGGATTCTTTTTATAACGCTTCTCATCCACTGCAACGAGAGTATGGATCGCCTTCTCATGATCACTTCGTAATTGTTCTGTTATATCCTTCACCGCTTTTTGTATGGTCTTTGGTGTGATCTTATGCTTCTTGTTGTACGCTTCCTGCACTTCTCGACGTCGATTTGTCTCACTGATGGCTGCCTGCATGGACTTTGTCATGGTGTCTGCATACAGGAGCACTCTGCCGTTCACGTTTCTGGCAGCACGTCCTATGGTCTGAATGAGTGATGTTTCTGAACGCAGGAACCCTTCCTTGTCAGCATCGAGGATACCGATGAGTGATACCTCAGGGAGATCGAGTCCCTCACGAAGCAAGTTAACCCCAACGAGCACGTCGAACTCTCCCTTGCGAAACTGTGAAAGTATTTCAATACGATCAATCGTCTTCACATCACTATGTATGTACTGTGACCGCACCTTCTTCTCCTTGAGGTACTCAGTGAGATCTTCTGCCATCTTTTTTGTCAGCGTGGTTACGAGTGAACGTTCTCCATGTTTCGTGTTCGCCACCACCTCCTTGATAAAGTCCTCCACCTGACCAGCATAACCCTTGCCTGAAATCACAGGACGTTCAATAATTTCCGGATCCAAGAGTCCCGTTGGACGAATGATCTGTTCTACAATCTGACCAAATTGCACACTCTTCTCTTTTTCATACCTTGCCGGAGTTGCTGATGTATAGAGTACAGGACCAACACGTTCCTCGAACTCATTAAATTGCAACGGCCTATTATCAAGTGCTGAAGGAAGGCGAAAACCATGTTCTACAAGCGTTTCTTTTCTTGACCTATCACCAGCGTACATACCTGCTACCTGCGGTACGGTCACATGCGACTCATCAATGATGGTAAGGAAATCAGGTGTACCATCCGCTTTATGCGGGAAATATGAAAGCAGAGTGTGAGGAGGTTCTCCTGCCTTTCTACCGTCGAAGTGACGTGAGTAATTCTCAATGCCGTTGCAGTACCCTACCTCACGAATAAGTGCGAGGTCGTGTGTCGTTCTGCGTTTTATGCGCTCATGCTCAAGTACCTTCCCTCTCGCTTCAAGTTCTTGTAATCGCTTCTGCAATTCCTGCTCGATATCATGCACCGCTCGCTTACGCTCATCCTCTGAGGTAATGAAGTGCTTTGCTGGGAACACGTACAGTGCTGCATGCTCGTTTTTAATAATCCTTGAGATAGGATCAAGTTCTGCAACGGTGACGATCATATCCTCTGAAAATGACACACGAAAGATAACCCGTTCATTCGTTGGCATGATCTCAACCATGTTCCCCTTAGCGCGAAACAGTCCCGGCATGAGGTCTGCATTTGTTCGAGAGAAGTGTATACGCACCAACTCACGTATGAGCTCTGTGCGAGTGAGTGCTCCACCCACCTCAAGCCGCAAGTGCACCTTCTCGTACTCCTCAGGACTTCCCAAACCATAGATACATGAGACAGACGCGACGACGATGGTATCACGCCTCGTGAGGAGTGCTTGTGTGGAGGCGTGCCGCAGGCGCTCTATTTCTTCATTTACCATCGCCTCCTTCTCTATGTAGGTATCAGAAACTGGCATGTACGCCTCAGGCTGGTAGAAGTCATAGTACGAAACGAAGTAGTGTACGGCATTTTCGGGGAAAAACTCTCGATACTCAGCAGCGAGCTGTGCAGCGAGCGTCTTGTTGTGTGCAATGACCAAGGTCGGTTTCTGTACGTGCTGTATCACATTTGCCATCGTGTAGGTCTTTCCTGTTCCCGTTGCACCAAAGAGTACTTGGTGCTGCATTCCCTCATCTAACCCTTTCGTAAGTGCACGAATAGCCGCAGGTTGGTCACCTGCTGGTTCAAACGGTTTATGTAGCTTGAATGCTTGTTCGTTTCCGTACTTCATGTAGGTATCACACAGTATAGTACTTTTTAGATATGTTCAACATAAAAACAAGTAAGCTGCCCTAGTTAGGGCAGCTCGACACGTTAAAACTATTTTCTTGCTGTTACATTTTTAACATCATAGAAATTGACATATTCTCCACCTGGGTCAGTCGTCTCACATCCATGATAGTTCTGAAACACCATATCAGCCACCTTCATTTCAACAGTACATCCATCCTTCATGTGAAAGATAATGGTTTCTGCACCAGTTGTCACAAAGAAATTAACTTTGCTCACTAAAAAATTGCAGCAAAGTATGTCAGCATGCCAATCAAGGTAATTCCTTACCTCCTTCCCGCAGGTACCCTTCTCAAAGTGTGATGAGGAGATTTCTCGAAGTCTAGACTCGACACCCGTCACAACCTCCTCTGTGTCTGAAATTTTTGACCCTACTAACACAACACAGAGACGTTCAAGCAATAAACTGATTGTTTCTGATGTACCATTAAGTATTGCTGCGTTTTCTATCTCACGTAAAACATTTTCATACCACGGTTTTTGCTCTAACATCATTACACCTCTCTCTTGGTATTTATTAGCAATAGTGCACTCACGACATTCTGCACAATACGGTACAGTACTGTACAAAAAAGTAAACACAAAAGCTAAAGCCGAGGCAGGATTACCTCGGCTTGTAACAAAAATTTTTCTCACCCATGCCGTACTTCTTTTATACCGAGCAATTTTAACTTTATAGAAACTTGACTCAACAGCATGTTTCCACTAACTGAGTCACTTTCTAATTCCATACCTTTTGTATACAGCACCACAGCACCACCTTCATTCATACAGAAAGAAATGCTCGACTTATCTTGATTCACAATATTACGAATCTCTTCCGCAATGAAATACTCATGCACATTGTTTGCTGCTTCAAGTAACGCATCACGTGCCGGCACATAGGTTACTTCTTCTGCAAAATGACGCAGTTGTGTACAAACCTCATTCACTTCAAACTTGTGCTGATACAAACTTTGCTTAAGTATTGATAGATACGTCTGAGGAAAATGAAGATGTTCAATGTTTTGCGTTGCATCACACTGATCTATGTATATCTTCAGTGTATCTAATACCACGAGGTACCATTTCTTCCTTTTCATGAACTACCTCCCTCTAATTTGAATAGATGTTAGTATTTCTCACCAACCTAACGTAAACATACACCACAAGTTGAAAACAGCAAGATACACATCTTGCTGTTACTTTTTTTATGAATGCAAAATAGCTTCTCGTTCTTTACGAACGGTTTCAATAAGGAAGTGTAGGTTGTGCATACTTGCGAGTACCGCTCCAAGCATCTCATGAGCACGGAAGAGATGTGCGAGGTACGCACGTGTGTAGTTCTGACAAACATCGCAGGTACATGTTGCATCGATTGGAGTGAAGTCCTCAATGTACTGGTTGTTGCGTAAGCCAAGCTTCACACCATTTGGACCATATACGGTACCGGTACGAGCAAGTCGTGTTGGTTGTACACAATCAAAAAGATCCACACCTTTCGCAACTCCGGCAACCATATCTTCCGGTTCACCAATACCTAAGAGGTGACGTGGCTTTTCTTCAGGTAATTCATCGGTTACCCATCCAACAGCAGTATCGAGATCCACTTTGTGATAGCTACCACCGATACCGTATCCATCAAAATCCATAGCACCAAGCACCCGAGCACTCTCCCTTCTCAGATCCTCAAACCGTCCTCCTTGCACGACACCAAAAATACCCTGTTTCTTCTGTGCTGCAATGTTTTGTCTATGAGCAGAAAGAGAACGACGTGCCCATGCATGCGTTCGCTCCATCGCTTCTCTCTGGTAGTCATAGTTTGCTTCCGCACCAGTACACTCATCAAACGCAAAAAATATATCAGCACCAAGCTGATGCTGTATCTCAACACTGCGTTCCGGAGTAAACCTGTGTAATGTACCATCAATGTGACTCGTAAAACTCACACCTTCGTCGTCGATTTGTGCAAGCTTACCGTGCTGACTCGCCACGTCCGGATCATACACCGTTGCAGTATACTCCTCCGCATCGAGTTCTTCTCTGGTTACCTTTGAAATAGTTTTGTTGAAACCAGCACCCAACGAAAACACTTGAAATCCTCCCGAGTCGGTGAGCATTGGACCATCCCAATTCATGAACGCATGCAGTCCTCCTGCTTTCTCCACAAGTTCACTTCCTGGTTGTAGATGTAAATGGTACGTGTTTGCAATGAGTGTCTGCAAACCTATTTGTTTCAAGTCTTCTACAGTAAGACCTTTAACTGTTGCCTTGGTACCTACTGCAACAAATGCTGGTGTCTCTATATCACCATGCGGCGTATGAAGTACACCAGCACGCGCCTTGCTTCCCTTTTTCTTTTTTTGTATCTCGAGAGAGATGGCTCCCATACCTTACTCCACTGGTTCTAGTTCAACTTCGTCCTGCAAACTATCACCAGTGTCCTCCTTTTTTGTTACGTCAGAAATAACAACAGCACCATTATCTAGTGGCGTGTCTTCACCATTTATGGTAATACCATCGATAGTTGCATTCACTTCATTATCAGCAGTTATGTCTTCAAGTACAACTCCTGGAAACTCACACTGAGCTCTCTGAGCTAGTTGTTGTAATGGTACTTCACCCATAATGATGCCTCCATCAGCAAACTCCCATGTTGGGTAACTTGTGATACCAGCATCCGCACACACCTGTACCTGATTTTTACCGTCTGGTGTTGAACATTCAACATACGGCATGAGACTTTGTGCTTCACCAAACGCACGTTTCTGTGCTTGGCAATGTGTACACCAGAACGCTCCATACATTTTTACTCCAGTATCTGCAAGACAGGTTGCAAGTGATGCAAGATCAGACTCAGAATACTCTGTTGCTTGTGACCCTTCCTCTTCATAGTGAGTAAGTATGATCATTGCTCCTACTACTACTAAAGCCACCAAGGTTGTAATGATGATTACTTTTTTTTCCATACTCCTTAATTTAATATATTACGTAGTTACTACTTTGTAGTTGTACCATTATACTTGTCCATTGCAGAAACTCTACCTTCACAAAGGAGACATTCCAATGCATCCCCAGCCATTGTGATAACTGGTGCAAACTTTTCACTGTCATGCTTACTCATCTTCTTTAAAATAAAATTATGAACGCGTTCCTTACCTTGCGGCTTTTTAAATGATCCCCAAAGAGTCTTTGGAATCACACCAACACGCAAGCGCACAAATGCCTTCGTTCTTATGGCACGTTCAATTGATGCAACTCCGTTATGCCCTCCCGCTCCACGGTCATACGTAAAACGAAGAGTACCAAAGTTAAGATCAATATCATCATGTACCACTATGAGATGTTCAGCTTCCGCCTCATTACCAATAAGTGGAGCAACTGCCCCTCCAGAATTATTCATATAGGTATCTGGCAACACGAGCACAACCTCAACACCTGAAGGTGTAACCCCTTCAGAGATTTTCGCGTGCAACTTTTTATCATCACGCCACCCACTTGTCAGCCATCGTTCTTGCAGTGCAGCAACTACCGCACGTCCAACATTATGTCGTGTCTCTTCATACTCACTTCCTGGATTTCCAAGTCCAACTAGCACATACCTCATGCATACATTATAAGTAATATGAAAGAAAAAGTTATTTACTTATGCAGATATGTGTTTCGCTTTTTTAGTTTTTTGATTGTTTGTAAAAAAATTTGTTATACTACACGTACTTGCACTATGGACCCCCTGACTATTGAACCAAGAAATACTTCAAACACTACCGACATGCATACAGAGCATACTGATGGTGGTAGTACTGAAAAAGATTCTGATAAAAAAGAATCGAGTTTTATTGGGGAGGTGTTCAAGTTTGCAGTACTCGCACTCATTATTGTCATCCCTTTCCGACTCTTCATTGCACAACCATTTATTGTAAGTGGTGCTTCTATGGAACCAACATTTGCAACAGGTGAGTACCTTATTGTTGATCAGATAACGTACCGACTTGAAGAACCAAAACGTGGCGATATAGTTATTTTCCGTTACCCAAATGATCCATCAAAGTTTTTCATTAAGCGTATCATCGGTCTACCGGGAGAAGTGGTACAGCTCGCAAATGGCACAACGACTATTATTGATCCAGCAACACAAGAGGAAACTACTCTTGATGAAGAATACTTAGTGAAAGACAAAACTGATGATCATCTCACTATCACCCTCTCCTCTGATGAGTACTTCGTTATGGGTGATAACCGAAGTGCTAGTTCAGATTCAAGGAAATGGGGCCCAGTACAGAGAGACAAGATCGTAGGACGGGCTCTGATACGACTTCTTCCTGTTAATACCTTTGATGTATTTCCTGGCGCATACAACTTTAGCGCCACAGAAACAGACAACACTAATGTGTAACTTTGTTGTGCAAGTATGAAAACACTTCCATTTACCACTGAGTCTTTTTTCAAAAGAGCGATATGTATAGCTGAACACTACGGATTTTCTAATATCGATGATTTACGCAAAGAAGCAAACGCAAAAGGAACCAGTCTACTTGGCTTGCAGCAACACAAAAGTGAGAAAGAGTCATTTGAGCATCATGTACTTGAAGATACACTCAAAAAGTATACAGAAATGGTTGAGAAACAGAACAGAAAACCACTTATGTTTTACACACCATCTGTGGTATCACCTTCAGGTACACCAAGTGCAAAAATAAATGCACTTACATTAAACACCGTTGGTACCAACGACCCTCTTGCTGAAGTAGTGCTTCTCAAGAGCACTATTTCTATCCTGCAAGACCTTGGTATTAAAAATCTCCGTCTTCGTATTAACAGTATAGGTGATAAAGATTCCTCTGTACGTTTTCTTCGTGAAGCTTCATCATTTATTAGGAACAAAATGGATGACCTTCCTGTTGAACTAAAAAATAGCATACGGACTAATCCTGGCTCCATGCTTGCAAAACTTTACCTGGAAAAACATCCTATTGTAGACAAACTTCCAAGTCCTATTGAGTATCTCACAACACCAAGCAGAAAATACTTTAAAGAAGTGCTTGAGCTGCTGGAACATGCAGAAATACCATTCGAACTTGCTGACAAGCTCTATGCAGATCCAAGTGTATACTCACACACTATTTTTGAAGTAGTAGAACATACTGATGATTCATCTGAGGATACTGATGAACATATAGTACTTGCACGTGGTGGACGTTATGATGAACTTACGCGACCGTTTGTTCGTGGCACACTTCCATCAACTGGTATAGTTATTGCAGTAAGAACAAAGGATAAATGTTCAAAGGTGGGACGACCTCGTAGGAGAAAACCTAATGCCTGCCTCGTACATATTGGGCGTGAAGCGCGCCTACGCAGTATCGATATTATTGAAACATTACGTGAGCAGAAAATACCAATTGAAAGTTGTCGTTACTTTGAACGATTCTCTGATCAAATGGCATATGCAAAACGTAAGAAAACACGTTTTATCATTATCATCGGACAACAGGAAGCAAGAGATGGTGTCGCTCTCATGAGGAACACTGACAATCACTCACAGCAAACTGTACCAATCGATATGCTGCCTGAGATACTCAAAGCGAAGTCATAGGACAAGCTGTATACTTGCTCACTATTAGTGCGTGTGGTACGATATCCCGCAATGATTAATGTTGAAGTACAAAGACACGGAAATGAAAACGTTGGCGGTTTAATGCGTCGTTTTTCACGTAAGATGCAGAGCAGTGGCGTTATCCGTCGTGTTCGAGGTTTGCGATACCATAAGCGAAACACCTCTAACGCAAAACAAAAGAAAGAGGCACTTATTCGCATTGAACGAACTGAGAAGTTTTTGAAAATGCATAAAGAGGGTCGTAAAATGCCTTCAAAGGGCCGTCGTTAAAATGGAAACTACCGTATCAAAAACGATACGAACTACGTGGAACACCTCAGGATACTCTGAAATAGTCCGAGGTGTTTTAGGTTTGGACTACTCACTCTCTGTTGTGCTTATTGGAGACAAACGTTCAAAAATTCTTAATAAACAGTTCAGAAACAAAGATAAAGTGGCAAATGTACTTACTTTTCCACTTAGTAAAACTGCTGGGGAAATATACATAAACATACCAAAAGTAAAACGAGACGCCCATTTATTTGGTCTATCCACAAAAAACTATGCAAAATTTTTGCTTATCCACGGTTGTTTGCATTTGAAAGGGTATACCCACGGTAGTACAATGGAAAAAGCGGAAGACACCCTACTTTCAAAGTACACTACCCTCCGCTGAATCAGCCCCTTCTAGAGTTTAGAGTTTTTAGGTAGGAGTTTAGAAAACACCCCTGTGTTTTGATATGCAAAATACAGAGAAATCAAAACTCAAAAACTCTACACTCAAAACTCATAATATACATGGCAAGAAAAATAGCAGTTGGAATAGATGTCGGTACATACCAAATAAAGGTGGTTATTGCTGAACAGGATTCAAGAGAACAGCGTATAAAGATACTTGGTACTGGCTTTGCGCAATCACGAGGTATTCGACATGGTTACGTAGTAAACCGTCAAGATATCAGTAAAATGTTGCAGCAAGCTGTTCATCAAGCTGAGAAAGCATCTGGTATTGCAATACGTCGAGCATACCTTTCTATTGGGGGTGTTGGACTTGAGGAGTTTCGTTCACGTGCTGAAGTGCTCGTATCACGTGCCGACAGTGAAGTAACCGAGCTTGATCTTCGAAATGTTATTGAGGAAAGTGAAAGGAAAATAAGTTCACGCCTCATCAACAGAAAGATTATTCATCCGATCCCCCTCACCTACCGTCTTGATGGCGAACGACTCATGGGTTCCCCTTTGGGAATGAAAGGAACAAAATTGGAAATTGACTCTCTCTTTATTACCGCTCTTGAGCAACACTTGAATGATCTAATAGCCGCCGTCGAAGAAGTAGGTATTTCTGTTGTTGATGTTATGGCAAGTCCACTTGCAGGCAGTTTTGTAACACTAACAAAAGCGCAGAAAATTGCTGGTGTCATACTTGCAAACATCGGTGCAGAAACTGTATCAATCGCTGTGTTTGAAAATGAAATACCGATCTCAGTAAAAGTGTTCCCTATGGGCTCAACTGACATAACACATGATATTGCACTTGGTCTCAAGATTTCCATAGATGACGCAGAGCAAGCAAAGATGGGTGCACTTGTAAACTCTTCTGCATCAAAGAAGCAGCTTGATACCATTATCACACGAAGGCTGTCAGACATTTTTGCACTCATTGACGCTCATTTAAAACGTCTTGGCAAAAATGGTCTGCTTCCTGCTGGTGTAGTTATTTCAGGTGGAGGTTCTGGTATTACTACCATTGAAGATATTGCGAAAGCAGTTTTAAAAATTCCTTCAAAGAAAGCGGCTTTTTCTATCAACACAAAATCAAAAGTGAGAAATAGTACTTGGGCAGTAGCATATGGCCTCTGTATTTGGGGACTCAGTAACGATGCTGAGTCAAGTAGCCTGTCCTCCATAAAAGAAAGTGCGAGTGGAATTTTTGGTTGGCTTAAACAGTTCCTTCCATAGCCCTTTGTTTACGACATATTTTTAATACATTTACATAAATACAAATGGGTTTGCGTGTCAATCTCTCTTTTGATTTGCGTCTGTTATGATGACCCTACATAATCATTACGCTAAAAATATGCCACAAGTACAAACAGACGTAGAATCATTTGCACGCATCAGAGTGGTAGGAGTTGGTGGCTCAGGATGCAACGCCATCAACCATATGATTAACTCCAATGTTAAAGGGGTTGATTTTATTACCATCAACACTGATGCACAAGATCTACAAAACTCACAAGCTAAAAAGAAAGTTCATATTGGAAAGAACCTCACCCGTGGACTTGGAGCAGGTGGTAATCCTGATTTTGGAAAAAGAGCTGCAGAAGAAACGCAAGAAGAAATTCTAGAGACACTTCGTGATTCTGACATGGTCTTTATTGCAGGTGGACTTGGTGGCGGAACAGGCACTGGTGCATCACCCGTTGTGGCACGCCTTGCCAAAGAAGCAGGTGCTCTTACTGTGGGTATTGTCACTAAACCTTTCACCTTTGAAGGTCAGCAACGTATGCGTGCTGCTGAGGAAGGTCTTGCAGCTCTCAAAGAAGAAGTCGATGCCATTATTGTTATTCCTAACGATCGTCTCCTTGCTATTGTTGATCGAGATACTTCTGTTTTGAATGCATTTGCACTCTGTGATGACGTGCTACGACAAGCTGTCGAGGGTATCTCTGACCTCATTACCAGTCCTGGTATTGTTAACGTAGACTTTGCTGACATACGTGCTGTTATGGACAACGCTGGTTCAGCACTCATGGGTATTGGCTACGGCGCAGGTGAGAAACGTGCAGAGGAAGCAGCGCAAAAAGCCATCAACTCACCTCTCTTGGAGGTTTCCATCTCAGGTGCACGTGGAGTACTCTTCGCTATCGCTGGAGGTGAAGATCTTGGTATGCTTGAAATACAAGACGCTGCACAGATCATTACAGAAACAGTTGATCCAAATGCGCGAGTTATTTTTGGTGCATTCCGTGATGAAAAATTGAAAAAAGACGAGATCAAAGTTACCGTTATTGCAACTGGTTTCTCTGAGGATGATATCCAAGGAACATCTTCTTCCCTCTTCTCACTCAGTAATGATCTTAACCAAAAAGAAGAGATCACTCCTGCAGCAATCCATAACACTATCGCTGACGTACGCACTGCAAACGCTTCACGTAGCAATGCAGGAAAGACACTCACACCAAAACCTGAAAAGAGTACTTCACTTCAGTTTGACAAAAAGATCCCAAGAAAGGATGTGGCAACTCAACCAAAGAAGGAAATAGATGAAGAGGATGATGATGCTGAATGGGGTATTCCACCTTTTCTTCGAAAATCAAAAATCAAGTAGAACTACCTGTCTAATAGGAACGAGCTAAAAAACACGGTATAGTATACAAGCAGGACACATGTTCTGCTTGTATTTTTATTTAAGATAACTTTCATGATGTACGATGTAATAATTATAGGTGGCGGTCCCGCAGCTGCAGCAAGTGGTGTATATGCAGCAAGAAAACAGCTAAAAACACTTGTAGTAACAAAAGCGTTTGGTGGTCAAAGTATTGTTTCCCCACTCATACACAACTGGATAGGTACACCAGCAATAAGTGGCGAACAGCTTGCAAAAAATCTTAAAGCACATTTAGAAGAATACAAAGGCGAATACCTCACTATCGTTGAAGACGCAAAAATTGAAAAAGTTATTCAAAATGAAAACAAAAACTTTACGGTAACTAGTGAAAACGGAACTTCTTACGAAACAAAAACAGTACTTATTGCGAGTGGTGCAAACAGGAGAAAGCTTGATGTACCTGGAGCACAGGAATTTGATCAGAAAGGTCTTACATACTGCGCCACCTGCGATGGTCCGCTCTTTTCTGGTATGGATGTTGTTGTTATTGGAGGTGGTAATGCAGGCTTTGAAACAGCAGCCCAACTGCTTGCGTATACAAAGAGTGTTACTCTGCTTGATGTTGGAGACACGTTCAAAGCAGATGCCATCACCGTTGAAACAGTTCTCAAAAATGAGAATATGAAAGCGCTACACAACGCAAAGACAACAGCCATAGTTGGAGATGCTATGGTAACCGGAGTTACTTACGAAAATTCAAATACAGGAGAGGGACATACTATACAAGCAACAGGTGTCTTTGTTGAGATTGGTATGGTACCAAATACCGAAATGGTAAGCGAGCTTGTGAAAGTAGATGACTACAACCACATCACCGTTGATCCTCGAACACAAAAAACTTCAATGCTTGGTATCTGGGCTGCAGGTGACTGTACCGACGGACTTTATGCCCAGAACAACATTGCTGTAGGTGATGCAATAAAAGCAATTGAGGATATATACGTGCATCTACACACTACAGAGCGATCTGCTTAAGCTCTGCTCGAATATCTCTATACTGCGGAACTGCCTGCTCTACAAGTTTCCAGAAACGTGAGGAATGATTCATCTCACGGAGATGACAAAGTTCGTGTACTAAAAGGTAGTCCTGTAATGGTGGTGCTAAAAAAAGTATCCGATAATCAAAGTTTAGATTACCAAGCTCTGAACAGCTTCCCCACCTGCTCGTATTCGTGCGTACAGACACTCTCTTGTACTGAAAATTGTAGTGAAGTTCATTGAGAATACGTAAACGTTCTTCAATAAAGACCCGGGCTGCCTCCTTATGTTGCAAGTAATGCTCTCTATTCCACACATTCTCATTTTTTGGAGTAGTGCTCAGTATTTTTTGAAGCCAACGCTTCTTCTTTTTGAGAAATTCTTCAACCATTCCTATAGTGACAAATCGGGGTACTGTAACAATAACCCTACCATCCTGATGAACAGAGAGTGTGTATGACATATGACCCTTGCGTTTTCTCAAAGTGTACGGAACACTCATTCCTTCAAGCAGTACTGTGCGTTGATATTTCATGAACGTACAGTATACCGCAGAGAGTATTGCAATACATCACAGGAGATACTACTCTGTATGTATATGAATGAAGAACACACTCAAGAGGCACAGAAAGTTGAAGGTACACCTTTCGAACCTCATCACGAAAAGAATACCGGTATGGCGATTGTGGCATACCTACTCTTTTTCGTACCACTTTTAACAGAAGATAAAAATGATCCGTTTGTTAAGTTCCATGTGCGACAAGGATTTCTTGTTTTTATAACTGCTGTGATCGCGTCACTGCTTAACATGACCATTATTCTCGCACCTATCGGCATGATTGTATTCCTTGGTGTTGTGGTACTTGCTGTACTCGGTATCGTCAATGCAGCACAAGGAAAAGAGAAGAAACTTCCTATTCTTGGTCAGTTTACTGACAAGGTACCTTTTTAAGAACCTAATTTTTTATTAAAAATAACCGTTCATGTGCATATGTGCACATGAACGGTTTTGTGTTAGCTATAAAACTACTACTCTTGGTATGCTTCCTTCAGCTCTTCAACAAGAATGGTAACAAACTCCGGGTCGACCTCTAGACCGTAACCCTCTCTTGCAAGTGCACGTGCATCATCACTTGTTATACAACCAGCATGACCTGCCTTTCTCTCGGCAACTTCAACAAGGTCAAAAAAAGCATGCAAGTTAACACCACAACGTTTGACACTTACTGGCATCATACCAAATGTCTTTGGAAACCTTTTTGCATAACCCTCGAGACGTAGATCAACCTTTTGACTCATCGTATCCCCCTGTTTTTAGCAAATATTTCTACGTTGAAGAAAAGTACATATACCTTCAATTACAGCATCCAAACTACCCTGTTTTTCTTCATTGAGCATGTATGTTTCAGATACGCTATATGCGCCATTATGCTCATAAATCTTAACAGACCCCTGTTCCGTCATGAAAAGAAAACACTTACCAGTGCCACCATGCGGAGAACCTCCACAAATAACAATAGCAGATATTGGTTTTAGTAACTCCATACCATCAGGAACACATTCCATAAACTGAAACTCAAGGTTGTTTCCATCGGTACGGTTAGCAACTTTTTGACCAATTTCTTTGATTTGTTCAGGATACACTATTCCCCCTCCTTTACTGTTTTTAAGTAATAGATAGTAGCTACCTACTTATATTATCTCCACATACAAAATCATTTTCTGCACATAAAGTCAAACAAAAAAATAAGCTAAGAAGGGTATCCTTCTTAGCTTATGTATTCTATCTATAGAACTCTACTTAATCTCCACCTGATGGTTGCCACCACACCCGCCATTACAACCCGAGTCATGACACTCTTTGTTTGTTTTAACGAGTGAGCAACCAAACAACATAATACCGGCATTGATGCTTTGGAGTAGTGTAACGTTGACCACTTGCATCCCTTTTACTAGAGCAACTTGATCAGCAGCAGAGTATGCGGCAAATGCACCTACCTCAATGGGGCTAGAATCACAGTAACTGTCTTTGATACTTGCAGGAACCTTTGTGACTTCAATACCTTTAATCTCTTTGATATCCAACACATCTCCAAAACGTTCGTAGTACTTTCCGGAGTATGTAATATCCCTTAAACCAACACTGTTATCATCAAAGTGTATAAATACAGTGATTATCACATACATCGATGGTGCCAGAGAACTTATTTCATTTTCCATTTTCTCCTCCAAGTGAGAAAGTAATCTTCTGTATTACACATCAACCTGATAGATATAGAAACATATATACTGCAATTGTCAATATATTAATATAAGTACAGGCTGAAGGTTTTACACCTTCAGCCTGAATAAAAGAACGATATTGGGTTAAAAAAAACAACTGTTGCCTACGAGTAAGTTAGAAATGAAAGTTGTTGCCATATCAAAAGCTCGTTCTGGATCACCCTTCTCTTTCAAGTAGTACCAATCATTTTCACTCATAACCGGCAACTCTTCTACGGGTGTACGTTTTACAAGACGTAGCAAACGATCATGCAACAAGACAGCTGGCACCGTTTGATGTGGTTCCATAGAACTTACTGCACGACCCTCAATACGAGCCATAAAACGACCTGCAGTGGTTAACTGTACACCGTTGTACCGAGCCAACCAGTATATGGTACCAAGGTGTGCCTGATTGAAATCCTTTGGCAACCCTTCATAAGAGTCAACTCTGCCATCAGGATGCATTTCAAAAAGCTGTGGAATTCTAAATAGCTCATCGAGTACATTATCGCAAAACTCCCAACTTTTATACTCTGGTCCACGACATGGATGTGCAAACTGATAACTCATTGCAGACCTTTGGTTATCGTAGAGATCATCTGCATAACCTTCAAGAAATACACAGATAGCAGGGCCCCAGTTTATGAGAGCGTACAAAACTTTTTTTGGAAAATCAGCGAATGCATCAACGAAACCAAAATTAAACTGTGTTGCAGAGTGACCAGTCATACCTGGAACAATAAGTGCTGCACCTTTAGGATTTTCCTTTCCCAAAACCTTGATCTTCATGTTGTACGCAGGAGCCTCAACAGCACCCAATGTCTTTTCGGCTGTTCCAGAAAATTGAAACTGCCATTCCTTGGTTACCTCATTATGCGCAAGAAACTCAAACACGGTAATTAGCGCATTAAGATAGCTATGGATACTTTCACATGGGTTAAAAGAAATCTCTATTTGATTCTTGCCCAGATCATGACCAAGATACCACACGGAATCAACCTTCTTGAGTATCTCTATATACTCTGTAAGATCGACCGGATCCCCCTCCTTATCAAACACAAAACCTTCCAACTCAACACCAATGGGACGTAAAAAGACGTACTGTGGTGTTGTGATACGTAACAACAAAAGACGTTTCAGCAGCTCAGTTGCTGTTTTTTTTCTTTTCATGATTCCCCCAAATGTTTTATTTTTACTTTTTACTGAACCTTAACCTGTTGTCCATAAAACTACTTTAAAAACACTTTGTCAACATATACACAAAAGCACCCAGTAAGGGTGCTTTTGCTCGTGTACTAGCATCTATCACTAGTTCTCGTCAGTTGTGAAGTACTTTGTTGATCCACAAAGGATTGTATCGTCACCGTCCTCATCTTCAAAACCAACACAAATACTATAGTAGTATCGGGTATCATCATCGAGCCCATCAAGCTCCGCCTCATAGGTACCCTTTCCATCTAGATCTTTATCAACTCGAATAGCCTGGAAATCATCACCATCTTCATGATCATCTACCTCAGCATATGTATCGTAATCATCCTCAACATCCTTAACTTGATCTTCATCCGTACCATACACAAAGAACACTTCTCCATTTCTGAAATCGTTCATGTCTACAGTTCCCGTGAAGTCTGCACTGTCATCGGTTATGTTACTTGCACTTCGTGTGGTCACATCTGGATACTCATCATCGTTACTATCACCACTATCAGTCACAAATGAGTATATTGTTCCGTACACTTCATCACCGTCCTCATCTTCTGCTACAGCACGGTAGTAGTAACGTGTGTCGTCATCAAGACCTGATATGGTCTTCTCAAACTCCTCGTCATCATTGTCATCTATCGTACTATGACCAGTTTCCTCATCAAGATCGTAACGTGACTCTCCCCAAATAAAGTACACTTCGGCCTCATCATCACCATTGAGGTCAACCTCACCTCGAAGTTTTGCACTGTCTTCATCAATACTACTTGCTGAACGAGTGTAAACATCAACATCACTATTACTGTTACCACCATCACCATCTGTCACAAATGAGTACATGGCTCCATACATCACATCACCATCCTCATCTTCTACAGCAGCTTGGTAGTAGTAACGTGTATCTTCATCAAGGTCAGATATACTCTTCTCAAAAAGACC
This sequence comes from bacterium, assembly GCA_003252295.1. Classification (GTDB taxonomy): domain Bacteria; phylum Patescibacteriota; class Minisyncoccia; order Phycocordibacterales; family UBA12088; genus UBA12088. Next base: position 52,522 of record QKEV01000011.1, read on the forward strand.
ACTGTCGTTCTCATCAATGGTTATATGCCCTGTCTCTTCATCGAGATTATTTGAAGAGTCACCCCAGATAAAGTACACCTCAACTTCCTCGTCATCATCCAAAACAACCTTTCCCTGAAGTGTCGCACTGTCCTCATCTATATCATCAGGCATACGAGTGAATATAGAGATATCACTGTTGTAACCATAGTTGTAGTTATAGTTGTAGTTATAGTTGCCACTTCGAAACGCCTGAAGTCTCAAACGAAACATTGCAAGCAGGTCATTAAAATCGTTATTACAATCACCAAAACAGTAGTTGTTGATCTTTCCATTTTTATACCAACCTAAATGCAATCCATTGTTACCAGATATATTTACGGTCATCTGGTTTGCATTGCTACTTTTTGCTTCTGCAGTTGGTGTACTGTAAGCAAAACCTCCCAAAAGGAGTAGTAACGCAAACGTACCAACTGAGGCATTACGTATATAATTTTTCATAGTATTTTCTTAAACTAATAGCCAAAGAACACATAGTACACTCCTCTACTACTTACTACGCATTCTATATGCTTTTCTTTCATTGTAAACACATGTGAGTATGGTCAAAAAAACTTCAAAATACTGTATTTTCGTATATACTGCTACGTATGGCTAAAAGAAAAACAGGATTGGGTAAACCAAAAAAGTCCCCACCAAAGACAAAAAAGCGCATTGCAAAGAAACACGCAATGCTCGCAGCACGAAAAAAGAAGTAAGAAGAAAGCTGGCAGTTACAACTGCCAGCTTTTGTCTTACACCTATAAGTAAGGTTAAGAGAGTGTTTTTTTCATGTAAGTAACCAAATTCTCGGCAATAATTTTGTGTAGATTAGCGTTATCTACCCCATCGCTTGAAAGTTTGATTTTAAAACCAAATTCCCTGTGATTAACAATTGCCTGAAAATATTCAATTTGGCACCCAAGGTACTCGACATAAAGATCTGGACACTGCTCGAGATTGTTAATGAGTGCATCAGTTTCACCTTCCCTGCCTGCCTCTGCTATAAGCATGTCACCTATTACCGTAACAAACTTTGTTATTGCAGGACATGGTTTTCCTAATTCTCCCCAACCACCTGGCACTTCATCAGTACCACCACAATTTATGCACTTTTCATCATATAACGATGAATCCGACCCACGTGTCACATGTGTCATATCAAAACCATTCATAGCAACTCCTCCCCTTTTTCTTTTGCATTGAAAGTTATGCTTTCATCTAGCTGTACCATACCACGTAAACAAAAAAATGTAATACCTGCATTATAATTACTAAATACTAATGTATTTACTTGTTTTTCTAGATACCCAAGGGTGCTATTATGTACTACCGACACATTAGCAACGTAATCACATAAACCATGAGACTAGAAAATAAAGTAGCCATAGTCACAGGTGCCTCATCTGGACTTGGTAAAGCAATAGCAGAAATGTTCCTAAAGGAAGGTGCAAAGGTCGTTTTCTCAGACATCAACCCGTACCCAGGAGAGCTTAATGAAAATGCCATCTTTCAACATGCAGACACCTCTAAAAGTGAGGAGGTTGATGCTCTCATTGCCACTGCTGTTGAGAAGTTTGGCACGCTCGACATCATGGTCAACAATGCAGGCATTGGTGTACTCAATGAACTCACCAACCTGAGTGATGATGAATGGGACAAGGTTATAGCGGTCAACCAAGACGGCGTGTTCTACGGTGTCCGTGCAGCAGCACGATACATGAAGGAGCACAACATTGCTGGCTCTATCATCAACATGGCTTCAATTCTCGGGCAAGTTGGTTTCCGTGGTGCTGGAGCGTACTGTGCATCGAAAGGTGGCACGAACCAGATCACCCGCACCGCAGCTCTTGAACTCGCACCAGCAAACGTACGTGTGAACTCAATAGCTCCTGGCTTCATCAAAACCGAAATGACAAAAGGTATACAGGAAGACACTGCTGCAAACAGCTTTATTGAGCAATCAACCCCGCTCGGCCATATGGGTGAGCCAAACGACATTGCCTACGCTGCAACATACCTTGCTTCAGACGAAGCAAGGTATGTTACCGGCTCAGTTCTCTACGTAGACGGTGGCTGGATGGCACAGTAAGCAACAAATCCATTCTCCATAGACACTGCCCTACTGGGCAGTGTTTTTGTTGACTATTACCAGTAAACAAGTACGCTACTAAATAGAGGTCATAATTATGATATTCAAACAGCACAGAAGAGGTTGCTTATGGAAACTCCTGAGGAAATAAATTATAAAAGGACACACAAGGAGCAGGGGTGTAGATGTTTTGAATGTGCACGAATGTTTACGTTTTATCGAACCTGTTATATCCCTGTAGGAAATAGCCAAGTTAGGCCGGTTTGCCGCACCTGCAAAGGTGGTATTGTTGGTGATATTATTGAAGTGCTGGCACAGATGTTACAAGTGACTGAAGAAACACTCATCCACTAAACGTTCTACCGAACCCCCTCACAAAGGGGGTTCCAACTTGCACTGTGAAAGAAAGTTGCAAATAGGTGCGTACAATACAACAGCATCCGAGGGTAGTGTAAAAATTTCACCATTAAAAAAATATGTCATGCATAGCGGATGCTCTATGGGCAAACACCACACATAACCAGTGTGGTGTTTTGCTTGTTATTTTGTAAAGCATAGGTAGGATGTATGCAGAATACAACACAAAAAGGAGGAAGGTATGGAAAATAATACTGTGTACATTATTGAAGTTAATCAGGAAAAAAAAGGCGGCAGCATTGTGTTCAGTGTCACTCTATGTGGACAAAGAAAGTATTATCAAATCACGGAAACAGAAACAGGAATGTATTCCTTTTGGGAAAATAATAGCAACCTTGTTGCAATTAAACTAATCGCAACAGGAATGGCTGACGTGGATGCTGAACTCTTTACTCTCCTACACCCCCTACCATACAGCATTGATACGCCAAAAAACTTGCGGGAAATGATGATAGCAGCCAAGTACTGGAACCAGAGTGCATACCTGCACTGCTGACAAGTATAGTACTGCTATACAAAATGGGCACACATACATTGTGCCCATTACTGTTTCTAAATATCTAAAAGCTATTTTTTGGCAGCACACCAAAATGCAAAAGTCCTTCTAAAACTCCCGATGCATAGTTACCATTGTAAGACCCTTCCCCATGAGCAAAGTATACCCTATCAATAATTCCCTTATCTTGTGCAATACATTGCACCTGGTCTTTAACTACAGCAGGTGCATTGTGTACTAGTATCGCTTTGTATCCACTTGTGAGAGGTAAAATATCATTACCACTATCTCCCGCATATACCACATCTTCATTAGCGAGATTGAGTTTACCAACGAGGTACTGCAGTGCTGTTTCTTTTGTTGCAACAGTTGGCAACACATCTATGAGACCGAGGTTCTTATGTGGATCGACGCTACCCACTACTCGCACATCGTTACCACTCACTATCACAGCACGCCCTTCAACATACCTTACCCACTCTGTAAGTTTTTCAGGATTCTTAACGTAGTAACTTAACTTAAACTTGTTCTGTACGTACTCCTCCTGAAGAAATAATTCTTCCGTTCCAGTAACCTTTTCTTGTATTGCACGAACATTCCATCGCGGTGCTTCCCTTTGCACGTACTCCTCCCACATTTCCTCTTGAACCATCACACCATCTTCATCTTTTCTATAGAGTGTTGTTCCAACGTCACCAATAAGGTAGTCAGGAAAACCAAGTCCAAAGGTGTCTTTTGCCTCATACACCATGGAAAGATTTCTCCCTGTTACGTACACAAGTGTATGTTCAGAAGTATGCATGAACTCAAGAAACTTCCCAAGCATTCCATCGTCTGGTTCATGTCCATTAGGAAGAAGTGTTCTGTCTAAATCACAAGCAACGAGCATACTACAAGGTGAGGTAGTTAACCTGCTCACGAATTTTCTTGTATGCAAGAATGTATCCAGCTGCAGAAAAACCGAGTTCAGTGGTTCCTCGAGGTTCATACGTTTCGCCATGATAGAACTCAGGAAAAATATACATATCTCTCTTCAGGGTGTTAGCAAAACTCTCTAACCGGTACTCAACACTTTCATCATGATCAGCAGCACCTGCAAGGAAGAAGCCATGTACGAGCGGCCAGAGTCCACCATTATGAAAACAGTACGGCTTATTTTTAAATTCATAGAGATAGTTATCTTTGAGGAACACCCACATTGGATCCTGCTCATCTATCACCGGACTAAATGCGGGAAGTATAGGGAGTGTGTCGTTCATACATCGTGAGAAGACGGTGTGCGTGATGGCAGTTTTCATGTCCTCATCAATAATATCGAGTACCAAGAGTAGTGCATTATCAAAATTTGCCACCCTGTGGTTAAATGCATTATGTGCAGAAAAGTACGCAATCGGAAGTGGTGGACTGTATGTTTCGAGACTCATTTCAAAGAGCGACTTATTGTATACCCTTGGATGATGTACATGCTTCTTTTGTGGAAAGTAGTTAACAGCAATAAGCTCACGCAGTACATCTGCACGCTCATCGGTACGCTGGTCATGAGTAAGGAGGTAGTAATTCCGTAGTGCTGTGTAGTACAACACTTGGTCAAACAGTACATACGCATGTGTAATGTACTCATCAGCCCAATCACCCCCTTGCGGCACATAGAGCAAACCTCTTCCATTCAACTCAAGACACTCAAGATAAAACAAAGCTTTCTTTATCTCCTCATGCAGTTCATCAAAAATAAAATGCTCTCCTGTTCTCAGAGTGTATTGACACACACCAATAACAAACCAAATAGTGGCATCAACCCTTCCTACTGTTGTACCGTAACTTTTCGTTCCCTCATCAAGTGTCACATTACTCACAATCCGTCCTGTGTGGTCTTGATTTCTTGCAAGTGTATGCAATGTAGCGAGAAATGTCTGCTTGAGGTCCTCACGTCCAGTTAACATACCAGCAAGACCAGCAATGATACCGTCACGTGACCAAATGCGCTTATAATTTGCAACATCCTCAAGAGAAGCAACAAACCCTTTTTCAGTTTGCAGGTGAGTAAGTAGATCTATGCTTTTTTCGTACGCTTCTTCAACAACTGACATGACTCCTATACATACAGTTAAACACATCTTTCGCTTTACCTGCGGAACTTATGCACAAACAATATCACCTTGCATCACATGTACATTTAAGAACTATATTTTGCAGATTAGAAACAAATGGTTGTATATAAAAAAAAGGGGGCAACATGGAACAAACTGTTCAAAAAAATCAAGTTATACTCACATACAACAGGATGCTTGGTTTACCAGTAATACACATTTCTCATGAACTTAAGCAAGAAATAAGAGGAGGACTTACAGTACAGTACATACAGCAACTAAGAGAAGAGTACAAGATACCAAAGAGAATACCGTTCAGTAACCTTACTAGTATAGGATTTGGTTTTAATGACACCTTTACCTGTGGAGACCCAACAGAAACCCATTCACGATACCTATTTAGCCCTAAACCAATATGTGCAATCACCTCGCAAACATGCTGTGAATGCAGCAGTATTGACTCAGCTAAGGAGGGTTGCATCTACTGCGAAGGAAGTGGGAAAAAGCTGCGCAAAGATGCAATGGTCGGACTACGACTTGCAGCAAGTTTACAAGCACTGTTTGACCAAGCTGCAATGTGCTTAAAAGATGTACAAATACCCTTACATATCACCTTTAGAAAAACGCAAACTGGGTATAATATCAAGGGACATCTCGCTGAACGACTGGTGCGGTACTTTCAAAAACCCATTGAACACTACGTATGCAAATGCGTTACGTTCGCAATGAGTAGCATGTACATGAAACTTTGGCAGACATACACTCGTGACTGTCCTACTGCAGAGTCAGTCAAAGCTTATCAAGAGCATCAAAGCTTTGCACTTACCATTGCAGACAAGAGCATGTTACTGTTTAGTAAACCTACAGCAGATGCTGACATAGTTACATTTGAAAGCCATGGTGTAAAAACACCACTTGAGCTACTCGTATACTTCAGTGGTCTTGCGATGCTCAGCAACACACTACACTACAACCGTTAATCCATGCCCTGCGTACTGCAGGGCATTTCTATTCTCAAGCGTTCTCTTTTTGCCGAACCACCTCATCGTGTACATCATGTATACGAGTATCCACGTATTAACCCTGGTATCGGCTTTTGCATCACCACCTATACTGGTGATGGAAGTCCACTCCCTTCTTTTGAAGGAGGACCATACCCTGTACCAATCGTTGGCGACACTATGATGGAGGTTGTAGACAACTACTGGTCTGCACTCAACAAGGACAACTGTGTATCGCTTGCTGTTAAATTCATCAATATCAAAACGGGCAAAAGTTACATACATGTAAAAAACCGTTTTGAAAAAGTTTGATCTTTGCTCATGCAGTATAAAGCTGGAAGAGGTATCTCTTCCAGCTTTATTGTAAATTGATATTACCTCATGAAGTAATACACAAAAACCACTATGAAGTTTTTACACGAACGTACTCACGCCAAGTGAGCCACAGTATGAAAATGTCTACCAAAATTACCGATAGCAGTATCAGGGAATGGGTATGACTCATCCGTACCATCTCATACAGTACAAAAGCTCCTATAAGAACGAAACTTACCGGAAATGCCCACAGCTTATGTTTGATAAGGTTGTATGAAAGGATAATGTCTATGAGACCCCAGAAAATGAGATAGACAGCAAGAAAGTATGAAATAGAAATAGGATGATTAGTGAGAACATGTGTTGTTAAGGTGAAAAGCAAGTCATTTGGATCTTCAATAAGTTCATGACTCATCACCCTTGTAACAAGATCTATGAGAGGAATGTTGATGAGTCTCACAACAACAAGTCCTGACAAGATACGCAACGTACCATAGGCAATACGCCACCACATACCAACAACAAACATCTGCTCTCCAAGCAATCTTTTCATCTGCTTAGTATATCAGTTTAAACTAGAAATACTGTACAGATACAGTATTTTCGGGTTGAGTAATCCTAAAAGCATAGTAAAATCAAAAGGAATATGACTATAAAAGATTTACACGAATTTCGTGACCTGATCATAAAATCAAACACACCCGTTTCTGAAGTAGAGTTTACAAAAGACAACTACAATCATGGAGGTAAGCTTATAAAAAAAGGGTTGCCGACCATTACAACAGATTTTTGTGAAATGGGACTTTTTAATGATGAAATATACTTTGTTTTTATTATTGAATCAGAAACATTCAGTGTAGGATTATTTGACAATATTAAAGAAAAATCTGGCATCAACATATACGGCTACACTGATTTTCACACAACGTTTTACCCCAACGAGAACCTCACTCTCAACGAACTCATAGAGAAGGTGCAGGAAGACAAGTACCTACAAATTCAATTTGACTTTCAAAGTTCTGACCTGACGTACCTTTTTAAAGAGTACACAAACCTCATAAGTATTTTCAAAAAGAACAAAGCAGTGGTTATAAACCAGCTCACAACAAAGCTGCCAAAGATAATAAAGTAGAATAGTGTACTCAGCGCATACTACGCACTGAATTCCTGTTTGATCTTGTCGTAATCTTTTGTACCTACCAGTTTTATCTTAGAGATAATTTCATTTCGAAATTCTTCGGAAAGATTATGGTTGTTCAATGCATCTACCATTTCAATTGCATGTACGTATAGTTTGAGCATGGCATCTGCCGTCTCATTATCCACTTGTGGCAACATATCAGCGTTACCTGAAAGGTAGCTCACAATATCACCCGAACGATCAGCAACCGCATCGATTACCTTCTTTTGTGCCAGTGGCTTAATAAAACCACTCACGTTCTCTATGAGTTCCTTTGCTTTTGCATTAGTTTCTTTGATTATGTGTTTAGCTTGCTCCTGTACCTCAACAGCAGCTCCTTCATTATCCAACCTAACCTGTTCGATAGTATAAGAGGGTTGTGCAAACTGCGACTCTGCAGCATGACCCTGATCAGCAGCAAATGTCGCTGTTGCAAGCGTGATTGTCAAAAAACTTGCCGCAGCTACAGCAAGTTTTTTGGGAAACAGTAATCTTACTTTTTCAAGAAACAAACTTGGGTCACCATTTTGCAATGCCCTTTCAACTTCCACTCTTTCAGGTTCCTCTATCCTCAACTCCATGAGAAGCTCCTTGATACCTCTCTCGGCAGCATCAAAAGTGAGTCTAGTGTACTCACGTAAAACTTCATCTGTAGAAAGTCCCGTCATCTCTTCAAGTCGAGAGAGTTCATCGTTGAGAGTGTCCATTTCACGTATCGCCTGCTCACGTTCTTTACCTTCTGGCATTTCTTCAACTTGGTAATTTTTCAACTCAAGTTCAAGTGCTTCTTCCTGCATTTCCCTTTTTAAGTCTGTTTCTTGTTCAGACCCATGTATATGTTGCGGTGTATCTTCTGGACTCATAAGTTGTTTTTAATTCTATCTCTAAACTACTAAATTACAAGACATCACCTATACACATTTGCACCACTATCGTACTTTTATGCAAGGTGTGCTAGTATCCCAGAACAATGGACTGGCACAACATACAAACAGCACTAGAAGGCGAGCCCGGTTTCCGACTCAAGCAGGTTAAAAAGGCACTCTTTGTTGACCTAATTGATGACTGGGACAAGGTGACCGTACTACCAAAGAAGCTTCGTGAAGAGCTTGCCATATCTTGCCCACTCGACATACCAGCACAGGTTTTTCACTCAAAGGATGAAGCAACAGTAAAGGTACTCCTCACCCTCTCAGATGGAGTACAGATAGAGTCAGTACTCATGAGGCACAGCACAGGACGCAATACTGTCTGTGTATCAACCCTCGTCGGCTGTCCAATGGGATGCACGTTCTGCGCAACAGCAACCATGGGACTCGTACGGAAGCTTACCTCAAGCGAGATAATTGCCCAGGTACTTTTCTTCTCCAGATTACTCAGTAAGGAAAACGAACGGGTAGGAAGTATCGTCTTCATGGGTATGGGTGAGCCATTCCTCAACTACGACGTAGTTATGGATACAGTACGTATACTCAATGACCCGGAAATGTTCTCTATTGGTGCACGACACATCTCTATCTCTACCTGTGGCATACTCGAGGGTATTCAAAAGCTTGCAGAAGAATCACTACCGGTTAACCTTGCTATTTCACTCCATGGTAGCAATGACGAAGTGAGGAAACAGCTCATGCCGATTGCCCGCACGTACACACTGAAAGAGTTGATGACGGTCATTGATGGCTACATAGAGAAAACACACCGAAAGGTCATGTTCGAGTACCTGCTTGTTGAAGGGATAAACGACAAAGATGAGCACGCTATCGAGCTTGCCCACCTACTGAAAGGTAAACTTTGCATGGTGAACCTCATTTCCTACAACGAGACCGGTAAGTACACAGCAACCACCGAGCAAGGTGTCGAACGCTTTAAAAAACTCCTACGGAAAAACGGTATTGAAGTATCGATACGTTTCAGGTTTGGTAGAGATATCGAAGGTGCTTGCGGACAGCTCGCAACGAAGAGTAGTAAGTAACAACCCGGTATTAATAGTGCTCACGCATGTGTGGGTGCAGGTACAGCTTTACGAGCTCAAACCATACAACACTCACAACCGCTATACCCACAACAAGGAAGATATCTATAACCGGTAGTGCTACTACATGGAAGAGTTCAGCAAAGAACGGTACATAGAACACTACTCCGAGACAGACAAGTGCTGCTGTCGTCACCACGTAGAGTGTTTTGTTACCCGAAAAGAATGAGGACACCACACTGCGCTCCCAGGACAAATTAGTGACAATGAGCATGAGGTTTGAAAGTACGAGTAATGAGAAAACAAAACTTCGTGCAAGTTCTTCACTCCTGCCTGAAGTGATTGCATAGTGATAGGTAATGAAAGTTACCACAAGCACACCGAGACCCTGTATCACACTTAACGTCACTGCACGTAAGCTAAACATGGAATGGTTGAGGTCACGTGGCTTACGACGCATGAGGTCACGTGCACCACGCTGAGACTCAAACACTGTTGAACATGCAGGGTCAATAATGAGCTCTAGAAACGCTATGTGGGCTGGCAGCAAGACTGCTGGCAGACCAAAAACAAGTGGTAGTACCGACATGCCTGCAATAGGTACATGTATTGCAATGATGTACCCCATAGAACGTTTCAGGTTACCGTAGATGCGTCTTCCAAGTCGTACCGCTGCCACGATCGAAGAGAAATCATCATCCAAGAGTATAAGTGCAGATGCCTCACGTGCAACGTCGGTACCACGCTCACCCATCGCTATACCGATATGTGCCGCCTTGAGTGCAGGTGCATCATTCACGCCATCACCCGTCATTGCCACAATGTCACCGTTTGCCTTCAAAGCGTTCACTATGAGCAGTTTTTGCTCAGGTAGCACACGGGCAAAAATGTTCACCGTTTTGATTCTCTCCTGCAACTCAGCCGGTGGAAGGTTTGCGAGATCCTCACCGGTAAGGTAGCTTTCAGTGTCACGTATACCTATCTGCTGCCCGATGTACTGTGCGGTACCTGGATAGTCGCCCGTGATCATAATGACGCGCATCCCTGCCCCGTACGCTTCTTCTACTGCTCGCGGTGCTGTCTCACGAGGTGGGTCAATAAAACCAACGAGACCAATGTATGTGTAAGTAAACTCTTGTTGGTGCTCAGGTAGTGCTTCTGCGTCACAGGTTGCTTGTGCAACTGCTAGTACACGCAAGCCGGTTGATGACATGTGCTCAACGGTCTCCAGAATTACCCTTCGCTCCTCGTCAGGCAAGTGACACAAGTTTGCGACCGCCTCAGGGGCACCTTTGACCGCGACAGTGCAAGGACCACCATGCTCTGAGTCACTCCAAACACGCGTAACAGCAAGACACTCCGGTGTGATTGGATACTCTTTTACAAACTTGAAACGGTCAACAAGATGCTCATGGTGTTCAGACCTGCCTTCACACACCCTGCGAAGTTCTTTCTCCATTGCATCGTACGGCTCTTTTTGACTCGCGAGCACACTATATGAGAGGAGTTGCTGGTACTCCTCTGGGATTTCTGCAAGTGCATCATTGCGTATCTCATATGAAGCATTTCCCAAGTACAAACGTGATAAACGCATGGAATTGTGGGTAAGGGTGCCAGTCTTGTCAGTGCAGAGCACTGTAGCAGCACCTAAGGTTTCAATAGCTGCTGAACGTCGAGTTAAAACGTGACGTTTCGATATGCGCCACGCACCAAGGGTGAGAAAAATAGCGAGCACGACAGGAAACTCTTCAGGCAAGAGCGCCATCGCGAGCGTGAGCCCTGAGAGGAAACTCTCGAGCAGGTTACCTGTCGCCAGAGTAGAGAGCACAACAACCACGATACACAACACCACAGCTATCACTGCTATGGTTCTCACGACACGAGATGTCTCCTTATGGAGAAGCGTTTGCTCGGTAGTGATACTCCCCAAACTCTTACCAATCTTCCCTATCTCAGTATGCACTCCCGTTTTATCAACTCGTGCCACAGCATGTCCGGACACAATGAGGGTGCCTGAGTACACGAAGGGCAGGTCCTCACCTCCTGGTCGCACCTCTTCCACTTCCCCACTCAGGACTGTTTTGCGCACTGCTACTGACTCACCAGTAAGGAGTGATTCGTCTACGAGTAGGTTGTTAGTCTCAAGGATCGAAGCATCAGCAGGAACACGGTCACCCTCACGCAATATCATAATGTCACCCCGCACCACCTCACGTCCTGCTATACGTTTCTGAACGCCATCGCGTATGACGAGTGCACGAGGACTCGAAAGGTCACGTAATGCCTCGAGTGTCTTCTCGGTCTTGTGTTCCTGATAGACGGTAATAATCACTACCACAAATACGGCGATGAGGAGCATGATGGCGTCTCCGAGTGACCCCATGAAGAGGTAAATCGTACCGCTCGCAATGAGCAAGAGAAGCATTGGCTCAGAGAGCACCTTGAGAAAGGTCATGAGACCATTCTGCTTCTTTTGTGATGGAAGTTCGTTGTATCCTTCGGTGCGAAGCAGTCGAGTTGCCTCCTCCGTGGTGAGTCCTGTGTATGTTTTCGGATTCGGCATATGGTCTGTGTATTATAAAAGAGTACGCTACTATCTTCTAGTGACTTTTTACATAACAAGCACTGTCTTTACACTACACTCTATGGCATTTGCTATACTACTAATAATGAGTGTTGCAAAGATACAAACCGGTGTAGTTCATAAGGTGCCGCAAGACCTACGGGAAGTATTATTGGAAAATACTGATGTCTTAGAGCTATGGAACAACCTAACACCACTTGCCCGCAATGAATGGATCTGTTGGGTTACCATTGTGGTAAAGGAGGAGACGAGAGAAAAGCACCTCAAGCGACTCTGTGAGGATCTCCGCAAAGGCAAACACCGACCGTGCTGCTGGGCAGGGTGCCCTCATCGGTAAAAAATATAAAGTGTACTAAATTCACAACATCACACACTCATGAGCACCTTTTGATGTTTCTTTGTAAAATCCCATATTTCATGTAGAAAGTCCTCAAAATGCTTACCTGATCTTAGATGTTTTTTGTACATTTTTGTGTAATGGGTCACGGGTCGCTTCCCTTCAATGCGAATTTTTTGAAATTGAGTATATGTCCTCTGCTTATCTTTAAACAATGTTTTGAAGTATGGATGTTCATTGAGGATCACGTCAGTAATTATTTCACTGAGTCTCCACACCAAATGTGGCTCATCCAACTCCTCGTACTTTGTTTCAGGAAAAACTTCCATCCATTTTTTGAAATATACAAAATGCAGTATTTCATGACACGTGATTTCCCTTACTCTTCCTGGATTAAAGTAACTCACGTTGAATGTCCAGTTATGTAGCCAACGTGGGTACACAGGAACCATGCTCACATAAGCTTTAAGCGTTTTGCGATTACTAGGAAACTTCGTTTCAACATGTTCACTCAGAGCGGTAAGGAACTTCTTCTCTACTGATTGCCAACCTTTTATGTTCATCCTGAGAGCACTATCAAACTGCTTACTGTTTTGTTTACGATACGTATTGGCGTACGCATGACAAATACGCATTCTTTTTTTATCATCAGTCACACCCTCAAGCGCGAGTTTAAGTTCAGGATGACATTGAAAAACAACTTCAGCCAAGTCGAAACCCACTTCTTGTGGCTCACAAAAATCACACAAAACCCTTGCTTCCTTAGCTACCGAAGGCAACACAAATTCTACTTTTGGTGTAAACATAAAATATAGTATATCACTTAAAAGATTGGTTATTTTTAAAGTGTATATTTTTTAATAACAAGAGCCGCACTGTACTTGCCAGTGCGGCCCAAACATTGAACATGTATTAGCTTCTTTTTATTGCTTTTTTATTCCATCAGGAAATTTGTTGATAAATTCTACAATCATTGCCTCAACAACACAGACGACTACTTCGTCTACACGTACTCCGTGTGTAAATGATAAAGGAACATCCTTAAGTGCATCTGAAATAAAACTTCCGGTCCTTGCGGTATCTCCTCCACCAATGGTCGGAAAAATCTCGCCAACCTCTGCAGTGATCTTTGCAATCAAATCTTGAATATCGATCGTTACAGCATTTTTATCATCCATATCACCCATGATATCCTCCAATTAATCAATAAAATGAGTTTACAAAAGTGCACGTTGCCTGGCTTGTAAGGCAAGTAATTTCTCAGATAACTGAGCGCACGTTTCCTTCTTTTCTTGAAGATCAGCGATTGCTTGCTCGTGCTCAGTAATCTGAACACATACTGGTGAGGTCTCTGTTAGAGTAGCACCACCCTGTATTGGATACAGCTCATGCTCTATCGCCTCAATGCTTGCACGTACAGCAGTTGGAAGTATCTTGACCAATGTAGCGTTCAAGTCTCCAATAAATTCCTGTTCTGACACATCTTCTCTATCATTATTCCTAAGAATAAAATCACGAAGATAGTTGAGAAAATTAAAAACACCACTATCAGCGATCATTTGGAGATCACCTGAACCTACTGCAAGGTATCCCAACGTATGCAAAAGTTCTTCAATATTGTCCTCGTACACAATTCGTACACCGAGAACAATACATTCATTACAAATGTGTACTTCTGGACCTGCAACCAGCTTTTTAACCTCGTCCTCATTTTTACTACAAAAGCTACACTTTGCTTTTGGGTCTGTATCGCCACTTATGCACATTACTCAACCTCCCTGATTAGAATGGATTATTAATTATAAGCATTACAAGCATCTACCTAATTTCACAGAATGTACTATTTTCTATATTTGTCAACGTTCACTGTGAAAGGGTTCCCCTTTCACAATAAGTATTTCTTTCTACGAGTAGATTTAATCTTTTTATCTTGCTACTATATTTTTGTTAGTTCTTTCACATTTTCTCCAGTGACATGCTCGCAAATTACTGTTGGCAGGTGAACTGGAGAAAAAACATGGCACATCTTCGGGCAAAGTATTCATCTTGGTCTCCCGATACAAAGGGGGTAAAACAAATTGTTTGGTTTATCGTTTACACTGGCAAGGATGCTGATCGCTTCGGACCACATCCCAGAGCACATGAAGACGATCAAGCTCTTTTCAAAAAAGACCCTCAAGAATGGGCACACTCCATTCTTAAGAGAAATGAGCTGCCTTGCAATGCTCGTTTTGCCTTTTTAAACGGACCATTAGGTCCTTCCATTAAGGTAGTGTTTTCAGGAAAAACAACAGAGGGTGAAGACTATCAATTACGGAGAAAGATTCTAAACACACTTCGCGAATTTATCTTTGTGTACCATAAGTGAGTACCTCAAACCTCACGAAAAATTGCACCTCTGCGTCATCAAGCACCGGTGCAATTTTATTTCACAGGATTGTTCATCACATAGTTAGATAAAATTGGAATCAATTGATCCCTGTTACATGACTACTTAATCAACCGATCTGTATACCCAAGAGAAACAAGATATTCATACGCTTCCCATACCTCATCAGGAATATCTTGTTCAATTTGAAATCCTTTTGCTGGATATTCTTTAATACGCTGCAAATCTCCAATAAGTGCATGAATCCAGTGTTCATTATGACTATTACTTGCATCCTCATACTTTTCAATAGGGATAGGTGGTGATGTAACTATTAGTTCAATATTTGGCCACCACACTTTACCTGTCGCATAGGTACGACGTTCCATATACGGCTTTTGAACAGCTATTACTGTATTTGGTTCAATATTTTTTTCCCGCAAAAGCTGTATTGAAAATTCATAGTTTTGACCGGTATTTTGTGATCTGTTTTCAATCAAAATTGCCTCTTCAGGAACACCCATCTTACGTGCAATATCCGCAAACACTTCTGCCTCTGTGGAACCGACAAATTGTTCTCTTCCTGGCTTGCTGTTGTGTATACTTCCAGATCCGGCAAAGATGATAATTGGTGCAAGACCATCCAAGAACAACTGTGCAGCATGCTCTGCGACACGAGTATCACGACATCCAAGCACGAATATTGCATCTGCTTTTTTCAGTGTATGTTCCATATGCATATAGTCCCATATGAGGTTTAGTGCTTTTTCCTTGGTCATTTCCATTTTTTTACTATTTTTCTCCATACAAAAATACTACCATGAACATACTATGGTATGTTCATCGAACCCGGGTTTCGACCGTGAGAGGTGAGAACGTGCCAAAGCACGTTCGTAAAACCTTGTGAGCTATCTTTTTGAACTTGTAAAAAAAAGTAGCCACAAGGTGTACTGCACCTGTAAGGGGCGGTGAGCAGAGCGAGCACCTTATGGGTGCAGTCCTCTCAGGTCAAACCCGATTCCCTTCCCGTGCGTAGCACCTCAAAAACAAAACACCAGTCTTGTACTGGTGTTTTGTTTTTGATTTGTGACCCTAGTTAGACAGAATTGGAATCAAATTCTAATTTACTTAACTTTTACAATATAAACTATCACATTCATTAAGTGATATAATTTATAGTATGCGAAACAAAAAACTTCATAGGTTGT
This sequence comes from bacterium, assembly GCA_003252295.1. Lineage (GTDB taxonomy): Bacteria > Patescibacteriota > Minisyncoccia > Phycocordibacterales > UBA12088 > UBA12088. The sequence goes on from QKEV01000011.1 coordinate 68,597, forward strand.
TTATTGATGAATCTGGTCAACCGCAATATAGTCATTCCGATAAAAATTTTACATATTGTGGAATAATAGCAAACCCAATTCAATCTGAGTATCTTAAAATTGTTGCTGATCAAATAAAATTTAAATATTGGAATCGCACCAGCACCGTCTTTCATTCAGTAGATATCGGAAAGAAAAGAAATGATTTTAGTATTTTAAATGATCAAGATACTTATAGTGACTTTAAAACTGACTTATTTAAATTTTTAAATAACAATAGTTACAGATGTATTATAGTTTCAATTAACAAAGAAAAAGCTAGAACACTTGGATGGAGTGAATTAAAAGTACGAAATATTGCAACAGACACTCTCATTGAACTATATATAAAATTTTTACATGAAAAATGTTTCTTGGGTCAAATAATTGCTGAATCATCTAGTTCGGCAGATATCAACTTATACAAAAGATATACTTCTTACTTGTCGCAAGGTTGTCCTTCAATGAACTTAAGTCATATAGATTTAAAAAAACAATTAACATCAATTACATTCGTTAGTAAAAATAATCATGATATTGAGGCACAGATTGCAGACATATTGGTGTATGCTGGAGTAAAAAAAATCTTAAGTGACGAAGGTTTTTTTAGTCTTTTGCCTGAAAGTTATGAAGGAAAACTTATAAATATATTAAATACGAAACTCATTAATTTCAAAGATGGTACAAATAGTTTTATTCGATTACCTTTACCATAAACGAAGAAAAAGCGGACTTGCCGCTTTTTCAAAAGAGAGTTTGTAGCTTACGCTTACTTGCTCTCTTATTGGTAATAATGCTATCAAAGATATTAACATTTGTCAAGGTTATCCACAGGCACACCTTGACAGGTTTTATACTCAAAAAAAAACCTTTAGAGTAACTCAAACTTGTTTTAGACTTGTTTCTTTTGATCTTTTTACAGATTCTCTGTAATCCCAAGGTAGTATAATTCCATATTCTTTTGCAATCCAATCTTGTGACCTAGCGTACAAACGTGCAAGATCTGACTCCTTACTAGCTTCACAAAATAATAAATACAAAGTTGTTGCGACTATAGTTGAAAAAATTATTGTTATTATAAAATAAATTATTAAGTGTCTTTCTTGATGAAGTGTTGGAAATATCCCTGTAAGTATTGAATACATAAATACAATAATTGAAATTGTGATCGCCATCCAAGCATGATACGCTTGGGCTTCTTGTTTGTGCATAGAGGAATTTATTGATAAATAATTATAAATTGAATCAAACATCGCAGGACTTATGCTTCTGTTCTGTATTGAAGAAAGTGTCTTTGGACTTATTCCAACGTAAATTATTGCTTCTCTGGATATTTCATCAAGACGAGGAATTGTCTTATATTTTTTTTCTAGCTTTTTATAATATTTATCTTCTTCTTTTGAAGCTGTTTTTTTATCGAAGAACCACATAATTGTAATATTTTGTAATTAATTTTTATTTTTTAAGTTTTATATTTGCAACTGACAAAGTTTGTGCTGATAATACAAACACTGGATCATTTTTCAATTTGTCCATGAGTTCAAACATGACAATTTTCTGCTCCTCTCCATTGCTCAACAACATTTTTACTACTCCATGTAACATGGAAATTATTGAATCTCCTTCCATAAAATTTTTACCAAGAGGTCTTTTGATATTTGAAAACTGTTTTGTTGCTTCAGTGATACCTAATTCTTTTAACTCAGTATCAAGAGTGTTACGAACCTTAATTTTATTTTTTAGTAACTGATTAACAAAACCGGATTCCCATCTTTCAACCATTTCACTCAAGATATACCAACCCCAAGGCTCAAACTCAATTTCTTTTATCTTTCCGTCGTTACTTAAATAAATATGTCTTGTAAGTTGTGCTAAATTTCTTCCAATGTCTGCTTTTCCATTTGGATTTACAAGAACTTTTAACATTCCAAAAGCATACCCTAGTAGCCACAATGGTTTTTGATTGTCGCATTGTTTTTTATGCAACTCTTCAAGTTCTTTAAAATCTGATTCTTGCATAATCTTTTTTTTCTCTAAGTCCTCCCTGATCAATAGCGTAGTGTTTTCAATCCGATCATCTGTGTCGTCCATATCAAACATTGTGTCATCAAAGAGATCAAAAAGATTGTCTTTTAACAACTGTTTAAAATATTTGCCACTATTTTCCTTTTTTAAATGTAGCCCTGACGCATATCTTGAAAATGCTGTTTCAAGTGTTTTTTGCAGTATACGCTTTTCATTAGCTGAACAAATATTTTGCGCCTTTTTCGTACATCTGTAGTATCGGTCTGATAGATGCAACTTATGTCCACTCTCAAGGAATACTAATGTTCCCTTTTTGAAATAGGGAATTTTTTTTAGCTTGAATGCAGTTTTATTTTTCATACTTCCACATAAAACATCGCTTGAATACGTGACCAAATAAGAAAAGCACCTATAAGCGACAAACTCATAATGTACTTTCTATATTAGTTGTCAATTTTCAAGGCGCAGGCGGACTCCTGCTCTCGCCTAGGAAGCTTCGTGGTATCACACGTGCGCAAATGAGTTCCTCTTGCGCACGTGAGTGCCATGAAGGGCGAGCGCCTGCGCCGAAAGGTGACTTGCTTACTACCTCACTTAACTACTTACGTTATGGGACATGTAAAAATTATTAGTTACGCAAATACAGTTGAAGTATATGAATACGACAGAGATATCCTTGTTCTCAAAGGAAGAGATAAACCTTGCAAAAGAACAGGTGAAAATAAACCTGAGTATGATGACATGGGAACTAGCGGAAAAGATTCACTACAGGAAAGGAAACTGGGGAAGAGATCCGATAACGCACGACGTGCTCAGTTGGCTTTTAGACGCATCGTGGCATCTAACCTTGAACCAAATACACTCCCTATACTTATTACACTTACCTACAGAGATAATTTCACCGACCTTGGTCTCGCATATAAAGACTTCTCAGCTTTCACAAGAACTCTCAGAAACAAATACGGAAAAACTTTTAAATACATCTGTGTACCAGAATTTCAAAAACGTGGAGCGGTACATTTCCATGCTCTCTTCTGGGGACTACCCAAGGAAATGGTTCCACAGGAAAGGAAAACTCGTACGCTTGCAGGACTTTGGTCCAAGGGTTTTGTATATCTAAAAGAAACAGACGGTAACGAAAGACTTTCTCACTATCTTTCAAAGTATATGGCGAAAGCTTTCATTGACCCTCGTCTAATGAATCAAAAAAGTTACGTTGCATCAAAAAACATTCTTCGCCCTGTTATTCAAAGTGGTTCCTTCCCTGTTGAAGAAGTTTTGTATCTATTCGGAGTATCTGAAACAACTCCAGAGGTTGACCATTCTTTTCTTACTTCATGGCTTGGTAATGGTCGCTATCGAGTATTTAAAACAAATGATTAGTATTGAGCAAATACGAATACTTGAACCTAGTTTACAGAACGCTCCAGACGAAGTTGTTATTAAGATACGTGAGAAACTGTACGACTTAGCAAGACTTGGCATTGAAGATTACTTAGAAGAACATGGTTCCAATTTCCCGCTTGGGGGTCAAGATGTAAAGTTGGAAAATAAAATGTAGTATGAGTACCATGAGTAATAACAATGCTGTTATATACTGTCGTGTTTCTTCACTTGAGCAAGTAGATGGCACCAGTCTAGAAATGCAAGAAAGAATGTGCAAAGAGTATGCTGGGCGTGAGGGGTACACAGTTGCTCAAGTATTTATTGAAAAAGGAGAATCAGCAAAAACAGCACACCGTACAGAGTTTACAAAAGCTATTACCTACTCCACCACAAAGAAGAATTTAATTTCTGCATTTATTGTTTACAAACTCGACAGGTTTGCTCGCAACCAACTTGATCATACAACCATACAAGGTGTACTTCGAAAACACAAAGTAAGATTACTCTCTGTAACCGAACCAATAGACGACACTCCTACAGGTAGACTTATGGAAGGTGTACTTTCTGCATTCTCTGAATTCGACAACAATGTTCGCACTGAAAGAAGTTCAAACGGAATGAAAGAAAGATTGAAGCAAGGTGTATGGGTATGGCAGGCTCCAATAGGTTACAAACGCCTTGAGAAGGCAGGAAACCTTGTTATAGATGAAAACTATAGTCACTATATACAAATAGCTTTTGAAGAGTTTTCTAAAGGCACACACACGTATAGATCACTAGCTACACTCTTAGACAAGAAAGGTTTTAAAACAAAGCAAGGAAAGGGGGCAATCCCTCAACTTATGGAAAAAATTATCAAGAACCCTCTCTACTGTGGTGTTGTTCGTGGCATGGGTATTGAAACTGACGGTGTTCATACTCCCCTAATATCAAAAGAACTTTTCAGAAAGTGTAACAGTACCGGAAGAAAACATTTATACCCCTCTAAAAGCTCCATCAACCCTTCCTTCCCTTTAAGAGGTCATGTTGTCTGTGGTTACTGTGGTCAAAAACTTACCGCAAGTTTCTCAACTGGTAGAGGTGGTAAAAAGTACGGACACTACCAGCACCAAAAGCATAACTGCCCTCATGCAAAATCTGTCCGTAAACAAGAAATGGAAGAAGCTTTTTTGAAACTACTCGATGAAGTCAATCCAACACTTCAATATGAAAATGCCTTCAAAGCTGTTGTAAAAAATGAATGGGAAAAACGAACCGAACACACAGAAAAGCACAACAACAAAGTTCAAAAAGACATTTCATCCCTAGAACTTCAAAAAGAAAATATCTATAAGCTTGTAGAAAATGGAACCTACTCGCAAGAACAGTTCTCACAGAGAATGGAAAGTATAGAACAACAAATATTTGAAAAACAAAACTGTCTTTTAGATGTAAATCAAAATGTAGTGAATATAGATCAAGCCTTGGAGCATTGCTTCTCTCTTGTTCGAAACACAAAAGACACTTGGCTTAAATATGAAAACGAGCCTGAGAAAAGGCTTCGCTTTCATGGTTCCATATTTGAAGAAAAACTCAGTTTTCTTGATGGTGGTTTTGGAACCGCTAAATTATCGCCAATCTACAGTATATATCAGCAATATTTATACGATTCTTCCCAACTTGTGAGCCTTCAGCAGGTAGAACCTATCTGATTTGTTACCCTGCAAGGTTATTTTGATTAAAAGTAGATAAACATTAACAACCCTTCTCGTGCGTACTAAAAAGTGACAAAAGTGACACATGTTGAGCATATAACGTTACAACACACTGTAACATTATATGATTTTTGACTTTTCTATACATACATCTATGCTGTATTCACATGAATGAAATAGTTACAGGGGTTATTGTTGCTGTAGTAGCAGGCATTATCCTTTCATGGTTCGGTCTGAATAAACACACTACTGTTGTGCGTGTTGGTGGTAATTTAGGTACACCAAAAAAGTGGAAAGTAATGATAGTTATTGGCTGGATACTTACCATCTTTGGAGGATGGTACAGTTTAGCGTGGGGATTGGAAAGCGGTCTGAGCGACTACCACACAGGGATGGGGTTATCGTCATTTATTCTAGGTATCCCTATTCTACTCCTTGGTAAGTTTGGAACTTGGTGGAACAGGTAGCAATTTACTCCTCATCTATTTTAAACAGATTTCAAAAATCTCAATCATAAGACAAAAGAGTGTACAAGAATAATGTAGTTAGGATTTATTTTTCATCAACTGAAAAATCATAATCTCCACTCTTAATTTTTGCTTTTGCTTTTTTAAAGCATCTCTCAGGAGGTGTAACACTTGCTTTTCGAGTATCATCTAGTCTCTCCAATAAATCTTTAACTTGGATCTCAAAATCATCGGGTTCTTTATCGATACCAACATTTGCTGCTAAACGAAAGCAATCTTGTAAATTTTTAAATTGTGCAGCATGTCTTGCAATCTCATCAACATGAACATCAAGTCCAATAGCATCTCTAATGGCAGGCAATAGCCCAGCTATCAGACCTAATGTTGCAGTCACCCAAATAGTCCATGGTGTTTCAAAATTCTTTAATATTGACCATGATGCAATAGCACCAAATACTATTGGAACAATAATAAATACACTTCTCCATATTCTAGCTTCTCTAAGCCAAATATATAAAGTTGTGGAAGTGTATAAACAAGACTCTTCCTGCCTTCTGCATTCATCAATTAATTTTTGGTTTACTGACTTTTTCATATCCTTGTTGGAAATGAATCTCCAAATAATTTCTTCCATCCTTCAATTTTATCCACCTGACTAGTTGAAGGATTATTTAAAATACGAATATATTGATATATTGTATCAAAAGCAAATTTAATTGTAACTGCATCAATGCTAACTGGTGATGAATTACTGCCTGGTACTTGTTGTGAGGAAGCAAGAGAGTCTTTAACAACACCAAAAAATATTTCAAGGAGTTCAGTGGAACTTATTTGTTTACCGCGCTTTTTTTGGTCAATAATAATTAAAGGAATAAGTTGTCCTGCAATTATTTCAAGCGGAAATGATTCAAGTCTAGGAAAACATTCCCTTCGAATTGCTTTTAACATTTTTATTGTTGGTACTAACCACTTGTCACTTTTGACGTTTTGTTTAGTTATGTAATCTGCATCAAAATCATAGTCTGCATGCTCCCATCGACCATTGTTTGGTACCCAGTAACCCCTACCTTTTGGAAATACAGATACTCCAGAGGGAGAATGTCCAATATTATCAACATATGCTGGCACCAGTTCAACTTTAATATTATTTTGAAATTCTAACGTAACTGTAGGTGCATCTTTTTTTGGATTTTTTGTAGCATATCTGTCACTATCATTAGTTGCGGTATAGACACCCTCTAATGCTTCTTCAGGAGTTACACCTCCATAAGGCACCCATTGATTAAATGCCCCCAATACTACAAGTATGTCAATGTCAAACACGTCACCTTGTCGTGGTTGGATACGAGTTTGTCTTTGTAGAGAGCCAATTAGTTTTGTTTCAACAACATTAGAATGATTATTTGCTATCACACTTCGTATAGCTGCATGTCGAGTTTTAATAACACCTTTGAACGTATCATTTAATTCAAGATTACTTCTGAGTTTCTGAAAATGTTCTTTCATATCTGTTTATTTACTTTTTAATTACATCAATTACTTTGCCACTAATTACAAACTCGTCTTCTTCTGAAACATATATAGGATAGTACTTTTCAGTTGAATCAGCTTCCAAAACAAAACGTTTATTCTTCACATCTTTTCTAAAACGTTTTATTGTTGCAAGTCCATCAATAACCGCAACCACAATATCCTTATCTTTCGGTTCAACATACGAGCCATCAACAACAACATAGTCACCATCTTCTATAACAACCCCTTTTCTCACCTCAGCCATATTCATTGAGGGACCATCCGCCACCAAAACGTATAAATCTTGTTTTCTGTGAGGTAGCATTTTTGCAGACACCTTCAAATACCCCTCAATTCTCTCCTCTGCAAACACTGTTGCAGGACCGCAGTTTGCTGTACCAAATATTGGCAACGAAAAAAACAAACGTTTAGCCTGAGGCATATTAAAACCACGTTTAACAGGTTTTATGAGTTTCTCATCAAAGTTAACCTGCAAAAGTCCATGTTTTTCAAGTTGTTGCAGGTGGTGCTTAACAATTTGTGGTTTATTCTCAACACCGACAAGTTTGGCTATCTGCCGTAAACTCAATACGCCTAGATCTTGGTTGTGTGCTAAATTCAACAATTGTTTTTGTAAGTGATGCATGCTTGTATATTATATCATATTTAAGCTTGTATTGCAACTTTTATGTAAACTTTCTTTACACTCTTGACACTCTGAGTCTGGGGAGTAATATAAACGCATTATCAGGTAAAGTAAATAAGTAACATGGCAAAAAGCAATCGAAGCAAGGTGACTAGTGCCCGGGCTGCTACCGCAGCAAGTAAGACAATGCGTGACAAACGCACTTCTTCCACCTCAAAGACGGCAGCAGGTAGTGCCCTCTCTCAGCGCCCAAGTACACGCAAAAGAAAGTAAATATGACCGAGGAGTACGTCACTAAATTGCAACTCAAACCTCACGAGCATAAAGATGGACAAAAATATAAAGTAATCGAACTTACTGATTTTCAGGTTCACACAACAAAGCATCCACCAACCAAATCAGTTGGGCGTAAAGTCGCTAAAGCTTTCATAAATGATACGTCAGGAAGATTCTATTACCCTACCACAGGTAATCTAAACAAGGATGTTGGTGACTTTCTAAAGCATCTCTATGAAGATCCATCATTTATTGAATTCGTACAAAAGGAAGAAAAGGATGGGTATAAGGTTTTGCTTCAACTTCCAAAAAAAGGTACACCACTTAAGGCTGGAAATGATGCAAAACAATTCTTGGAAAGCAAAAAAGGTAAACGTGTATTGCGAGGCCTTGCAAAAAGGCAAACAGATTGATTTAATATAGATATAAATATTGCGTAGTAAAAAGTAGAGTAACGCATAGACTCACCCTCCGTGCCTACTCCGCGCAAGAAATAGATGACAACGTGTTGTCTGTTTCGTGTGTGGAGTAGGTTTTTTCTATTTCCATACATCCTTATAAACATAATTGTTTAAGGAGTATGAACAAGCTCTCATGGACGACGGTCCAAAAACGTATCAACGACCTCATTCCACAAGAGGTTAATCCACGCAGAATTACTGACAAACAAATGTCAGACCTAACGCAAAGTTTAAAAAAATTTAATCTTGTTGAAATACCTGCGGTAGACTACGACGGTACTATTTTAGCAGGACATCAGCGCATCAAGGCACTACAGCTACTTGGTCGTGGTGATGAAATGATAGATACTCGTGTTCCTAACCGTAAACTAACCAACAAGGAGGCGAAAGAGTACCTTATTGGCTCAAACAAACTTGGTGGTGATTGGGACTATGATGCCCTCAAAGCATTCGACATAGACATGCTTACTGACGTTGGTTTTGACCAGTTGGAACTTTCAGAATTTTGGGATAAAGATTTGGAAACTAAAGAAGACACCTTTAAACCAGAAAAGGAAGTGAGGAAAATACACTCAACCGATATACAACTTGGCGACCTTATCAGACTCGGTAAGCACAAACTGCTTTGTGCTGACAGCACTGACCCCGAAGCAGTACGTGCTCTCTTTGGTGATGAGAGAACTGCAATGATCTACTCGGACCCTATATATAACATTGGTCTCAGTTATGATCGTGGTGTTGGAAACAAAAGTAGCTACGGTGGAACAGTAGACGACAATAAAACACCAGCGGAGTACCGAACGTTCATACAACAAATAATGCAAGCTACACAAACTGTTGCCTACCCTGACACTCACTACTTCTATTGGTGTGATGAATCATATGTGTGGCTGTTTCAAACGCTATACAACGAGCTAGGTATTAAGAATCGCCGACTAAACATTTGGCTTAAAAATAACGCTAGCCCTACACCACAGGTTGCGTTCAACAAAGTAATTGAATACTGCGTGTATGGCACAACAGGTTCACCATACCTGAGTAATGAAACACGCACCTGCACAGAAGTACAAAATAAGGAGCTTGGTACAGGTAACTCGCTACTTGAAGACCTTTCGAACGTATGGAGTGCCAAAAGACTTAAATCAAAGGAGTATGAACATGCAACATCTAAGCCACCTACCCTGCACGAGAAAGCAATAAAACGATGCAGTAAACCGGGTGACATTATTCTTGATTCATTCTCTGGCTCAGCAAGTACTCTCATAGCAGCACATCAACTGAAACGTCGTGTGTATTCACTGGAGATTGATCCTGTATTTTGTGAACTTGCAATACGTAGATACAAGCACCTTACAGGAGAAGATGCCCAGATAACCAAAAAGTTTTATGAAAAAGTATAGGTACGCAAAACAGTTTCTTGAAGAACTACGTAAGGTGCCAATCGTACAAGTTGCCTGTGAGAAGACTGGGGTGTCCCGTAATACGGTATACCGCTGGAAACGTGAAGATAGAGAATTCGCAAAACAGTTTGAGGAGGCACTTGAAGACGGTATAGCGTTTGTGAACGACATGAGTGAAAGTCAGCTACTACAGCTTATTAAAGAGAAAAACTTTTCTGCTGTACGCTTTTGGCTTAACAAACGACATCCAGCATACCGAGACAAAGTAGAAGTAACACGCACTGACACCATTGATGAACTCTCTCCTGAACAGGAAGCGACTGTACGCAAAGCACTAGAGCTTGCAAAAATTATTCCAACCAACACAGATAAACATGAACAATAACAACCCAATCCCAGAAGACTTATTTAATGCACTTGCAAAAGACAAGAGCGTGCGACGTAAGGTGATGAAAGATAGTTTTAACTACTTCTTTCACTTTTACTTTAACCATTACGTGCAGTTTGAAACTGCACCATTTCAGCACAACCTCATTGGAAAACTTGAGAATGAACCTGATGAAAATCTCTTTGTGGTAGCTTTTCGTGGTTCTGGAAAATCTACCATTGCCACAACCGCTTACCCCATATGGGCAATACTAGGAAAACAAGAAAAGAAGTTTGTGATCATCTTCTGTCAGACACGCACCCAAGCAAAACAGCACATGATGAATATCCGTAACGAATTAGAAAACAACCCTCTCCTTAAAAGTGATTTGGGTCCGTTTAATGAGGAGTCAGATGAATGGGGTTCACACTCATTAGTATTCTCAAACACTCATGCACGTATTACTGTTGCTTCCACTGAACAAAGCATCCGTGGTTTACGACACCATCAACATCGTCCTGACCTATTTATTTGTGATGATGTAGAAGATGTATCCTCAACAAAAACACGAGAAGGTAGAAACAAAACGTATCAGTGGCTCACCAGTGACGTAATACCTGCTGGTGACCAAGACACTCGTTTAATAGTGGTGGGTAACCTACTACATGAAGACTCTTTGCTTATGCGTCTACGTGAACGTGTTGAAAGAAACGAACTTGATGGCACCTTCATGTCTTGTGCAATAGTAAACTCAAAAGGAAAATCAAACTGGTATGGTAAGTATCCGGATCAAATAGCAATAGACAAGGAGCGTAAGAAAGTAGGCGATGAAATAGCTTGGCAACGTGAGTACTTACTAAACATTGTTCCAGACGAAGATCAGGCAATACATCTTGATTGGATACAGTACTACGATGAACTACCGGAACCTTCGAAACTTGAAAGTGGATATGCTTCACATACTGAAGTACGATTTGGCATTGATCTCGCCATATCAAAACGTGACACTGCGGATTACACTGCAATAGTCCCAGCTCTTTTGTATGAACTGTATGATGGCTTTTGTGTGTACATACTTCCTAAAGTTATTAACAAGAGACTCACATTCCCGGAGACAGTAGAAACGTGCCTAATGCTTGATAAGAGTTACAGAGCAAAAGACAGGAATCCTCCAACTTTCGTCATCGAAGATGTTGCTTATCAAAAAGCGCTGCCACAGCAACTGATAAACGAAGGGTTGTGGAATGTAGTAACAGTTCGTCCAGGGCATCAGGATAAACGAACACGCTTAGTACTAACAGCAAACTTCATCAAGACGGGTAAGGTGTTATTTCCTCGTGAAGGAGCAGAGGAACTTATACAACAAATTGTACATTTTGGTGTTGAGAAACACGATGATTTGGCTGATGCGTTTTCAAATGTAATTTTGCACAGCATTGAAAACCCACCATACACACCTCGCATCTATTGTTTAGGATAATACTAAAACTGTATTTCTATTGGTCCTGTAAAAATAAATACAGGAAAAATAATTGCACAGACGCCAACAAAGACTAAACCATGTTTATCGACTGCCATTTACACAAAAGTACTTGCACACTCGGTAACATTTCTGTTGTCATTTTCTACCTTTTCTTGTAATAATTCCTCAATCATTCACTTTATTCAGACTAATGAAATAATCAGTACCTCCAACATATTCACCGTTATTTGTTGAGATCTTTTCAATTTTAAATTCTGGATCAGTTGAAAAATATTTTAATATCTTTTCCAAATTATGATACTCAAAAAATATCTCGTTCTTAACAGGACCCTCTATACCAGCTTTGAGTCTTTCTGAATAAACTACATTACCGTTATTTAAGAAAATAATCTCATGGTCAGCCAACCCATGTTCTACTTTTGAAAGTTCTTTTTCCTCTGGTTCAAGGGTTTCTATATTATCTAGAGTTGCACCCTCAGTTATGTAATACACTTCATCCCACTCAAAATTTGTGAGATTATTCAGATCAACAAAACATTCACTCGAAGTTTTACAGTTATCTTGAACAAAAGAAATTAATTTTGTACTAAATTCTTTTGAATTTTCAATTTTATTATAGATAAGGAATGATATCACAACTGCAACTAATAAAATTAGAAATACAATTGTCAAGATTTTACTTTTTTTCATATTATTGCCTTAACCCTTTGTTATTAAGTTTCTTTACTTCAGCAGAACTCTTCGTGTATTGATCTTCTGATAATCTTGTTTGTATAACATTATACATACCATTTGAATCTTTTTGCGTAGTGTAAAGACCTGTCTTGTAGAAGTAATCAAGTGATTGTTGTGCAATATCTCTTGATGACAATCCGGGATTTTGCGTTGCTATATTCCTTCCTATCTGATTATTCAAGATATCAACAGTTTGATCTGCCAAAGCTCCGTCAGAGAAACTTCTAACCGAAAGATCAGCAAAAGGATTATACTCATGAGAATTACCAGCATATTTAGCAATATTTGACCCAAAAGTATTTGTTGTTATTCCTTGCCAGATAACATGCCGTAATGCATTTCTTTCTGTGCCCATTTGTGCTTGTCCAGAATACCCAAAGTTTGAGTTTGTGAGGTTTACTGCAAAATTGCTTGCAACACTTGAAATATTTTTTGTAGATCCATCAGTTGCTGATCCAATTTGATAGGCTGCTATCGGATGAGTTACAGCAAAATCTGCCTCGCGGATACTGTGAGGTATGTTTGGAGTATTGTTAATATAATAATGAGATACAAGATACGCAGCAAAGTACTCAAACATTTGACCATCCCTATCAACCATAGAAACAGGGTTATTCCTACTATAAGAATATGCGTTCATAGATTGAGGATCAGCAAGGTCAAAATTTATTTCTCTAAACGCTGGGTCTTGAGAAATAAACCTCCCCACCTCTGGATCTTGGTACCGACTCTGCATATAGTACAAATTCGTGTCTTCGTCGTACTCATGCCCCGTGAAAATGGGCTGTCCAACCCCTGCTTTGCAAGTGTGGGATGTTGAGATATTGGTACCAGTAGTAGTCTGTGGCAACACTTGGTAAGTTGGGTGCTGTTTCTTTATAGTTTTCCTCCGCAGACAACTTCAATCTACGAAAAACATACCACATCAAATCCAGTGAACTATTTTTGCTTTTTTCTACTTTTTTAAGCATACAAAGTTACCAACATGCTCGGACTATACTTTCAAAATAATGGCGATAAATTTAAACGACAGAATAATTTTTAAAATACGTTTATGAGGATACCAACACCAGCAACAATCAGTACGACAGCTACAATTATGGAAACAATCCGAATGTCGGTACTATTCATTTTTGCTGCTCCGTGTTTAAACAGAAAAAAGTTTGTCTTTTCATATAGGTTCTTGAATATTTTTGCATTACCACTCAAGAAACGTTCTCTAAAAATAAGTAGTGCGACACCAAAAATCACCGCTCCAATAGCCCAAATGATGTCATATGTTGTAGTTACTTCAGTCATAGGTAGGAAATTATTACTGTTAATTTTGTTTAATACTCATTTTTAACTTGTGCTCATTGTTTTTTGTATTATCTGAAGGATCAGCCGAATAAATTTTCTGCTGAGAAGTTGGATTGCTAATGTACAGTGTTTTATCTTTTTGTGGTGCAACAATATAGTTTGGTGTGCTGTAAGGGGACGGATTTGGATCTAATATTAGACCCTCTGGAGCAGCACTTCCAAGTATTGGGATTGAGATTTCCCTCCTTGCATACACATCAAAACCAAGACCTAATTGCAAGGAATTTGAGACGGAATCTTTTTGGAAATTATTATTTACAACACGCCCATTGTAATCTCGACCATACCCAACAAAGTAAGATCCGCTGGCACCTACACTATCATTCACTTCTGTGCGATGTGAGATGTCTCCAGGGGAGTACGCAAATGATAGAGGGGAAACACTAACCCCTCCACCCGCTCCGCCAGATGCAAACACATTTATACCCCTTGTACTCACCCGAACACCCAGTGCTCCACTACCACCATATGCAGTACCTGAAACTGACACCTCGAAATACTTACCATCGGGGTCAGTGCCAATGAGAGGATTATTCCCAGCATACGAGTAACTGTTTAAGAGTTGTGGATTCTCAAGCACCTGCTCCTGCTCTTTCTTTGAATCATTTTTAACTCGCTTCTTATCACCGAGTGATAAGAACACCGGATCTTGACTTATGAACCTTCCGATGCCTGGCTCTTGGTATCTGGCATTCATATAGTACAAATTCGTGTCTTCGTCATACTCATGCCCCGTGAAAATGGGCTGTCCGACCCCTGCTTTGCTTCGCAGGAATGGTGGCTATGTGGCACAAAATGCTAGCTGGTTACAACCAGATTCAATCACTGTAAGTTTCCAAAGAAAAATCATCAAAGATAGCTCTCGGGATATTACTTTTTGTGGTCAACTGTCTGAATTGTTTTCGGTGCGTTTTTAAAGAAACAGGCTACGTCCCCTCTTATAGTTTACCTCAAAAAGTGACAAAAGTGACACTTTTTACACTAATCAACCATGTTTATCGACTTTCCCACGCAGCAATAATTCGCTTTAGCCTAGCAAGGAGGTCGTCGTAAGTAACAATATCTAAAAGGTGTTTGTATTTACGTTTTATGACTTCAAAATCTGCTTTTTGCTCATTTGTTAAATTGTTGCTCCTACCCACAATAATTAGACCTAAAGGATTTGTAATCCTGATTTCAAAACTCTGGGGCAAACTTTGCTTAAACTGTTCTGTGAGTTTTTCTTCACCTTTCTTACCTGATTTACTCAAATGAAATATATATTTCTCAAGCTGAACAATTGATCCTGACAGCTCACGCTTAGGTACGTGATTATCTCTGTATTTTCCACTTGAAACTATCGCTTCATCAAAGGGTTTTTTAATTTCAATCACATCAACATTTCCATCAGCATCCACAAGAATTAAATCAAGTTTTCGGTTTTTATTTTGATATGCATCTCTAACCACTGCATTTTCAAAGGCGTATACGTATTTAGGAAATAGTAACAACACAATATCTAAGATTTCAAGTTGCCATTGTTTTTCATTGAAGACTTCTGGTTGTTGAAGCATTCTCTCCAGTTTTTGAATAATTTCCTTATATTTTTCAACCTCAAGTTCCTTAAAAATTTTTGATATTTGTGAATCCTGAGCTGAAACTTTTTTATTCATGTACTGGGTATATTTTTCATTCACTTGTGAAGCCGAGCTAAAGTAGTCACCTAAAACTGCAGAGAGACGAGCATCTGTATATTTTTGTAATTCATATGTACTGGGGAAATTCTTAACCAGACCATTAAAGTCTTCGACGGACAAAGCATTAGTGTTATCACCAGCAATATATAAGTCACTATCAATCAATCTTCCAATTTTCTTAAATATTGAGATGTTGTAGGGAGCCAAAAAAT
This sequence comes from bacterium, assembly GCA_003252295.1. Taxonomy (GTDB): domain Bacteria; phylum Patescibacteriota; class Minisyncoccia; order Phycocordibacterales; family UBA12088; genus UBA12088. The sequence continues at coordinate 84,314 of QKEV01000011.1, forward strand.
ATTTCAAAGATAGTTTAATGTCTTTGTGAAAATACACATCATAACTAATTCCTAATCGTCTACCTAAAACCTTGTAGTATTCGTTTCCAGTTTCTATTTCAGCAAAAAGAAAAACATACTCTTCCTTAAAACTTTCATCGTCAAACTTAAGCAAATCTTCAGATTTAAAGGTAAATGTTTTTGATCTAAGAAATACTTCACCGTCATCTTTTAGTGAAGCATTAACCCAGTTTGGATCAGCTTGATCTGGTTTATAGATTAAAAATATCTTTCCATCTTTTTTCCTTAGTGTGATCATGTTTATATTCTCTGGATAATTTTCGAGTCAATATGATTTGCAAACTGTGAGACCTGGCTATTTAGAGTGTTGATCAAGTAAATGCGTTTCTTAGCTCGTGTTAAAGCTACAAGCATCTGGTAAATTTCACTTTCCTGCACAGTCTTTTTCAGAGGAAGCTTACCTTGATCAAAGCCAACCAAAAACACGACATCGGCTCCAAGACCCTTAGATCCTAAAATACTACAAATAGTGATATCAAGATTTGACAAAGGTCGTGGTAAGTTACTATTTTCAGAAACCAGCTGGCTAGTCAGCAGGTCCCTATCAGAAGTTTTTTCTTTAACAATAACCTCTTGAAGTTTGGCTATTGACGAATCAGCAACAGCCTTCACCTTGGAAGGTGGTTCATGCAGGAGCTTATGAAGCACCTTTGCGTTTGATGCATGCTGACTTTTGTATTCTTCTGTTAGAGAGTTGATAAACCCCTTAGAATCAGAGTAGTGTGTGGTCAAAATTTTCTTAACATCAACATCTGGGCTTATTTGAGCAACAAGTCTCCATGCAAGTGTAAGATTTTTCCCCTTAGCCAAAAACTTATATCCATCAATTGCAGTTTGTTCTAAATCAAATGGCTTCAATTCACTTCTCGTGTGGTCAATATTAGTAAATCCAAAAGCACGAAACTTCTTTGCAATGGCATGTAAGAGAGGTTGGCAACTTTGTCCTTCACCGATGATTAGAACTGATTTAATTTTTTGTGTCTCAAGAATATGTTCAAGTTGTTCCCTGATTTTGTATGGAATATTGCCAGGGTTAACATTCTCCATCAAACCCAATTTTGGGTTCATTTCTCCATCTCGAGCCTTACCAGGTAGATAACAAATATAATCCTTTTTGATTCGCTCATTTCCCTCAGCACTCAATTTGAAGCCATCTACAATATTATGAAAGGCGTTAATTATTGGCTCAGTGCAACGTGAACAAAACCGAAGGGTATGACTTTCGAACTCAACATTCTCATGACCGAACTTATCTCTAATATATTTTGGTGATGATCCCTTGAATTCATATAACGCCTGATCATCATCACCCACAATCAACATTTCATTTTTTGTTGCAAGCAGATCAATGAACTCAGCTTCTATTTCGTTAAAGTCCTGAAACTCATCTATTAGTATTAAGTCAAACTTCGGTATCTTTTCTGCATCCTTTTTACATATCTGTACTGCATAATGAACAACATCAGCATGACCAACCGCTTTATAGTGAACTGTGCGTTCTTTGTAATTTTCGTCACCTATCTTGAACTCAGTAATACCTACGGCACTCAAATCATTTTTAATGAGTTCATCCATGTAGGGATAATACTCCCAGTCATCACTACAGTGACTAAGAAAAAATTGTCGGGCAAAGCCATGCAGAGTATGAGTCTCTGCTAATCCTGCCAGATCGTCAGCCAGAGCATCTCCTAATTTCCCAATGAACGTAATAGCAAGAAAGTTAGTTTTACCTTCCGCACGCTTCTTGTTAATTACCTGTTCGAAGAGAAAACTTTTGCCAGTACCAGGTCCCGCTACAACAACTTTCTTATGTTGCTCTGAGTTAAGGACAGCACTCACGTCTGCACTTCGTTCTGAATCGTAATCAATCTCCTGATTTTTAATCATAACAACCTAATGATGTCAGAAAATGGCGTCTTGTAAAGCAATTTTCTTGCCTATTTAAAAATGTCCATGGCTTAAAAAACCAAATGGTATAATAGATAAAAGTGGTGATGAATGTGTATGCATGCACACCGTCATTACTTCTCTTCAAGTCTCCATGACTGGAGGAGCAAACACAACTAAATAGTACAAGGTGGTGGCGTTTTATTCCCCACTTCGTAAAAGAAAACCCACAGAGTCTATACGACCCTATGGTGTCTTCAAGCGAAGTGGGTTTTCTTCTTTATAAGAAGTAACGAGAACGCTATGAATAAAAACAATCTTGAAATAACACAACAACCAATTACTAGCCTTAACCCAGCAAAGTACAATCCTCGCAAGCACACGAAGGAGCAAAGTGAACAGCTCAAGGAGAGCATCAAACGCTTTGGATTTGTAGATCCTGTCATCTGTAACGGTGCAGAGAGTCGCAAAAACATCGTCATTGGTGGGCATTTTCGCCTTGAGGTGGCAAAGGAGCTAGGTATGAAAGAAGTACCTGTCGTCTATGTACACATCACAGACGTAAAGAAGGAGAAGGAGCTCAACCTCAGGCTCAACAAGAACACAGGAGAGTTCGACCTTGAAAAACTCAAGAAGCTCGACTTCGATATGTTGCTAGACGTTGGTTTTGACCAAAAGGAGCTTGATGACATCTGGAATAAGAAACTAGACGACACAGAGTTCAATCCAGAGGAAGAACTTAAAAAGATAAAAGAACCAAGCGTAAAGACGGGAGACATTATCACTCTCGGGAAGCACAGACTCATTTGTGGTGATAGCACCAACCCTAACACACTCATACGGTTGATGGATGGTGAAAAGGCATCAATGATCTTATCTGACCCTCCTTACAATATCGCTATAGACTACGATAAAGGTACAGGAGGAAAGCAGGCATACGGAGGGAACGTGAATGATAGCCTAAGTGACGATGAGTACAGTGCCTTCCTTAAAAAGACTATGGAGAACGCACTTGCTGTTACCAAAGCCGATGTACACGTATTCTACTGGTCAGACCAGACTTACATTTGGCTCATTCAAACTCTGTACAGAGAGCTTGGGATCAAGAACAAGCGAGTATGTCTCTGGGTAAAGAACGGACAGAACCCTACCCCCGGAATAGCGTTCAACAAATGTTATGAACCTTGTACGTATGGGACACGAGGAAAACCAAGTGTAATAAAGGGGGTCAACAAGCTCAATGAGATAATGAACGAAGAGATGACAACAGGAAACAGTTTACTCACTGAAGTACACGACCACATCGACATCTGGGCACAGGAAAGACTAAGCTCAAATGAGTATGAGCATAGCACCATGAAGCCACCGCAGGTGTATGAGAAAGCGATACGACGTTGTTCAAGGATGAATGACATCATACTAGACAGTTTCTCAGGGTCTGGAAGTACGATAATGGCAGGTGAAAAACTCAAAAGGAGGGTTTACGCAGTAGAGCGTGAGCCAATCTTCTGCGATCTTGCAATAAAGCGGTATGAGACACTTACGGGAGACAAGGTAAAAATTACTAGAGAAGATGAAAAAGCATAAAAAGGAAGTACCATTCATTGAGCAGATAGAGAAAGTCCCAAATATCTCAGTTGCTTGTGAAAAAGTCGGACTCTCTCGAAATACCGTATACAGGTGGTGCAAGGATGATCCTGAGTTTAAAAAAAGACTTGATGAAGCCCTTCACAAAGGAACTGACTCTATCAACGACCTTGCAGAGAGTAAGCTTGTATCCCACATCAATAATGGAAATATGCGAGCGATACAGTACTGGCTTGATAATCACAAGAAGGAGTATTTGCGCCCACGTCCAAAAGATTTCTGGGAGACAATACGCGAGGACAACAAGATAACGGGAATACGCATCTTCCGAGTAGATAAGGAGCAAGTGCGAAAAGAAAAAGAAGCACAAAAGAAAAAACCTACCGAGTAGCTTGAGATGCTTTCCTTACATGCCATCGTAACCGTTCGTATGAACCAAGGTCGAGTGCGCGTTGCCCAGTAAGCATGGAGGAAAAGAATATAGGACTTCGATGAGTATCTAAAGTAAGCCAGTGAAAACCAAGTTCATCGTCAAAGGTAAGAGTCTCTTGAAACTCTTCACGTATCACCCTTGAGGCGAATGCGTTTGCGACAACGATAACCTTCGGTTTGGAAAGTCTCAGTACTTCAAAGAACACTTTGAGTTGTGCCTTTCCAAAAGAATTGAGTTCACTCTTCTCAAATATGAGTTGGGTGAATTCTTTTTGTGAGGTGCAACGATACAAAAAGGTCTCAAGTGCCTGTGGTGGTAGGTTGGTATCTTTTGCAAACTCGTGCATCGGTTTGAAGTAAGATGAGTACTTTTGTGAAGCATACTCTTCGAATCGTACAAGGTCAGCTATTCTTGATGTGTCGTTCTTAACTTCTTGCCAGTTGAAGAATTTTTCTACATCGATACCCT